>OMIY01000075.1 GCA_900299215.1 bacterium | reverse complement strand
GGATCGCTAAGAACGAGCGGAACTCAAAGTGCCCGTTTCTTCTAGCGAGACGGCTTCTAATCCACCGAAAATGCCCTCGGACTCCGTCATTAGGTATAAATTGCAAATTATTTTAGGCTTGTCGTGCGACCAACTTTTGCTTTGGGAGTCCGCTTCTTGGTCCATCGTGGCAACCTAGCGGCCACCCAGCGTTCCACCTCCCGTTCATCCTAAAAATCCGAGTAAAAACTCGCCTTGCTTCCCCAAAAATCCCACCATTTTTTCTAATTAATTATAAATATCATTGGTTTAAATAAACTCTTCGAGATTGCATTTTTCGCTAAAGTTTCCGAGCAAAGACGCCGATAAGGGGCTATCAGTAGCGAGGGAAGACCGATCATGACAGCCAAACAAAACGCCAAATCAAGCCCGCAAGACAAGATGATCGCAAGGATCCAGCGCGAGTGCTTGGTCAAGAAAATCAAACGGCGCGTGATAGCACCCAAGAGCAATCCCTCCGTAAGCCGGGCCCCACTTCAGTCGCGTGCTCAAGCGACGATGGACGAAATTTTGTTAGCAGCAGTGCGCATTTTGGTACGTGACGGTTATGAGGAACTCAATACAAACCATATAGCTGAGGAAGCGAACATCAGCGTCTCTACGCTATACCAGTATTTTACGGATAAGAATGCGGTGCTCCAGGCGCTGATTGACCTGCAATGCGAACAATTGGTCAGTCGCTTTGAACAGGGTGTAGCTGATTTCGCCGGCCAGCCTTTAACCGAGGCGGTTCACAACCTAATCGACCTGATGTTTGACAGTTATCTCCGCAAGACGCCCTTGTTTGGATTACTGCGCCGGCAGATTCCCAGTAGTGATTTAACTCAAGCCCTGGATCAAGCCCTTGAACGGATTGAGCAGCTATGGACCTTCGCCTTTAAAATCCGCCAAATCGACTTAGGGGCGATGGATCACCAAACGGTAGGGTTTCTGATTACAAACATGACCTATGGCGTCCTAGATACCATCCAGAGGCAGCCTATACCGGACGCTGAAGAGAAAGTTCTTCAAAGAGCTACGGGCGAGATGATCTTGTCCCTTTTCGATAAACACACACAGAGGAGCCAATCATGAGCCTTTACAAAATGACCTTGAATCCAGTCGATCCAGCCAAAGCCGAGGGCCGGGCCCGCGAATTGTTAGCGGAAGTCAAAGCGAAATTCGGCATGATCGCCAACCTTCCACGAGTGATGGCAAATTCGCCGGCTCTCATGAACACTTATCACCGCGGCTATGAAGAGTTCAGCCTAAACTCTGGTTTTACATCGTCCGAGCAGGAAGCCGTATTCATTGTCATCAGTAAGGAAAATGGCTGTGATTACTGCGTCGCCGCTCACAGCATCATGGCGGACATCAAGTCAAAATTGCCACCGGCCGTGACTAATGCCATCCGTGACGATCAACCGATCCCAGATGCAAAATATGCGGCGCTTGTCGAATTCACACGTGTGATGGTGGTCAAGCGCGGTTATCCGGAGGAGCAAGATGTCGCAGCTTTTCTTGCGGCTGGATATACCGAGCAACACATCATGTCTATCATCCTTGCCATCTCGATCAAGACCATCAGTAATTATACCAACCACGTCTTTCAGACCCCGCTCGATAAGGTCTTTAAGGCAAGAGAATATGCGCCATTCAAGGCAGCAACCAAAGTGGTGCAGTTTTTTCGCAAAGCCGCATCTTGAGTCAGTTTGTGGGGCCTCGCAAAATGAAACCCCGTACGTCTGTACTTAACTAGCTCAGAGTTTGAACTGAATTGGTTGGGAAATCGCGATCGACGATCGTGATTTCCTGACGTTTAGCTAATCGGTACTCGGCAAAAGAATCGTCAATGATGTGACGACGCATCTCTGCCATCAGCTCACCGTAGAAGTGGAGGTTGTGCTGCGTGATCATGTGCCACCCTAGGCCTTCGGAGGCTTTAGTGAGGTGGTGCAGATAAGCACGCGTGTAGTTTTGACACGTGTAGCAAGAGCACTCGTCGTCAATTGGAACGTCGTTGAATTTGTAGACACTGCGTCTTAGGCGCACCAGACCCTTATGAGTGAAGGCGGTACCTTGCTGAGCCAGTGCCGATGGCAAAATGCAGTCAAACATATCAACGCCACGATGAACTGCTTCGAGAAGATCAATCGGCGTACCTACACCCATCAAATACCGCGGCAAATGATCTGGCAGCATGGCTGTAGCTAGGCCACAAAAGTGTTCACGCTCGTCTTTAGTCTCGCCGACAGCAAGTCCACCAATGGCAAAGCCATCGAACGGATGCTCACGGAGAAAACTCGCGCTTTCCCGCCGCAAGTTCTCGTCGCAGGCACCTTGCACAATGGCAAAAAGTGACTGTGGACTATCCTCGCGCGCTGCCAAGCTGCGCAGAGCCCAACGGTGAGTCCTTTCCATAGCCTTGGCGGCGACATCACGGGTGCTGGTCGATGGTACACAAACATCCAGTACCATCATGATGTCGCTACCAATCGCCCGTTGCGTTGCGATACTGACCTCGGGACTAAGCAGAATAGCTTTGCCGTCCACATAGCTGCGAAAGCTAGCGCCTTCTTCGGTGATGCGGCGCTCTTTCGGTAGAGAAAAAATCTGAAATCCACCCGAGTCCGTAAGGACTGGTCCGTCCCAATTCATAAAGCGGTGGATACCGCCGAAGTGACGAAATACCTCCGGCCCCGGGCGCAAAAGTAAATGGTAGGTATTGGCAAGTAGCACTTGAGCACCAACTGAGCGTAGCTCCTCAACGCGCATACCTTTGACCGTGGCCTGGGTGCCTACGGGCATAAACACGGGAGTGCGTACCGGACCATGCAGAGTTTGCATGGTACCAGCGCGAGCCTGCGACGCAGAGGCCGTCGCCATTAAATTAAAGTTAAGTCGGCTCATGTCAGTTTGCTTTCGAGCTCTGCCCACCGGGCATATAATTGGTCAACTTTGCTTTGAGCCTTTTCGAGCTCGGCAAATGCTTCTCCAGATTTGATGGCGGATGTCACGACGGCAGGATCCTCGGCGTGAGTCTGTGCTGTTTCAAGCGCAGCTTCGGCATCTGCAATCGCAGCCTCCATGCCGTCATATTCACGTTGTTCGATATATGAAAGGCGTTTAGTAGTCGATTTGGGGCGGCTAACAGATTTACTGCCAGCATTTGAATTGTCAGAATTTGAATCTGGTTTGTCAGCCGATCGGGACTGCTTGAGAGTGTCCTCCCATTGCTCGATGTCGGCAAAGAGCCCAACTTTACCAGTCCCATCAAGGCCAATGAGCATATTGGTGATCTGGCCCAAAAAATAACGATCATGCGAAACGAGGACGATAGCGCCGGGAAAATCCTGCAGGCTTTCCTCCAACGCTTCTAAGGTCGGAATGTCTAGATCATTGGTGGGTTCGTCCAAAAGCAGGACGTCTGCCGGTGCCAGCATTAGCTTGGCAACTAAGGCGCGAGCCTTTTCACCGCCCGAAAGGTCTTCGATCCGCAGTTGCAGCTGCTCAGGGCGGAACTGAAAGCGCCGTGCCCAACTAGCCAAATGGACCGATCGACCACGGAATACTACCGAATCGCTGCCGTCGCCCAAAAAGTCGCTTAGTTTAACCGAAGGATCGAGCTGGCTGCGTTCTTGATCGAAGTAAACTACTTTAAGATTGTCGGCAAAAGTAATAGTACCGCTGTCAGGTTTGGACTCGCCCGCCAGCAGCTTAAGTAGAGTTGTCTTACCGGTACCGTTAGCACCCATCAGACCTATACTCATTCCCGGCATAACCACAAAACTCAAGTCATCAACAAGGGTGCGATCACCTATGCGTCGCGCGACCTTAGTCAACTCAAGTAGGCGTTTAGTCTTGCGACCCGTAGCGCTGAAATCAATACGGGTCTCCCGATTAACCAGGCGACCTCGCACAGAATCCAGATCTTGCAAAAGCTTGTTGGCCTCATCGATCCGATACTGCGCCTTGGTGGTGCGTGCTTGTGCACCGCGACGCAGCCAGGCGACTTCGCGTCTGGCCTTATTGGCTAAAGTCTCAGAGAGGCGCTGTTCCCTCTCTAAGTATTCTGCCCGCTTGGTCAAAAACGAAGCGTAATTACCGTCGCTGACGAAAGCGCCAGTAGGATAGATGGGAGCTAGCTCAAGGATACGAGATGCCACGCGCTCCAACAGGTAGCGATCATGGCTCACCATGGCCCAAGCGAAGGGGGCGCTTTTAAGCACGCGCTCAAGCCAAAGGATACCCTCGAGATCGAGATGGTTAGTAGGCTCGTCGAGCAGCATGACATCAGGAGCCTGTACCATTGCTGCTGCGATGCTGAGACGCTTCTTCCACCCGCCGGAAAGACTTGAGACCTTGGCGCTTGGATCGAATCCGAGTTGGCCCTGCAGCTTCACCGTGCGTGCAGTCGCCTCATCTGGACTCAAAGTAGAATTCTTGGCAGCGAGAGCGATAATACTCCCGACCGTTTCGTCAGCGGGGAATTCAGCTGTTTGCTCAATATAGGCAACCCTGAGGCCACGCTGGCGTGTAATCAATCCGCTGTCAGCCTCTTCTCTCTCGGCAAGTAAACGCAAAAAAGTAGACTTGCCGGCGCCGTTAGGCCCGATGATACCAAGGCGCTCCCCAGCATTCACACTCACCGAAAGGGACTGGAATAGGAGGCGTCCATGATAGGATTTGGATAGGTTTTGACAGCTTATAAGTATCGACATCGCGCGCCACTATGGCACCGACGCCGATAAATCTCAAGCCCTCACTCGACACCGGTAGCATGTCGAGTTTAGGCGGTGTTTTCTTATATTTAGGTGATTTTAGTGCTGGTTAATCGCCATCATACCAATGGCAACCAAGCCAACCATGATTAGCCCTAGCAGTACTCGCGGCAGTACTTTACTGCTGGCAAGATCCCCAATCGACCTCCGTTGAGACGTCGGTGATTTGATTAAGCGCAGATTGGCTTTAATTGGCAACGGCACCCCCTGGACCTTATGTTCCTTAGACGATTCACCTTTGTTGCTAACGGACTCGGTCGATACTGTTTGCATCGAGGTAGGACCGATGATCCGATAAACATCATGGTTGCAGTGGCCGCACTGGCCCGTAACCGCCCGACTGCGGTTATCTAAAACCACCGTGTGAGCGTTCTTAGTTGGGGTATGCGCCTGACATTTAAGGCAGAAAGCATCCGGGTAGCGGCGTTTTTCCGCACCTGTCAGTGGGGTCTTGTCGGTAGCAGCCTCTATCTTGGGCATGATCCGGTAAACTTCCGAAGTACACTTTGAGCAAAGGCCTTTCATCGCTCGCGACTGATTGGCCAGGATCACAGAATGTTTGAAGTTAGTGGGCGTCTCGCAACCGCATTTTACACAGTAGGCATTGGGATATTGGTCAGAGTTTGGGTGCTGCATCTTGGATCTCCTTGAGCGCAGGCGACAAGAACGTGCAGCAAAAACAGGGCCGCTTTTTAAGCGTCCGATCGCATTGATGATTTTTCTGGATGGCTTGGATGTAGCAAGGCCTAAGGCACTACAGCTGTCAAATTTTAAGACAGGAATTCAAAGATTCTTGCGCTTGTATACGCTTGTATACGCTTTCTCGCTTCACTTGCGAAACTTCGAGTTCCCATCTGCCGATAAGGGCTATGTGTGACAAACAAAGAGGTAAGGCGGAATTCACAGCAAATAATTATTTATTTAGGAGGAAGTTAAGATGTCAAAAGTAAAACTTATCATAAGAACAGCAACTAGAGTTTCAATGCTGGTATCCATGTTCGTATTAGGCACTGGATGCGGTTTGAATGACAGGATGCACGACGACCAGGGAAAGTCCAAAGGTGCCGACGTGCAAGCCATCAAAATAGGCAACGAAACTGGCCTGTCCCTACTCCTGCCCAGTGACCTGCCATCGTGGCTTGATACGGTGCAGGTGACTCTTTATCAAATCGATGCAGTACCAGGCGACTGCCAGAGTGTTTCGTCGGATGGCAAGTTACTCGGGCGTCCATGTTTACTTGGTGCCGCGTCATCCACTACTCCATCGAATTTTCCGCTCAATGGTAAGCCAATCAAGATAAATGACCTTAAAGCTGGAAAGTATGGGATCTCCGTGACGATCCTCAATGCCAAGACGGGGAGGGTATATAGTCAGGGTGAAGGTACAGTCACCATTCAAGCCGGTAAAACGGCCACCGCAAACATCACGATGCGTCAAGTGTCAGACGGAACTGGCGGTCTTGTGATTGTGTTAGAGGAGCCTGGTACAGTAGTGGCACCTCCAGTTTTACCTCCAATTGCACCCCTGCCACCTATATGCGCGATAAATGGAATGTACCGACCCGCTCAATGTGTGGTCGTCGGCAAAAGTTTGAAATACCTGTATATGTTCGAAACGTTGGACCCGAAGACGTGTCAGTGGGGATTTCCAGTTGCTTATCAGCAAGTGGATTCGAGCCACTGTAAAGGTCTTCCACAGCCTGAGTAATTAATCATAAATAGCATCCTAGGATGTTGTCCCAACATTAATCTCGAGAGTCAAAATACTAGCTTTTGACTCTCGAGAAGTTTTTTTTGCTACGCTATAATACGGCTCTCCATCAAACAAATTGCTCATGCTCACCGGATAATAGCGAGGCATTCCATGAAGAGAGGCTTAGTTGCCAGTGGTTGGACCTACTTTGTGCTGGCAATTGGTGGTTGGGCCATCCTGACAAGCGGTTGTAGGTCTAAGCAGGAGTCAGCGAAATCGGACTTAAGTTCGAGTTGGCTGCTCAGTGGTGTCGACCTGCCCGAAGAGCCGTATCCCTTCAACAGCATGCCAATGGAGCGACTTAGTCAGGATGCAGACGGTGATCTCCGCGGTCAACCATTACCGCCAGTGGTGCCAGTGCGCCACCGGACGCAGCTGCCTCAGCACGGTGTGCGCTATATGCAAACTAATCGCGACATCAGCAAATACATCCGTCCAGGGGATATTTTTGTCCGTTTTGAGCCAATAGGATCGTCTAATTTTGATCCAATGATGCTACTTGAAAAAGGCATGTACCACGCTGGTATCGTCATCGCTAATCACGAGGGCGAGGGGAGAGTCTTCTTTCCGTCGGAGGATAGTGATGCTTTTTTATGTCATTTCGACATTACGGGTGAGTATGACCCGTCGGGTTGTGGCTTCATTGGACCCACCCATTTTTTTCGCGTTCTCGGCACGGACCACAGCCAAGTTCAAGATGCCGTGGCTAAGATATTTAAAAACTGGAAGTACGATTATCTGTTTAAGTTGAGTATACAATCGACGGGAGACATTTCGACTTACAGAAAATCACTTAAGCCTCATTCAAAGCAGTCTATGTACTGCAGTGAGTTGCCATTTACAATTCATGCACTCGCAACAGATAAACTGCCGGTCACGCCCATATCGGTTTCGCAGATACTTGCAGACTTCAATGAATTTCGAGACAAATTTCGCGGCTTATACGCAGTTGATTTAAATGATGACGTCATGACTGGCGCCATCGTCGATTATTTTTCGATGTTTTTACCTGATTCTGTGGACTCTTTGCTTGATAACCGTATAGCGCGAAGTTACATCAAATCTGCCTTGGCCGCTCGGCCGGACAATAACGATCAGGCTCGAGGTATAGCAGCACGCCGTTTAATTCCGCCTTGGAGTTTTATGGATGAGAGTAAAACCGGCAGTGGCTTAGTGCGTTACGTCGGGACATATTTTCCCGGAGAGCACAAGGCTGTGGCTGTACCAGTCGATGCTCTGAAGCGACTAACTGCCGTCAAAAGCCAGATTGAAAATGCAAATCGCCGCATAGACGAAGCGAGTGCCAACATAGCTGCCGCGACATTTGTCGAAAAGGTAAACCTACCTCCGGCTGGTCTAATGACAAAGAATAGGCGCCTTATACAGTGGGTGCGCCGAAAGCCTCGCGAGCGAACTTTGCTGACGGATTTTCGGACCATCAATGGCTCCCGTAAGGCCGTCGTTGCCAATCTATTTGAGCAAATGAAACAAGTAGAGCTCACCTCTAACCTGGAATATCTTCAGTTTGTCGATATTTGCGACACTTTTAAGTACAGTAGCAACGCTATTTACGACGCGCGATCAACGCTGGTTATGGCGATGCAAAAGCTCAAGGCGGATCGAGCGCAAATTGCATCGATTGAAGTGCAAGGTGCCGGAGATGATATGCGCCTGCTACAGTCTTGGGAAGATCTTGGCTGTTCCCTGGCATCGCGCAGTGCTTATGAGAATGCTCTTTCAAAGCCGTAATTAGTTCTCATTGATTACGAAAGGGTGCAGGATTTGGTTGTTTATATAAGCAAAGGGTGTTTATAGTTTCTAGTGAAATGATACCGTCTCAAAGTATTAATTGCGCTTCAAGCATAGGAGCCAACATAATGACCGATATCAGCACCAGTTTGCCGAAGATCCGTGGTCGTATATTGATTGGCGGTGAGATCGTTACAAGTGGTTACGCTTTGCGTGATGTTTACAGTCATTGCAGCGAGGATGGTCAGGCAGTGCACATTGGCGAAACGCCCAATGTGGACGCAGATACTCTGATGGCAGCTGTAGACTCAGCCTCTAAAGCATGGCACCGCGGTCAGGGTGAGTGGCCACTTGCGCGCATGGAAGAGCGGTTACATGCACTGGCATCATTCCGAGAAAAGATGTGTGCGGTAAGGGAGTCAGTGTGTCGCTCACTCATGTGGGAGATCGGCAAGACATGGGCCGATGCTCAAGGAGAGTTTGATCGGACGATTCAATATATTGATGATACAGTCGAAGAGGTGAAGCGTCTTGACCGAGACTCGAGTCGCTTTCAATTCGTCGGCGGCCTCATGGCTCAGATTCGTCGAGCTCCATTGGGCGTGACGCTTTGTATGGGTCCCTTCAATTATCCTCTAAATGAAACGTTTACGACTTTGATTCCGGCCCTAATCATGGGCAATACAGTAGTCGTAAAGATTCCTAGATACGGTCAACTGCTGTGGGATTACCTGCTGGAAGGTTTTCAGAAGGCATTCCCGCCTGGAGTCGTAAACATCATCAACGGAGCAGGTAGAAATATCGTTGGGCCAGCTATTCAGAGTGGCTAGATCGACGTACTCGCATTTATTGGATCTAGTTCAGTAGCAAATAAAATAAAACTGTCTCACCCAAACCCACATCGACTGCGAAGTATTCTTGGCTTGGACGCAAAGAATCCCGCTATTGTGCTACCTGACGCTGATATAGATCTAGCGGCATCAGAATGTGTGCGTGGTGCGCTGTCTTTTAACGGTCAACGCTGCACGGCTCTGAAGATGTTGTTTGTTCATCGCTCAATTGCGAAGCCATTCCATGAAGCACTAGTTCGTAAGGTAGAGAGTTTGGTCCGGGGAATGCCGTGGGAGCCAAACGTCCAGCTAACTCCTCTGCCCGATGCTGGAAAGCCAGCCTACTTGGCGGATCTGATCAGTGATGCTGTTAATCTTGGCGCCCATTTGGCTAATCCCGCGCGCGGCGGCAAGGTAGAGGGAACACTTTTTCATCCCGCAGTGCTAACGGATGTTCCACTTACGGCAAAAATTGCTCAAGAAGAGCAGTTTGGACCCGTCATTCCTGTGCATACTTATGATGATTTGGACGACGTAGAGCAGTATATCGTTGGGTCGCAATACGGTGCCCAAGTCAGTATTTTTGGCCACGACCCCGACGTCGTCGGACCGCTAGTCGATCGTTTAGTTAATCAAGTTTGCCGTATTAACTTAAACGCTCAATGTCAGCGAGGACCTGACGTATTCCCATTTACGGGACGGAAAAGCTCGGCTGAGGGCACGCTAAGTGTGCACGATGCCCTACGCTCATTTAGCATTAGGTCAATGGTAGCGACAAAACAAGATAGCGTGGGCAAGGCTGTAGTGCGGGGGATTTTGGATAGGGACTCGTCGCGCTTTTTGACGACGAACTTTTTGCTTTAAATAAAGCCTAGCTGCAAAAGTCGTATCACTTCGATGCGACTTTGCCCTGAATGCGACGTACTAGCTTTGCCAAGGTATGGCCGGTTTGACCAATTGGCATCAGTTCACGACGAACGTTGACACGTGGCTTCGAGACTTTAATTCTGGCTTCTAGTTCGTATGCGCTTTGGAACATGATTCTTATCCTTCTCCCTGGTCATGCCACTATGGCTTGAATCGCGGCTGACTAAGTCATATTAGCTCTATCCTCAGGCCAAGTGTTAGACTTGGCCGGCCAGTCATGATGACTTAGTGGAAAAAAAGTGAGCTCGACCCCATGACAACTGCGGTAAAGTTGCCAATAACTCCATTTTTGGCAGAGATTACAGCCGCTTTACATGATTGTGGGGTGGTCGTCGTCAAGGCTGAGCCTGGTGCCGGTAAGACGACGCAGTTACCTAAGTCGCTACTGCAGTCGCTAAATGGCAAGATTGTGGTGTTGGAACCCAGGCGTCTGGCCGCCAAACTGTCGGCTGAAAGGATTGCCCAAGAGCTGGGAGAGGCTTGTGGGGATACCGTAGGGTATAGCATTAGGTTTGGGTCCAAGCAGTCAGCTAAGACCAGGCTCTTGTTTGTCACTGAGGGCGTCTTTCTTAGATTGTTGCAGGAGGATCCTGACCTTCGAGGTATCGATGCAGTAGTGATCGATGAGTTTCACGAACGTCACTTACATACCGACTTGGCTCTGGCCGCGGTAACGGCCCTGCGTCAGAGGCAAAGATCCGACCTAAAATTAGTGGTTATGTCGGCGACCCTCGATACTAAGGCTTTGGAACTTTACCTGTCCGGTGCCTCGGTGTTCGACATCCCAGGTCGTACCTTCCCCGTTGCGGTCGATTATCTGTCCGAGCTCGCAGATGATTCGATCGAGGAGCAGGTAGTCAAAGCGACTCGAAGGATGATTGAGGATTCCCGATGTCAGGGGGATATACTCGTCTTTCTGCCTGGAATTCAGGACATTCGACGTTGCGCCGAGCGCCTGGCCGAGACCATGGGCGACCGGGTGAGCCCCTTGCCGTTGGCGGCAGACCTGACACCTGCCGAGCAAGCCAAAGTCTTCGCGCCTAGCTCGAAGCGTAAGGTGATTTTAGCCACCAACGTCGCGGAAACCTCGATCACGATCCCTGGAGTCACTGGGGTGATTGATGTTGGATTGGCCAAGATTGCTGGTCACGCTGCCTGGAGCGGGATCCCGACTTTGGACGTCAAAAAAGTGAGCCAAGCAGCCTCGATTCAACGCAGTGGGCGCGCAGGACGAACGGGCCCGGGGGTTGCCTATAGGCTATTTAGCGAGGGTGATTTTTTAGGCCGACAACTTTTCACCTTGCCTGATATGCGACGCCTAGATCTGGCCGAGATATTTTTAACAGTACAAGACTTGCGCGATCGCGCGGGCCTGCCAGCAACTAAATTTGATACAGCACTGCCCTGGTTTGAAGCGCCGTTACAGAACGCTGTTGAGTCGGCGCGGCAATTGCTTAGTCAGCTTGGTGCCATCGATGAATCCGACGAGATTACACCACTTGGGCGAAAGTTGGCGCGGCTGCCGTTTCATCCTCGGCTGGCAGCAATGATCGTAGCAGGGCAAGAGTCGGGCATTGGTGAAGCGGCGTTAGCAGCTGCAACCTTACTGAGCGAGGGTATGATCCTTAAACGTGGGATGCAGCCGGCTGTTCGTACCGACTGTGACCTGATGCTTCAAATCGAAGCCATTTCCAAAATAGAAGCGGGATTCAAGTTGACGCCGCAAACTTTGGCCGCTGCGATCGATCACGGCAAGGTGAAGCATGTGGTGTCGGTTTATAAGCAAATGGCTGTGCGGTTGACCGTCGGAAAGTGGCCTAAACTTAATGAAAGTGAGAACGACAGTTTTACAAAGTGCTTGTTGGCCGGGTTTCCCGATCGTGTTGCCAAAAGGCGCAGTGTGCCTCAGGCTGCAGGCAAGAATCAGCCTATCTTGTACAACTTCTGTCTTGGTCGCGGTGGCTACCTTGGGGAATCCTCTACGGTACGCGATGCGGATTTCATCTTGGTTTTTGATGCGTCGGAGGCAGCAAATCGAGCTGCCGACCGTGGTGTGGTGATCTATGCCGCCTCAGCACTGTCACAGCAGGTGCTCCAGGGGCTCTCGAACAATCTAGCTTCAACTCGCACCCAGGCAATTTGGGTCGAGGATGCCGGTAGGGCAGACGTGTTTAAGCAGGTCAGGTATGGCGAGCTAGTCATTAACGAGTCGCGCTTGCCGGCATCAAGTGATTACATGGCCAAGCTTGAGGAGCTACTTTTAGCGAAATTAACAGAGATGTGGCCGAAGCCTTTCGCCGATGACGGGGATTTAGTCAGCTACCACGCCAGGACTTCTTGGCTTGCGCAGATCGGCGAGACAAGCGTATTCCCAGTGTTTGAGGGCGAGATGTTAGACCTACTCCGGTCCGAAATCTGCTCTGGCAAGCGGAGTTTCAAAGAAATACTTGAGCGAAATCTCGGCGCATACATTGAGGACCAGCTGTCATACGAGGAGCAGGAGCTGCTCAGACGTGGCGCGCCTCTGGAATTGCGCCTTGCAAATGGTCGCCAATTGAAGGTTCACTATGAGTCGCATCGCGAGCCTTATGTTTCCGGATTTGTTCAGGATTTCTTTGGAATTGCCGACACACCGCGGCTTGCCGGTAGGTCTGGTCTGACAATCCACTTGTTGGGGCCCAATCGCCGTCCTTTACAGGTAACCGGAGATTTGGCCGGTTTTTGGCAGCGTCATTATCCTGGCCTTAGGTCAGAACTTGGGCGCAAGTACCCGAAGCATTTTTGGCCAGAGCAACCAGCGACGGCCGAGCCATTTTTGTACTACAATCAAATGTTAAAAGGGCAAAGTCCTGGTCAGAAATCATAGGGGTCAAGCATGGCTCGGTTGCAGGTTGGAGCATCATGGGTTGCGTTACTGTTCATCAGCGTTGCGATACTGTCGGTACCCGCGGCCGCAGCTAGAAGCATCGGTGATGTAAAAGATTTAAGCCAATTGACACAACTCAAGATCAAATCAACAGCAGCTCTAGTGATTGATCTCGATACAAATACAACCTTATTCGAACGCGATGCGGACGTGGTGCGACCGATTGCGAGCATCTCCAAAATCTTTGGCGCGCTCGTAATTGCTGAAGACTGCAAACTAGATGCGGATGCATTACACGAGATGTCTCCATCAAATCGTGACGCTGCCAAAGGTGGAGACAAAACTAAGCTCACGACGGGCTGGAGTTATTCGCACAAGGATTTGTTACATGCTGCCCTGATGCGATCCGACAATAGAGCCTTGCCTGCACTAGCAGAATCATGTGGTTTGGATCCTGCGTCTTTGGCGGCCAAGATGACTGAGCGTGCTCGCCGGATGGGCTTAACAAAAACCTTCTTTAAAGAACCTGATGGGCTGTCCGCAGAAAATGTCTCGACAGCGCGCGAAGTGATGGTGGCCCTCAAAGAATCGATGAAAAATTCTGTTCTCACCGAAATTATGGCTAAGCCAGAATACGTGATAGTGGCGCACAAGGGAGATCGCACTCGCGATATAAAAATTAAAAACACCGATCGACTTTTGTCAAAAAATATTGCGCAGATACTTGCCGGTAAAACGGGTTATACAGATATCGCTCGTTATTGTTTAGCGGTCGCGGCCAAGACCTTTGAGGGGCGTCAGTTAGGTATGGTATTCCTCGGGGCTGAGGGTAAACACACCAGATTTGCCGATTTTACCCGAGTCATCAAGTGGCTTACGTCTAACGAGGCTATAGCAGCTGCCAGCAAGGCACCAACTTCCCCTTTAAGCCAGCCCGCAGAAAATGGTTCGGCCGCGGCATCTGGAGCTGTGGGTAAAAAGGACTCCGCTCAGATTCCCATGAAGCCAGAAGAGGCAGGATCGGTCGAGGTCGAGTGATATGTCGTCTTTCGTAAGTGACTGCCGTGCCAAAGCATTAGAGCTCCTCGAAGAGGCTGAGAGGGCCACTGAGGAATTTGCCGCTAGGACCAAAATTAAGTGCCGCGAAGGTTGTGGCCAGTGCTGCTTAAAACCAGGTATTGAAGTGCAAGTGGTTGAGATGTTGCCACTGGCAAACGCCCTGCTTGAGGCAAGTGAAGCTGATATATGGTATGACAAGGCTGCATCTGATCCCGAAGGTCGTTGTGTGTTTTATGCTGCTGATCCAAAAGATCAGACTCTAGGTCGATGTCAGAAATATGAGTTACGACCAAGTTTATGCCGGCTATTTGGCTTTGCGGCCGTCAGTACAAAGGACTCAAAGCATCCAGCACTTGCAGCATGTTTTTGGCACAAGAGACTGCAGCCTGACGCAGTGGCCGCAGCACAGAAATCCATAGATGCAGGTGAGAGCGTACCGCTCTTTGCTGACTTCCGTATGCGGATGTTTGCTCTGGCGCCGACACCTAGCTACAGCGAAATCATGCCCATAAATAGGGCCTTGATGTTAGCTATCGAAAAAGTTGAATTGCTGGCGCGCCAAAAAATCGAAGACTGACCCAGCAGAAAAAAAATCGGCCAGGTACCTCTGAGATTCAAGCCCCCCCGAGCTTTAGTCACAGCGTCCTGGCCTATTTATAAAGTACAACTCGTACAGGTTTTGAGCAAGTTATTTTTGACATTTTTAGTACCCAATAGGGTCTAACCGTCCAGAACTGCTGCCATCTTTGAGTTAGATTGTGTCAAAATGGCCACCCCGGCGGGTTTGTCTAAGTCATCCTTATATTCGGTCCGGCCATTGACAGGTAACTATCGCGCCATAACTTTAGCGAGTACTTGCGTTGCGAGTGCTTGAGGCTCTTAAAGTTGAGCGAGGTCCACCATGGAAATTGAGCTAAGTAAAAAATACCCAGTTCTGCCCACCCGTAATGTCGTGATCTTCGCCGGCACGACACTGCCACTTAATATCGGTCGTCCGCGCAGTGTAGCCGCAATTGAGGCGGCTAATGAGCGAGATGGACTCATCATTGCACTGGCACAAAAATCTGAAGTGAGCGGTGAGCCCGGTAGCGAAGATGTTTACGCCGTTGGTACGCTGTGCAAGGTAGAAAAAATGCGAGGATCCAGCGAAAACGGCTACCAAGTTTTGGTCCGTGGGATGTCCCGCGTGAAAGTCTACGAGTTTGCTCCTGGCGAACAATTCATTGAGGCATTGGCTGAACCCTCTCTTGACGTGCACGATGCTGACTCAAAAACGTTGGAGGCCTTAGTCGCTAATATCAAGACCCTAGCGCGAGAAATTTTGCACCTCATCCCGGGTGATACACGTCAGGTATTAGAACTGATAAATGGGATCGATGACGCAGGACTCCTTATGAATCTTTGCGCCGAATACCTCGAAGTTCCACTAGCGACTAAGCAAGAGCTACTTGAAACAGTCTCGATGCGTAGTCGAGCGTTGCGTTTGCTTGAGTTGATGCAAACCCAGAAGGAAGCTCTGCAATTGCAAAGTGAAATCCGGGAAAAACTATCGACCAAAATGGGCAAACTTCAGAGGGAAGCTATCCTCCGCGAACAAATGCGGGCGATTAAAGAAGAACTCGGTGAAGACGAATCTGGTAAATCTCGTGACGATTACATTGACAAAGTAGGCAAGTCCGAGATGCCAGAGGCAGTGAAGAAGATCGCTTCTGATGAGGCCAAGCGATTAGCCGATCTTGGTAGCTCGTCCCCCGAAACTCATGTCATACGCAATTATTTGGATCTACTGTTAGCGATGCCTTGGAATCAAGGTACCGTTGATAATCTGGACCTGGATCAGGCTCGAACTCTACTGGATCAAGAGCATTACGGTCTTGAGAAGATTAAACGACGTATCATTCAACATCTGGCAGTTCTTAAACTGAAGAATGACCGCCGTGGCTCGATTTTGCTGTTTGTGGGCCCACCGGGTGTCGGCAAAACCAGTTTGGGCCAGAGTGTGGCAAAGGCTTTGGGGCGTAAGTTTGTACGAGTCAGTCTTGGTGGTGTGCGCGACGACGCGGAAATCCGTGGGCACCGACGCACCTATGTGGGCGCAATGCCTGGACGTATTGTCCAAGGCATCAAGCGAGCGGGGGTGAACAATCCAGTGTTCATGCTGGATGAGATCGACAAACTTGGTCGAGGCTTTGCCGGTGACCCGGCGGCCGCATTGCTAGAGGTCCTGGACCCCGAGCAGAACGCGACTTTTGCTGATCACTATCTAGATGTGCCTTTTGACCTGTCGAAGGTATTTTTCATCGCCACTGCTAACAATCTGGAATCAATACCAGGACCACTTTTGGATAGAATGGAAGTCATCGAGCTAACAGGCTACACGACCGCCGAAAAACTACACATAGCCAAGAGCCACTTAATTCCTAAGCAGCTTGCAGAGCACGGGATTAAACCGAGCGAGCTTAGAATTGCTGATGACGCCCTTATGCGGATCATCACTCACTATACTCGCGAGGCTGGCGTTCGGGACTTGGAGCGCAAGGTGTCAGAAACTATGCGGTTCATGACTGAAAAAGTGCTTGAAGCAAGGGGCGAGCAGCTTTTGGTAGAGCTACGCGATCTCGAGGATATCCTTGGGCCAGAGAGATTTGTCCACGAGGTAGCCGAGCGCGTATCGCCCCCAGGCGTCGTCACTGGTCTGGCCTGGACCCCTGTGGGAGGAGAGATTCTCTTTATTGAAGCTAGTTTGATGCCGGGATCAGGTAAGTTGACCTTAACGGGTCAGCTCGGCGATGTGATGAAGGAGTCGGCTCAGATTGCATTGAGCTTAGTAAGGTCCAATTTACCGGCATTTGTTCCCGGGTTTGATTACGAGAAGAAGGATATTCACATTCACGTTCCGTCAGGGGCCATACCCAAAGACGGTCCGTCGGCCGGTGTTGCCATGCTGACCACTCTGGCATCACTGTTTACCGGGCGGCGTGTAAGCCCAGTGCTGGCAATGACTGGGGAGATTACGCTGCGCGGATCAGTGATGCCCGTCGGAGGTATTAAGGAGAAGGTCATGGCAGCCCACCGTGCCGGTATTGAGCGGGTCATTCTGCCCAAGCGGAATGAGAAGGATCTGCGTGACGTACCTGAAGAGGTGAAGAGTAAACTCCAGTTTTTCTTCGTAGAAACGGCACAGGAGGTGTTAAAGGTTGCACTTGATCTGGACGTGACAGCAATGCCAGAAATACAACCACATACAGCACCAGCGGCTGCTTCAAATCCAGCACAGTGAACTAAGTGACCTCTAGATCGACGATGGCCCAAATACGTGTTACCGTAAGTAGCCTTTTTTGACGTCATCTAGAGGTTTCCATGAGCCAACACCTTGGGGCGAGCCTATCCCCTGAAGAGCAAAAGATCATCGACCAAGAACTAGCGCTTCATGAGAATGTGAAGCAAGCAGTTCGAGCCGAAGCGTTGGCCGCCGTGCCGGATATGAATGATGTCAAAAAGCGTCTGATCGAACTCCGAGACGAGGCGATCAGTGCTCATGAACATGATTTACCGGCACTATTCCAACAACTATACACGCATCATAGTTTGGCAGCTCGGGATTTCACTAAGAAGTTGCCCGATATGCGTGCTCCCTATTTTGCGCATGTTCAGACCTTGGAAAATGGTCGTACCCGCGACATTTTAATTGGCTACCAGACCTTTATTGACACCAAGGTCGGGGTTACGATCATCGACTGGCGTCACGCTGCTATGGCCAAGGTGTTTTTCAATTATCGCGAGGGTGAAGAATACGAGCTCGAATTGCCAGGGCGAATTGCGGTAGGCACACTGAAAATGCGTCGCGTGATCACCTTTGACGGTGGTGAACTCACTGGTGTTAGCACGCCGGCCTTCAATCTTGTCCGTGAGCGTGGACAGCCTTGGTATCGCTACGGCAGCCAAGCTAGCCCCGACTTGAGTGGTGGTGCTGGCACAGCAGTCAACGTGCAGCAGTTTGGTATCGGAATCACAAATCGTAAGCTTCCAGATGTCTCTGCTTTGTTGGATCAGGATCAGTATGAGATTTTGCGTCGAGAAGATCGTGGGGCACTACTGATCCTGGGCGGTGCCGGAAGTGGAAAGACTACGGTTGCGTTGCATAGAATGGCGCTCCTTGCCTATCAACGGCCTGGATTTTATGCGCCTCGTTTCATGCAGGTAGTTGTGCCTGAGCAAGGGCTAGTGCGGTTGACTGAGCGCCTCCTTGGTGGGCTAGGTCTAAATGGGGTGAAGGTTGAGACGCTGGATGCTTGGATGACTGATCAAGGACGTCACATCCTGAAGCGCATCCCAAAGCGAGTTTATGAGTGGACGCCTCCGGCTGTGGTTTACATTAAGCGGCATCCGGCACTGCTTAAAGCCATGGAGGTTTTGGCTGCAAAGAAGGTGGCCAATATCGCCGCCGCTTTAAAAGGGCTCATTAATGACTGGGGCTCTGACCTTATTGAATTCTTGCTCGCGTCAAAAGCACCGTTAGTCCCACGACTAGATGCGCTACTTGAGCGAGCAAAGGATGCGCATGTTCGCAAGGATGCTCCCCAGCCTACGAAGTGGCAGCTCGAAACGCTGACGAAATACCTGCACGAAACTAAAGAAAGCTTGGTCGATGGGGAACTCATTAGGTCAGAACTTTACGGCGATTCTGATTGTCACGGTGCACTAATCGACGGTAGCGACGGACATATTCATGCCAAGATGATCGCTGAACTCACCAGGCACACACGTCGCCAATTTGAAGAGCCCCAAAAGCCGCATAATGATACTGACGATGAAGCAGGTCTCGACATTGAGGGCACGGAAGTTGAGGTGGATGACTACGCTGGGACGATCGATGTCGAGGACTTTGCAGTCCTCTTAGAATGGATGCACTTAGTCCATGGGCGGGTGACGAGAAAAACGAAATCACTTTCCGAATATCACCACCTAGTGATCGATGAAGCACAGGACTTGGCTCCGCTCGAGCTCCGTATTTTAGGTCAGAGCCTTGGTGCCGATTCGACCCTTACCGTAGCTGGCGATGCCGCCCAGCAGTCCGATCCAAGTGTTGTGTTCCGCGGCTGGGATGATGCTTTGGCTCAGTTAGCTGTTGCAGAGACCTCGGAAGCGCGTTTAAGCACCAACTACAGGTGTCCAAGGCCAGTTGCGGAATTGGGTCATAAGGTTTTGGGTGCGATGGCACCAAGCGATCTACCTAAGTCCATCAGAGAGGGTCGTGACATTATCTTCACAGCTGTCCCTAACGAAGGTCTGGCTGTGGTTGAGATGACAGATGTACTTGGTCAATTGATCGGTAGAGAGCCTTTGGCCTCGGTCGCAATTATTTGTGAAAATGAGGAGAATGCTCGTCATTTCTATGAGGCTTTAAGTGGCAATCTCGACGTCCGATTAGTGATTGATGGTGAGTTTTCGTTCAAGCCGGGTATCGACATCACTTACGTTTCACAAGTTAAGGGCCTTGAGTTTGATTATGTAGTCTTGCCAGACGTCAACATCGGTGTTTATCCAAATACACCGGTAGCCAGAAAATCACTTCATATCGCCATCACCCGCGCCGTTCATCAGCTGTGGGTGATATCCGTCGGTAAGAAATCGGATATTCTGACAGAGCTTGGCTATTAATTTGCCGAACTAAGGTAGTTGAAGTGTGAACTTGATTTCAGTCCAGGCAGTTTCGGCTCTGCCATAGCGGTTACGCCTGGGTCTAAATCGGGCGCCTTTTGCCGAGGTCAGAATCCGCTCGTCCATTCCAAAGCCTATCCTCTTCTTGAGCTCAGCCTCAAGGACTCTACCGGTTTCTTCAACCAAGACTTCGACAATAGCGGCGCCCTCAAGGCCAGCTTCAACGGCAGCCTGGGTGTATTCGGGTTTGATGATGCTGTCTCGTATGAGCTCTGGCTCCGCACTCAGATCGCCTTGGAGGGCGTCGGGTGCTTCCTTGAGACGCTCGCCAGTGTCCTCGATCATCAACGTGTTGCCAAGCGGAGCTGCAACCTTGCCTCCGGGAGTCATGGCATCTGCAGACAAGCCTTGTACTGGTTTAGGAGGTGGCTCATTCGGCTTCGGAGGGGGGGATTTTCGCTCACTGGCAACTTTTGGCGGTTTTGGCTTTGGTTTCGGCTTTTCTTTGGGGGGAGGTGGTTGCGGAGGGGGTGGAGGCTCCGCTTTGGCTACTACGGGCTGCTCAACAATCTTGACCTTCACAGCCTGCACCTTCTCAACACGGTGGTGGTCCCTTGTGGCTATGAAAAGGCCGCTGGACACATGGATGACGACAGAGCCCACCATACAGGCTAGCCACAACTGCTTCCATGTAAGCTGTTTAGTCATGGATTTAGTTTAGCTTAATCAAAGTCCACTTTGCCAATATCAAGGGTCGGCGTAGGATAGTATCAAACATTACAAGGGGTACCGGTTTATGTCACGTGATGCGGTCGCTAGCACCCCCAGTTCCATATACCTTCTGCGCGCCTTAGTCTCAGCCCTCGTCATGTTAGGCTTCAGTCCCGGCATCCAAGCCCAGGGGGATCCTCAATTGGCAGATAAACCGGTATCTGTCGAGTCGGTCCCGACTAAAGCCAATGAACAGGTGCCACTTACCCAGGAAATACGACTCCTTGTCAAAGCCAAGGGTAATGGCAATTCTGTCCGTCGCGTCGAAGCCAGGTTGCCAGGAGGCAAGAAGATTTATGGCGATAAGGATGGCCTACTTAAGCTTCCGCCTTCTGCTGCCATTCTAAAAATCGAACTTTATAAATCGGGATTTGAGGTTTTAACTCTGGAATTAGCTCCTGGTCAGAGCGAGCAAACTGTCTACTTAATGCCTGCTGCACCCAGTGACAGTAATGAAATTGTGATCAGAGGAGAAAAACCGACCGAAGCATCGCGCAAGACGGTTACGACGGAGGAGGCTATTCGCGTTGCACCGGGTCGAGATCCCGCCCAGATTCCTCGCCTATTGCCGGGTGTACAGGTCAACAACTTCCGCACCGACATCGTGATTAGGGGGTCGCCTCCAAATGGCTCTCTTTATGTGATCGATGACTTTCAGGTCCCATTTATCTTTCACTCATTTGGTAATATCTCAGTGATTCCCGACCAAATTGTAAATGACGTGGCATTTTCGACCGGTGGATTTGGCCCTGAGAGGGGCAATGTCACTGGAGGTGTCGTTAATCTGCGGACTAAGAATGAGGTTCCAGAGCGGAGTAAGACGGAATTTCGGGTCAATATTCCGATCTACTCGACCATATACCATGAGCAGCCTGTCAACGACGGCAAGGACTATGTGGCGGTTTCAGCACGACGCAGCTATCTCGATTTACTGCTGCCTCCCATTCTTAAAAAAGCTGGAAATATGGAACTAACCGTATTTCCGCTCTTTGGTGATGAGCATATTTTCTACGTCCATCCGATTGAAAATGGTGTTGTTAAGGTGATAGGAGCGCACGTCTACGACGGCGTTAAATTAATTTTGAACTCGGATCTTTCGACCACAGCCGATGGTAAGGCCAAGTTTGATATCCAAAGATCGTTCGAACTTTTGGGAGTTGAGTGGAAAAAAGAACTAAATCAGGACTGGAACGTTAAGGTAGAGCCTAGCCTCAATCATCAAACTAACTCAATTGATATTGTGAATAACAACATCGATATCGGACTTACAAGTGTTGCCGTCTATGCAGAAGCCGCCCGCAAACTTAACGGAAAAGACAGAATCTACGTAGGGACTGAACTTAGTTATGGCAAAGCAAACGTCAAAGTGCTTGCGCCAGAGCAGAATCCTAGCGATCCATTCTACAATCCTCAATCGGCTCCGCAAAAAAAGGTTGAGCAAGTATCGCCATTTATAGGGGAAGCTGTCTGGGTGGGCGGCGAATTAAATGCTGGTGATCTTCTAGTAATGCCAGGACTGCGTGGTTTTCGGTATTCGCAACTAAAGGCACCAGGTGTTGATCCGCGCGTTAATTGGCGTTTTCAAATCAATAATGCTTATTCGTTTAAAGGTGCCGTTGGACAATATTCCCAGACTCCCGAATTTTCCGAGACCAGCGCAAGTTTTGGTAATCCAAATTTAAATTATATCGAATCTAGACATTATGTTCTTGGCCTTGAGACAGTGTGGAGTGATCTTTGGATTTCCGATGTACAGGGCTTTTATAAAACGATCAAAAAGACCGTCCAGAGTGATCCGATCGTTAAACTTGATAATGACGGTGATTCTTTTAGCACTGGGATGGAATTCTTTGTTCGTCGTAACCTGACTGAGAGACTTTTTGGATGGTTAGCATACACATACTCAATTAACAGAGCGAGAGAACAGCAAACACAGCTTTATCACAACTCGCAGTATGATCAGAGTCATGTGCTAAATATCACAGGCAGCTACAAATATTCGGCTCTCTGGACCTTTGGAGGCAGAGGACTTTTCCGCAGTGGCAATACCTACAACGGTGTTGACTATTCAGTTTACAACGTAAATTTGAATCGGTATGAGCCGAGGCAAAATTTTGGGACCCAGCTTTATAATCGTCGCGAACCAGCTTATTACGAATTAAATCTATATGCTGATAGAGAAGTGCTCTTTGACACTTGGAAGTTAACATGGCGGTTTGGCGTAGAAAATCTCGCATTAAAACCACAAGTTCAAGGCGTTAATTATAACTACGACTACTCGAAACAAGAGTTTGTGCGCAGTGTTCCGCCGGTTCCTTATATCGAAGTCAGGGGGATTCTATGAGGTCAATGTTGCAAGCGTCCTTGTTGATCCTAATGCTTTTAAATATTGCATGTGATGGTGAAGAGGATCGCTTTGAGCGGATCGCAAAATTGCGTGGCCTTGGGCTTCAAACCTCGCCGGTCATTGCTGCACCTAGCACCGACACTTCACCCAGCCAGGTTGAATTTACATTTTATGCTGCAGCTCCGCTTGGGGAAACTGTGACAGCAACACCTTATCAGGATTTGCAGGGATCTCTCCGTAAAGTCTCGGTTGCTAACTTTACCGTTGGTGAAGTCAGCTACGAAGATCATGCTAGCCTGCGCATTGTAAAAGTTAAAGCAACTGGAGTAGTGCCGCCGGCCTCAACTTTTTATTTCGATCCTGACAACGGGTTTGCTACTGCACGTTTTGCAATTTCGCTGGTAGGGCAAAGCAATTCTCAAGTCATGGTCGGGAATTTGGTGATCTATCCATTTGGATCTAGTGCTCTGACCACTAAGAATAATCTCCCCACCATCAATATTACTAATCCTATCAAAGACGGCACCATTAACGGAACGGAGCAAGAAATTAAGGCCGAACTAACAGAGGTCAACGATGAGACTTATAGGGTTGGTTGGTTCGTAAGTGGTGGTAGATTGACGGCACGCAACAAAGTTAGCACTACCTGGACACCGACAGGTGCTGGTAAATATACAGTCATAGTCACTGCGCGAGGGACAAAAACGTCTGCATTTGGTATCGATGTAGTTGACGTCACAGCTAATTAGTCCAAAGCCGGGCTCCGGACTTCGCTGTGCCGAAGTCATGGAGTTTTAAGGTATGAGTCAAGGTAGTAAAACATCGTTGGCAACCTTTTTGCTGACGATGGGTGTCGTATTTGGACTGACGTTTTGGATGGTAGAGTCATACCTTATGGCTCTTCTCACCGGCGGTTTTATGGCGGTGCTGGCCCGTCCTTTTTACCTTGCCCTTAGACGCAAGCTGGGCACATCGTTGGCTGCTGGCCTGGCTACGACCGGGCTAATTCTGCTTGTGATTATCCCATTAGCAGTCTTCTCGATCTTAGTGGCAAGACAAGCCGTGATGATCGGTGCTTGGGCGTCTCAGCTTCAGCTCACGCCAATTGATGACTTGCTCGCTAGGTTAAGCGAGATGTGGCCGTTATCCATCGTAGTGGATAGTCCTGACGCACTTAAAAAGTTGGTACTGTCTCAGCTCAACCAATGGGGAGCATCGGCAACCAAAGTTATGGTCGAATTGGCAAAGGGCCTTCCAGATAATGTCATGCAATTGGTGTTGTCATGTCTTACCTGTTTTTTTCTACTAATAGATGGACGAAGGCTGATTCATTGGCTCGGCTCGCTAATTCCTCTCGGATCCAAAATTAGAGAGAAGTTAGCTGAGTCGTTTAGGAATACTGCGATATCAGT
>OMIY01000074.1 GCA_900299215.1 bacterium | reverse complement strand
GGTCGTGAGGTCAGTGGATCGGCGGTGACACCCGGACCATGACGACCTCACACCCCCTTGTCAGCTGAACAACCTGCTGGGACTACACACCTAGGGCTTATTAGAAGTCCGTGTGATGGCTTTGCTGCCGCCAGCTCTCGCCACCCCAGCATCCTGATCAAGCTCTTGGTGTTGTGAGCCAGGGCTGCCATGCCCTCGGTGATGGACCAGAAGTCGCCCAGGCGCAGTGCATTCATCGCCAGGCTGCGAAGCGTGGCCAGGATCCGCATGCCATTGAACTCCCGGTAGCGGTGATGGTCTTCCAGGAGCTGCGTGTCAAGGGGCCAGTCCCCAGAGTTTTCGATCGACCAGCGGTCACGCACGTGCTGCAACAGAGCATGGGCTGTTGTGCTGATGACGTTGACTCCGGACCGATTCCCAGGGTCAACCTCACTCTCTTTGGCCTGAATGCATTTGCTTGCAATATGATTAACTCGGGCAACCTGCTCAATCCGGCGATGCTGGCAGCGTGATCGGCTGGTTGTCCAGGGGTGTGGCTGTGACCAGCTGGCCGCAATCAGAAAGCTGCAAGAGGGTAAAACACTTGCAAACACGAGACCTTGGCTTTGAAACCCTGGAATCGAACCCAAACAGAGCACGATCAGCTCTTGGGCAGAAGCAACGTGGCTTCCCAGGAGGTTTTTACGCAAACTACTCGGAACCAGAGATCAGTTAGCCTGCGACTTCTTTGGGGGATGCCTTAGAATTGCCCGAAGTGCCTACATGTTTTGGTGGACTCATTGCTTGGCCTAAAGAGGTTCGAAGCAGCAATCTTTCCAGTGAAGATGACAGCATTTGGGCACCTTTTACGGATAGATGTCCATTGTCGCGGTAAAGGCGGAACCCATGGGAGTGTGTGCTGCAGATCTCGTCCGAGCAGAGTTGATTCGTGGGATCCCATGTCACCAGCCATTTGCCATCATCAAGCAAGCTCAGATTGTGCCTGAACTTTGCTGTTTTACGCAAGTGGCCGGCTAGGCTTTGTTGACTAGCTCTCGAGCAGGTGCTAAGCTCATTATTCCATTGACTATAGACCTGACGGGGAAAATAGCAGATATCTGGAATCTTTGCCTTGAATGACGGCAAAGCGCTCTGGACGACCATTTGCACTTTATCGTCTCGAAGAGCGTTTTTCAGTATTGCAAGCGTTTTGATGTTGCTGTCTAAAGAACTTCTGCGACCAGATGCTGCAACAAGAACGACGTCTCCAGGCTTCAGGCGTCTTGCGAGGAAGCCGAAGCGCCAGCGATTAAGTCTTAAGCATTCCGCGCTAGAGAGGTGATTTTTAAAAATATCCAAATGGCAGCCTCCTGCAGAGAGATAAATGAGATTGAATCGGCTTCTTTGGTATAAGATATCGATGGCTGGTGATAGGGCGCCTGAAAAGCTGTCTCCAACTACAATTAGGGTTGGCTCCAACGGATTTCGGATTGAGCTACATTCCTTTAAGCGATCTTCAATTGACCGCATATCTAGTGACTGGCAGCGATACTTTGTTATCGATGTAGTGGATATGTAAGGTGTAACTGGTTCATGGGGGCTATCGACTGGAACGCACGTCTGGTATCTTTCTGGAGAGCACTTCTTTCCTAGAAATATCAGTGAGATGACATGAGCTTGCAGGCCGGCAATCGCAGATCCGGCAAATAAAAGGCAGCCTAAGCCAATCCCCACGGTAGATACTTTCCTTCCAGGGGTTGGTTTGGTGCGGAACGGGAGCTCTATCCATTTGTATGAGACGTAAGTCATCAATGCGACAATGAGGGCTATTGGTAGTATGGTGGCCGTAGATATTCCTATAGTCAGTCGGCCTAGCGTAAGAATACTCCAGTGCCAAAGGTATAGAGAATATGAGCACAGCCCTATTGGGCGGAGAAGCCTGTTGCCAAGGAAATTGTAGATGACGCTATTAGATCTATTTGAGGCCAGTAGGGTTGCGGTGCTTAGAGCTGCCACCGCTGCGCCGTACGATTTGCTTTGATCTAAAGACAACAGGCTGAACAGGCAAGTCGTCAGGCATGCGAAAGATACTCGAGAAAGAGTGTCATTGCTCAGTTTGAGAAAATGATTTCTTAAGTAGCATGCAACGCATCCTGAGGCAATCTCTAGGTACCGAACTGGAGAGAAGAAATAGGACCAGTTGCGATCGGAGTCGCTGGAAAAATATAAGGTGGTGCCAACCGCTAATATTGCGATAAAAACCGCCGGCAAAGCACGTTTGAATGTGTGCTTGTATCCAGATGCATTAATGAAGCTGTAAAATATAATAGGATAAATGGCATAAAACTGCTCTTCGATGCCAAGCGACCATGTTTGAGTGAATGGGTTAAGCGCAGTGGAAGGCGAAAAATAGTCTGATGAGCTAATGCTAAGAAATATATTTGATCCGCCAGCAAGTGCCCAGGCGCCTGTCCTCCAGGCGGAAGCTGCAAGATCGCTACCAGGGGGAATAAAAAGGGAGGCAGCCAGAAAAGTCAATACTACACAAAACAAGAGCGCCGGGACAATTCTTCTAACTCTGCGCTCATAAAATCCAAGAATGAATGGCCCAAAGGGTTCCCTAGGGCGCGAAAGCAATGATCCCGTTATCACATACCCAGAGATTGCAAAAAATATGTCGACGCCGAGGAAGCCCCCGGGGAGCAGGCTTTTATCGATGTGGTTTGCGATTACTGCTAACACAGCAATCGCTCTCAATCCGTCGATATCACTTCGGTGATGCTGTCGGGCGCGTGTCCACAGGGTTGTCGTCTCTTCTCCTCGTCGTGGCCTTTCTGTGGTTTTTGGGGTCGCTGGAATCTGGTGCATCTATATCTGCAGTCAAGAGAAGTGACGGATCACGGCGTCGGCGAAGCCGCTGCAGCTCACCGGCTCCACGCGGGGCTCCATCAGGCGGGCCAGGTCATAGGTGACCTCCTTGT
>OMIY01000073.1 GCA_900299215.1 bacterium | reverse complement strand
TTATATTTATTACCGTTTCTATTTTTCGCCTTGCCAACAATCTAATATTATTTTCAGATTATTAATAGTGTTTACGATTTTGCTTTTACTAAAAGTCATGCGGCGTTTTGAGGCATTAATTAATTGCTATACAACAGTCAATATTTCTAAATTTTATATTTAAATATATAATATGCATGGGGATCGTCCATGCTGCGACAAAAAACTTGACAGAATTAATCAAGCCCTTTGCTAAAACTGGCGCAAGGGCCTCAATTCGCAACTAAGTATCGAACGAGAAAATTCTCTGACAATGTCATGAAAACCAGAGCGCTTCTCATCAAGTGATCAGATCGTTTAGAAAATTTTCGACGCTGGTGCGATGTGCCTTCTCAGAAAACTTATTCGCAAGAACTTCTCGAGCATCGTTCAGGGAATCTGCATTTAGACTTTCGGCCAAGGGTAACAGCTCAAGGGTTTTTCTGGCAAACCCAAGTAAATCGCCATGCGGAATTTCATGAAATAATGGATTCTGCCAATACTCCCGGCCACCTTCCCCGGTATACCCCAACACTAAATTTCCGGCTAACGCCGCCTCAATCGGTGGCAATCCGAGACCCTCAAGATACCCCATAGATAAAAAAATCTTTGACCTGGCTAGATGGGTCGCAACACCTTGCTCGTCTTGCCCATCAATGACCTGGGTTTTCCAGTTGTTAGGAAGATGCGCAGCTGTAAAAAAATTCCAGAGCTTTGCGTGGTGCGGTAACTTCCTAGGCATATATGAAATCAAGTTCTCTTTTTTTTGAGCTGGCTTGAACCTTGCAGAATCAACATGAAGCCAAAGACGGCGAACTTTATTGCTAGCGAATGGGAAAGCTTGTCTAATACACGCGCTTGTGTCCTCTGATACAGAAAAAATTAGTTTAGCGGCAGCAAAAGAGGCGTCTAACTCGACCCTATTTCCCTTTTCTAACATATAGCCATTTTGGACGAGGATGGCAAAAGGGATTTTTCGTTGCGCTAATTGCACGCCATATTTCCTTACCCACGTCTCTGGAAGTATGACAATATCCCGCAGATGGGAGAACATATCCCCGATATCACAGAATGATAGCTTGCCAACCCAACGGGGCCCAAAAAATCCTTTACTAAACTTGACCCGGGATTCAAACCAATCATGGTGGACCCAAGGCTGATTTGGATGAAGCACTCGAGCCTCACCCGACTTACCGAGCAACTCGTCACACAACTCTGCCAAGCGATAGATAACCTTAATACCACCGACCGGGCGTTGACTAATCGGACAAAAGAAAGTAATTCTCATTTAACGACGTACCGACTTATTTGAATACTGCATGAGTGAGCGCGCATTAAATCACTTGGCTATTCCTTTTCCAGCAGCGCCAAAGCCAGTACTAAAAGCATGCAAGACCGCAGGGAAATTAGATATTCGGAGTAATTTGTAATTCTCTTTAGCTAGCTCACCCTGAAAGCGTACCCGACTTGCTTTGATGGTTGTGAACCAGAGGGGAACGTGATCCTTCACAAGGCGATAAAGGAGAAATTCTTCAGCGCTTAACGGTCGATTAGTTATTTCACAGTAGTTAACGATATGATCAACCCGCTCTGCGTAACTGGCGGCGGCCTCAACGGTCGTCGCAATCGCGAAGCGATCGTTTGCACCACCCCAACCTTGCCACAGGGGTAAGCATAGTCCAGATTTTTTTCCTCGGGATATTGCTTCTAGGATAGGCCGGAAGCTCTGATGGTAGAGAAGATCTGGCCTGAGGAAGAGGTAAGCGTCCGCCTGCCACTGCCGCGCCGCAATCCAGCCCATCTTTAACGAGTGCAACTCGTGAATTAGATTCCGCAATGAAGAAAAATTATCGCTCCACGCGTCGCCAAAAGTTATCAGTCTGTTATAGTTATTTTTTTCAAGGCACTCTCCGGCAGGCTCGAGTGAAAGCCAGTCACTTTCCAGTAGTCGATGCGCAGAATTATCTAGCTGTCCCTTTTCTCCGCTACGGGGATTGTCGATGGTTTTCTGATCGAACAAGTGAGTAAAAGTTCTCACGTCGCCAAGCGCTCTTGCAGGCGATAGCACGTTGTCACGAATTGAATCGATCGTATACGAAACCGAGCGTGAGATTCCTCGGAAGCAGACCGCAATCTTCATTGATGTTTCACCAGCCTTCGTTGATCAGGTAGCAGATTCGTTCTACGTCGCTAGCCCTCACCAAGGGATGTATCGGAAGCACTAGATACCGATCCTCGACATCGTCCATATTAGGGAGATCACCACGACGGCCACCAAATATTGAGTAGCGATCGTTCCGATAGTGAACTTGACCCGATTCAACTCCGTGCTCACGCAATTTTTTCATAAGACCAATACGATCCTTGTCGACAATGATCGTCAGGAGCCATGCACTGGTGTAGTAGTCGTCGGTCTTGGAATGCCCAACGAGCCTAGCCCTCGAGGTATCCAACTGGGTCTCATAAACTTTAAAGAGATCATTCCGGTGCCGTATCACTTCATGAATGTGCTTGAGTCCGGCCAACCCAATACCAGCTGCTATATCTGTCATTTGATATTTGTAGCCAACCTCAACAATATCGTTTTCCCAGATTCCACCTTGCTTCGCAGACCGGTCTATTCCGAACCATCTTAAGCGTTTAGCTTTATCAACCAAGGCGGTGTCTCGGATCGCAAGCAATCCGCCGTCGCCCGTAGTCAGCGTCTTGATTGCTTGGAATGAAAAAATCGTGAAATCAGCACAGGTTCCAGAAAATCGACCCCTATACTTCGACCCAATAGAATGAGCAGCATCCGCAATTAGTTTCAATCCGTGTTCATAACAGAGCGCACTGAGCGCATCGTAATCACAAGGTACACCGCCGTAGTCTACGCAAACAATTGCTTTGGTTCTTGGCGTAATCTTACGCCTGACATCTGCTACCGAAATATTCATAGTATCAAGATCAATGTCAGCAAAAATGATCTTGGCGCCAATGTAAAGTAACGGTATGTTTGTAGCTGTGCAAGTAAAAACTGGTACGATTACTTCATCATCAACCCCCAAATCAGACAGCAGATAAGCAAGGTGCAATGCATCGGTGCCACTGCCGACGGCTAGCGCCTTATGCTCACCGAGAAAAAACTCTTCGAACCTTCTCTCAAACAAGTCGACTTTGGGACCCTGACCAATCCAGCGTCC
>OMIY01000072.1 GCA_900299215.1 bacterium | reverse complement strand
TTAATCAGGACTAGATTAATCACGACTTGGCCGACCGCTCAACTGTCACCACAACTGACTTCGAGGTCGGCGTGTGGCTTTTTTCAGCATAGCTATCCAAGGGGACAAGTGGGTTAGTTTCTGGAAAATAACTCGCCAAGCACTGCCGCGGAATATCGTAGGGTACCACCTTAAAACTGCTGACACGTCGTGTTTGCCCGGCAAAATGACTTATTAAATCGACTGAGTCACCCAGATTTAGCGAGAGATCCCTAGCATCGTCAGGATGCATAAAAACCACCCGGCGCCCCGCAGAAATCCCCCGATAGCGATCCTCAAGGCCGTAGATTGTGGTGTTGTATTGGTCGTGGCTACGAATAGTCATCAGTACAAACTGACCTGGCTGATTCAGAGGCGGTGCAATCGCATGAACCGTGAACTGCGCCTTGCCAGTGGCGGTGGCAAATACACGGCTGTCGCGTGCAAGATGCGGCAAAACGAAACCAAAGGGATCACGCACTCGTCGATTGAAGTCGTCAAAACCTGGGATCACACGCTCGATTCGATCTCGGATGAGATCGTAGTTTTGACTAAATTCGTTCCAAGGAATCGAACTCGTACCAGGTAGCGTGCGTTTTGCGAGCTCGCAAACAATTTGCACCTCGCTCATGCAAAGGCTTGAAGCCGGACGCAGTCGTCCGTAAGAGGCCCGCACAACTCCCATCGAATCCTCGACTGTGACAAACTGCTGACGACCACCCGCTACGATCTCCTCCGTGCGTCCAATGGCCGGAAGGATTAATGCCTGATCGCCAGTGATGAAATGCGACCGGTTGAGCTTCGTGGAAACGTGGACTGTCAGTCGTGTCCGCCGAAGGGCTGCCGCAGTTTGATCGGTATCGGGTGCAGCGGAGAGGAAGTTGCCACCCATTGCAAAAAAAGTATCGACCTCACCCCGTAGCATCGCTTCAATCGCTGAAACCACGTGGAAGCCCGGCCGTCTCGGCGGCGAAAAACCAAATTCCGAACCGAGACGATCCAAAAATTCCCCGGGAGGTGCCTCCCATATCCCCATGGTGCGATCACCCTGGACGTTACTGTGGCCACGCACCGGACAGGCCCCCGCACCAGGTCGACCAATGTGACCACCTAGTAAAAGGAGGTTGACGATCTCTTGAATCGTCGCGACTGCATTCTTATGCTGCGTAAGACCCATGGCCCAACAGCAAATCAAATTCTTTGATTTAATAATGACGTCAGCAAGGTCGATGATCTCGCGGCGACTGATACCCGACGAAGACTCTATAGATTCCCAAGATGTCGCCCGCAAATCCTGGCAAAAATCGTCAAAGCCTGAAGTAAACTCATCAATAAATGTTCGATCAATAGCTCCAGGAGTTTGGTCCTCACGGTGGACGACCTCTTTCATGATTCCCTTCAAGAGTGCCAAATCACCGTTGATCTTGACCTGGACGTAGTCGGTGGCAAGCTCTGTACCCGCTCCAACCCACCCGCTAAACTCCTGCGGATGCTTAAATCGCTCAAGCCCAGCCTCTCGCAGCGGGTTGATTGCGATAATACGACAACCACGGCGCGCTGCTTCCTGCAACGTGCTTAGCATGCGCGGATGATTGGTACCTGGGTTTTGCCCGATGACAATGATGCAATCGGCCAAAGCAAAATCTGTGAGCTGCACACTACCCTTGCCAGATCCTATGGTCTCCTTGAGTGCGACCCCACTCGATTCATGACAAAGATTCGAGCAGTCGGGCAAATTGTTGGTGCCATAAGAACGGACAAACAACTGATAGAGAAACGCTGCCTCATTACTGGTGCGGCCAGAGGTATAGAACACCGCACGGTCAGGGTCACTAGCGCGAAGCTGCTCAGCAATCATAGCAAAGGCGTCGTCCCAGCTGATAGCTTGGTAGTGCGATTCACCACGCCTCAGCACCATCGGTTCGCTGATTCGCCCTTGCTTACCAAGCCAGAACTCATGGCGACTTGCCAATTCAGCGACAGAGTGCAGTTTGAAAAAATCAGGTCCAACGCGTTTAAGCGTGGCTTCCTCGGCCACAGCCTTAGCACCATTCTCGCAAAACTCAGCCACTGATCTGTGGGATAAAGGATCGGGCCAAGCGCAACCAGGACAATCGAATCCATCGGTCTGGTTGACAGCGGTGAGGGTCTTAAAAGTGTTGATTAGGCCCATTTCGTCGACGCTGATGGCCGTAGCCGAGATCACGGCAGAGGGACCACCGGCTACTTTGACGCGGTGTTTGATTTGCAGTTGGGATTCGGGCTCAAGTTTTTCGCGTGAATCGGGCAATGACGAATCTTTAGTATTCACGGACGCGGCCTCTTCCTGAATAAATATTGAATCTCGCCTCACGAACAAAGCCTATAAGAGTCATGCCGAATTGACTAGCAAGCGCTACTGACAGACTGGACGGCGCGCCAATCGCAACCATCACCGGAATCCGGGCAACCAAGGCTTTTTGCACTAGCTCAAACCCTGCTCGTCCACTCACAACCAAAATACTTTGGGCTGTCCGCTCCCGCCAATCTTTGCCAGATAAAAATTGGGCACCGATGACCTTGTCGACGGCGTTATGACGTCCTACATCCTCGAAACAGCAGAGCACCTCACCTGCTGGTGACATCAAGAGCGCCCCATGGTTTGCACCGGTGGCGGAAAAGATAGGTTGATGCGCTTTGATGACTTCAGGCAACTGGCAAACGAACTCGGGCGTCACCTGCCAGTCGACGTCTGCGACTTTTTCCACCCCCTCCGCCACAACGGCGTCGAGCGAGGCCTTGCCACAAATACCGCAACTCGAAGTCGCGTAAAAATTGCGCTGCATTCGACCCAGATCAGGTACGACTCCAGGCCGAAGTTTGACGCGGACAATATTTTGCCCCCCATGCGGAGGCTGCGCGGGGCCGCAGCCGCTGACTTCAAGCAACTCGTCCTGGCTACGTAGGATCCCCTCAGTCACCAAGAAACCGACCGCCAACTCGCGGTCCTGCCCCGGGGTCCGCATGGTCACAGCGATACTGCGCCGCTCGGGACCGGTAAGCCCCTCAAATTCCAATCGGATCTCGAGAGGTTCTTCGATGATTAGCAAATCTTGAGCTGATCCACTTAATTGTTGGTGGCTGTCTACAAGACTTGGCATTTGTTAGCGTTTCGAATCAATTTTGGTGATCACTCCGATATTGGGCTGTAATTAGCCAAAGTACTTGGCAAAAGGCTCGGTCACCAACAATTAAGTGGATCAGTTTGGTAAAGCCCCCCGGGAATCTACCGATAACTCTAGAGGATAAGAGGAGTTACAACCAGGGTAACCGGGATAACTGTGCACCAAGACCGTTTCAACAAAAGTACACCTGAGCGCACATTCGTAGGCAAGTTGCGACAAAAGTTGCGACGCATCTACCATGCGCTGACTACGGGTCATGCTGGTGTGACAGACGAGCTGCGTGCTGAGATGCAGACGTGGTTCTTTCGCTACCAAGCGGAGCTACGTCGAACTACCGCTATTACAACCTTTGGCGTCACACTTTTTGGTGCATGTGCCATGGCAGTACTCGCTCCACCTGAAATTAAAGCCGTATGTGTTGGGGTGTTTTTTGGTCAGTCGTTTAATCACTTTGCCTACCTGTTTTTACTGCGTATGCGGATAGTCAAAGAGGAACAGTGGTTTATCGCCCTCTATA
>OMIY01000071.1 GCA_900299215.1 bacterium | reverse complement strand
GTCTGCACTATGCGCCTCAATCTCACGATATAAATTGTACACACGGAAACAAATACTGTGGTGATTATCGCCGTAATCACCAATCGGGACGAAAGTCTTAAATCCATCGCTGAGCGCCTTCTGACATTCGGCGGCATTCAGAACCCCAGGGACCGAACCATCCGTCCCCACCGTTGCCTCGCTTTCACGCAGAGCCCATAAAAAAGCACGTACACCCGCATTCACGTCGAGCCCAAGGCGAGCTAGGATTTCTAAGGCAAGCTCGTCGGCTTCTTGCTCCTCTGTGTAGTAGCCGATATGCTTGTCGTCAGCCTGCTTATAAATGCCGTAAGATGCGTCATTTTGCTGTTTAATAAGTTCGCCGATCTTTTCGCTTACAGTCATCAGATAGTCTGCAAGAGTTCTTGGGACATTTGGTTGTATCTTTTTTAAGACATCACTAACCGGCCATCCCGAAAAAAAGTAGTTAAGATCGCTTGTACCGACAGATTCCCACGGGATTTTCGCCGCGCAGCTTAGCTGCCTTTCTTCGAATTGCTGGTAAAACTCTTTAGCTTTTTGACTGGTCGGCAGCGGTGCATGCGGGAATTCGCCAACGATTTTTCTCACCTTTCCTTCGTCACTGAATTGCTCATTTAGATCCTGGCAAATATGTCGACAGTCATCGGACGGACACAATTTAGACATAGTATTTCTGTCGTTGAGGGCATCGAGGAAAAATGCAGAATGCAGCTTCTGTCCACTGACGGGGAAAAGGACAGCAATATCCTCAGCTCCATCAACCGCATCCTGACCGAGTTGCGCTAGGACATCGGAGGCAGGTAAAGCTTTTGGTCGACTTGCAAGATTATGATCTGTATTTAACTCGTAAAAGAAGTCGTAACTCCTTTTCGACGACACTCCATGACCTCGATAGTAATGACCTAGTTCATGCGCTAGGATGCTTACCACTTCCTCCTCGTTAAGTTTAAAAAAACTATCCGCAACCACGATGTAAGGAAACATTGCTCGATAAACTAAGCGCTTACTGATCTGCTCATCGTCCATCCAAACGCTGACATCTTTGTTAAGACACTTTCGTTCCAAGATTCCAGTTATCTTAGCATTCGCTCCTACACCCTGAGCGCTAAGCTTAGAAACGCAGGAAAAATTTCTGCCTAAAAGTCGCCGCAAAACGTCTTCGGTTAATTTCACATCGGCTGGTCCTTGAATACATTCACTCGGAGTATTATTGAGGGCGAGCGAGAGTTTGTTTTTATTTTTGCGGATTACTAGATCTAAACCACCATGATCGGATCCATCGGTTGATGCGTCTTTGCCACGATTTTTTCCTGCAATAAAACTAAACTGCACCGGCAAGCAGATCTCACGACTACTGACAAATGCGTTCGGATCATCTTGTTTAACCAGCAAGACTAATGGTCTTGGTATAGCGACCTTGTTACTAAGTTTCATGATCTCTTGATTGATCACATCAACCCAGGCCTGAAGCCTAGTCACTCTCGGATGATCGTCAGGATAAGGCTCCAAATCGTCACGCAGAGACAGAAAATCACTGCGGCTTGCCGGATACCAAACACTAGGCGCATCATCAAGATCAGACCACATACCGAAATCATGACGCAGCTGACTTCGTCCAGCCTGATGGAGACGACACCCGTTCAGTGACGACAGAGTAAACAAAAACAAGAAGAGCCGTCCTAAATGGCGATGCGATTTAAGGAATGGCATTGATTAGCTCCTAATATACCGGTTTCAGAGCGGATTATTTTTTTCATTTTAGCTACAATGACGCGGAGACGCTTATGCGCCAATGCCGCCCAGGCAGTGGCATACCAGCATAGTCACTATAGGACGTCGCACCTCTATTGGCGTTAGTACCATTCGCGTAAATATCAAGACGTCGCTGGTCGGTAAGGTTGAACACTCCGCATCCAAATGCAAATTGCGACCATTTTGCATCGAGAGTTGCGTCGTGAATCAGATAACCTGGGACGGCGATACTGTTCTCAGAATCTCGCCAAACCTGACTCTGATATCGGCTCTGCAGCCGCAGAGTCGCCCATCCCAAATCCTGTGCAACGCTAGTCGTAGCGACGTGTGCCGCTACACCCGGTACCTGACGGTGCCTAGCAGAATAACTCAGATCCATTGGATACAAGCGTGCGTATCCGGCCATAAGCGTGGTCGACCAGACGGTCACTTCACCTGCCAATTCAAAGCCACTGATCTCGGTACGTACAGCATTCTGCGCTCGCATGGTCTGCGCAATAGAAGGCTGCAAAATAATCCGGTCCCAAGTATCGTCACGAAAGACGGCACTCCGCGTACTAAACTGCTTGAGTGGTCCAATTAATAGCGGACTCTCAGTCACCCGCCACTGCATGCCTAACTCTCTATGAATCGTCGTTTCAGGCGAGAGTCCTGGGTTATCACGAATAAGTGCACCATCGCCGAACTGTTCAAGCAGAGTTGGTGGTCTTCTTACCCTCGCCAATTGCGTATAAACAGTCACATCCTGAGGTTGCCAGGCAAGCCCCAGCGAACTCCCCGGTATCATCAGTTGCTTCGAGGGGCTGAGATTCTTTAAAGTTTCCTGATTCTTTTTACCACTAGCGTTGTCAGTCTGCCGCGTGATCATGCCTTTGACCTCGGCCCGCAGGGTCGGCAAAATCGCGAGATCGAGCCCGGAATAAAATAAGCTTTGCCTCCGCCTGATCGTGAAATCAGTCAATGCACTGGTGGTAGCGCGAATATTGGTATCGGTACTCTCGCCGCGCAGATAGAGCGACGACTCACCCGCGTCGGTGGCGACCGTCCACTTTAAATTAGTTGCAGCACTACTTGATAACAGCCGTCTGGTATTTGATTGGATGGAACCTAATACCACGTTGGTGGGGTCCTCAACATCCATCTGGTCATCGTAACGGCCGACTTCTAGTCCCATTGATTCCGGCACAAAGACCTGTTTTGAATCGGGCCTATAATTGTAGGCAACGCGCCCTACTCGATGCCTCGAGTACTCCCGAGCCAAGCTCTCATAGCTACTATTTCTTGGTGGCAAACTTGTTTTGGCATCGTTCCAAAGACCTAACACGGAAACGTGATGGCCACCGCTCTGCCAATTAAACGTCGGTAGAAACTGAATCGCTCGTCTATCTGCATGGCGCCTTTCGCTAGTGCGATCGTCCGCGCGGTTATAAGGCGTTGCGTTGTCGTCGTGATAGGGAAATTGCCCGTTAGTCCAATGCTCACGCCCATAGATCCTGGCATCGCTGCCATTTTGTGAGCGATAACGGCTTAGGGCCCATACAGCTGTGCCGTACGGGCGCCCAAGTAAAATACCCGTCTGATCTTTACGCCCTACAGGCGTAAACATACGGTAGGCGATGGCACCGTTCGGACTGAT
>OMIY01000070.1 GCA_900299215.1 bacterium | reverse complement strand
TGGAAATGAATGCCTCTTATGAGACTGGCTTTAATAATTCTTGATTCAGACATTTGCATAAAAAAGCCCGCCCGTCATTGCGAGCGGGGCTGAGCAAATACCGAATAGCCGAGCGGATGTCATGCGTAGCGCGAGGTTTACACAATCGCACAACATATCTCGCTGGCCTGGGATTTCAGTCCCGGAAGCATGGTTTTATCTGAATAGGCTATTCAGCCATGGGTTCACGAATTTAACTAAAGCGAGCGGCAAAGGGATCATCACAAGCGATGATCCCCAAACCTCACTTCAAGAGCTTAGCACCGGCAACATCAGCGCAGAAGGATACTCTGGCCCATGATAAATGGTATCTGTACCCATCCGATCCGGCCGGTAGAAGTGAGGCCATAAAGCCTCTGTTACTGGCGAGTCGCCATTGACGATCTCTAGACGAATACGGTGGCCCGCCTTGAACAAATATGCTTGCGGCTCGATTGAAATTTCAAATTTTGTTACTTCTCCGGGCTCAAGCGGAACCTCCTTTGTGTGGGCATATACCGGGACCTCAGAGGAGCTTTTTGCCTCATCTATTGTCCTGTGCGAAGCACGCAGCCATCCACGAGTTACGACTTCGAAGCCAGGGTTTAGTCCCTGCGCAAGGAGATCTTCCGCTGCGGGAAACTGATCACAAACCTTTACGAAGAAATCTGTATCCGTGGCTGATGAGCTCGCATAAAGCGTAAGCTTCAGCGGCCCTGCTATTTCCATGTCTGCTTCGAGCGTGGGGGTTGTAAAGGTAAGAACCCGTCGCGCGGGATCAAAACCTCCTGCTGGCCCCTTTGGACCAAAACCGACTACACCAGCAACCCAACCCGGGTTTGGATAAGTATAAGAGGTAAAGCCATCGACCTCGGCCCCTGATGTGAGGAGCGTGCCGTCGTTTAAAGAATGCACGCTACCAGACTTTTGCCCTGTAAGATAAAAGTACTTGTATGCAACATTCTCTGGCGGCCACTGACTTGCAGTTCGTGACCTAGCAGAACCTCGAACTTGGTATTCGACAACAGGACGCTCCGTCCAGCTGGTCTCCAGGCCTTTTAGATAATGGTCATAGAACGGCAAAAGCACGTTACGATGAAAGTCTACGCTCGCAAACTCGGCAGCAGCACCCCATGCGTTTGGCGCGCCCGACATTCGCAATTTCTTAGGTCCTTTAGCTTTTTCAAAAGCATTGATGTTTCCGCGAGTGTGAAGCTGCATTTTGCTCCATACGCCGCTTGAAAAGAGCGGAACCTCAATCTGATCAAGTCTATCAATAGCGGAACGCTCTAACCAGAAGTCATCCCGCAAAGGATGATCAGCGATCATCCGCGTCAGGTCGGTGTCTTGGTCGCGGGAAGGACCTTCGGCCGGAAAACGATTAATGAAGCGGTTCTGATACCACCAATAACCGGGGAAGAAATCACAGGGGATTCCACCGTGGTAACAGGCTGCCCTATATGGATCGGCAAGCCCGTCGTGAGCCCCCACGCACTTGAGCGCAGGAGGTTTCATAATCGCAAGGAACCACTGCACCATGCAGTAATATGACTGCCCAATGCTACCGACTTTCCCATTAGACCAATCTTGTTGGGAAATCCATTCGATGGCGTCGTAGAGATCTGCCTGGTCTTTTGCATCAAGGAACCCGAACTCACCCCCGGACCGACCACTTCCGCGAAGATCCATATGTACATAAGCGTAACCTTGCTCGACGTAAAAGTCGATTGGCCCTGTTTCTCGCCATAAAAACTGGGGGCTTGCAGGAAGTGAGTTGTTGTCAAAACGGTATGGAGATGCTGCGAATAGCACGGGCAAGCTTTTTAGCCCAGCCATCTTGTAAACAGCTAGCCCAATCTTCACACCATCGCGCGCGGTGAACTCATGATACTCGGGGTTAAATTTACCAGTCATTGCTGTTTGCTCCCTATAATATCACGCGGGATCTTGTTGTGTGCTGACATGCTTTTCGCCGGTGAAGTTATAGGCGCCTAGCTTCAAGACGGAGACGGTGGCTACAGCCAACCCAACAGCAAGAATGATAAGCCCAGTGTCATAAGATCCGCTTTTTTGAAAGCTCATTCCCATTAAGAAGGGACCCATTCCCGAGCCAAACATGAACATCGAAAAGAGATAACCATAGATTTCACCAAATGACTTCATTCCCAAGTACCGCGACACAAGGAAAGCGATGAGATCAACCTCTGCCCCCAAGCCGATCCCCACAAGCACGGCGGCAACCATCGCAGCAGGAGCACCAGCAACGAAGTATAAAATCAGCACACCGATGAATGGAGCGAAGAAAAATATGAAAGCTACATAGGGTGCAAACACACGATCTAACAAATACCCCGCAAGCAGTCGCCCGATGATAAGCGCGATACCTGCGATGCTGATAGCCGTTGCTGCAGATTGTGGAGCTACTCCCCGGTCTGTCAAAAGAGGAACGATATGCGCGATTACACCCGCGGCACCGAGAGCCACGAAGAAGAATGCACATCCAAGGATCCAAAAGGTTGATGTACGAAGCGCATTCTTCGCTGTCATGCCTGGCTGATCGACTCGGATAGCAGCCGTTGACGGCTTAGCGTCGCGGATAAAAAGAAAAACCGCTGGGAATGAGGCCAAAAAAATGACTGCGCCCAACCCGATGTAAGCGACACGCCACCCAAAGTTGGTGAGGAGCAACTGAGAAATCTGAGGCAAGAGGGCTGTCCCAAGACCGACGCCCGCCATTGAGACCCCCAACGCAAGCCCGCGGCGCTTATCGAAAGCCGCGGCAACGGCTTTGGCATAAGGGAGTGGCGTCTGACCCGCCGCGATAACACCCAGAAGCGCATAAAGGGCGATGAAGAAAACCGCCGATGTAGCGATGCTAAGGAGTGCTGTCGCACCAGCGAATAGCACAATAGCTGGCAGCGTCACACGTCGAATTCCGAACCTATCGATAAGCCGCCCAACAAACGGGGTCGCAATAGCCGTCAGGCACAACCCAATGAGGATAGAAGAGGACATAGTACCTCGGTCAGCTCCGAACTCTTCCGCAATTGGCTTCAAAAAAACCCCGAAAGAGAACTGCATCACAGGACCGTTGCCGACTAACAGGCCAAGTACGGCAGCAAGAACTATCAGCCATGGGCGCGACCTTTTATTGTGCTCGCCTCCGAGATCAGACATTTTCCCCTCCCCATTGTTCTAGGATTTTTTCTGTACTGCCTTGCGATACAGATGGACCGTATGCTGAACATAATTGAGCCTTTGATTCAGCGGTCGTCAACCCAGCCCGCTTCGCTTTCAAAAGCTTAGCAGCGCAACGGGTGTCCCTTGATGTCAGCCATCCATTGACCGGGAACAAGCGGCCAATCAATGCTTGCAACGCTGGCTGGGACAGGCAGTTCGTGGCTCGCCTCGCAGACCGGCAAAATGAGCCGGCTTGGTCGCAGTAGATCGTGGTATACAGCGTTTCTGACCGGCCACGGCAACAGCTGCACGTCGATATTGCGGAGCGGATTGTTAAACTGGATATCTTCACTTGAAATTGTTAGCCTCAATCGGTGTCCAATTTTGAATGTGTGGAAGATGGGACGCATCTCTATCTGAAACTCATAGATTTCACCTGGCACTAAAGGCTCCATCCGGTCAAACGGGTGCCAGGGCTGCCCGAGGGAAGAATGAACTTCATCGACCTTGCGGAATGACGCACGCAACATACCGCGACTGAGTTGAGTCGCACTCCCTTCCCGATCTACATCCAGCAAATTAATGAACCAAAGCGTATCGATCTGGCTTGACGATGCAAACAGATTGAAACTCACCGCACCAGCCAATCGTAACGAGACAGCCAAAGGCGTAGTCTCATATGACAGTGACGGCTTGCCCTGCACGTGCAGCGCATTGCTCTCCGGCAGACTATAACAATCGGGCTGCTGCTCGTGCCCCGGCTTTACTAATCCGATACTGCGACCATCAAGGAAAAATTCTGTCCAGTTTGTGCGTATACTTGGGTAGCTGGCCTCGCTACTCCAGCTACGCGTTCCAGAGTCAAAAATTGCAACCTCCGGCTCCTGCATGATGCCATTATCATCGCCTTTGAGCCAATGATTAAACCACCGTAACATATGCGCGTTAAGTGCAGGATCAGTAAGATACCTCACATGAGACCAGAAGCCGCTAGGAGGCACGATGAGCAATTTCTTCGGCGATTTGATATGAGGAAAGGCAGCAAGCTGACCACGAAAATGCATTTGTCCACCTTGTGGAGCAATGCTCATCACAGGCACTTTAATGCGATCTAGGTATGTAATTGCGGATCGCTCACGCCACCACTCCGAATCGACAGGATGATTGGCTATCTCAAAGTGAGTGTTCATTGGAGGCAACTTGCCCTCAACCTCGCCCGGCCATGCAGACATCGCAGTTTGATAGGCGATCCAATCATTCATGAAAGCAGCATTATAAATTCCACCGGGATATACTGCGTCTCGATAAAGGTCACTTGTAGCATCGCATTGGCAAATGCAGCGTAGATGCGGCGGCTGCGCAGCAGCAACATGATACTGACTCCAACTCCAATAAGAGTCGCCTATCATACCGACATTACCGTCACACCAAGGCTGTGCAGCAATCCACTCGACAAGATCGTACCCGTCGGTACGCTCCTTTTCGTCGAACCATCTCCATTGGCCTTGAGACAGCCCACATCCACGCACTTGTGCGATAACGTGGATATAGCCATGAGACACATAAAAACCCGTCGCCCCAGATTCAATTGCATGACTCCACTGCGGCGGATTCTGCTGGATATCCTTTGAGTAAGGTGAAAGGGACAACAAAACCGGATATCGACCTTCTCGCTGAGGCGAGTAGACATCAGCGCATAGTCTTACTCCGTCACGCATCGGTATCCGGACGTTTACGGTAAGGTTCACATGCGGCTCAGGCTCTGGCGAACGCAGATAGACTGAGGGGTAGTTTGGAATAACCTTTGGCATTTAACTCACTCTGGCTGCGGGCCGATTTCGTGAACGAGTTTGGCAAACGCACCGTATTGAGAAGCGATGAACGCCCTATTTTCATCGAATGTGCCCGCACCCTTCGTATAAAATCCGATCTCGCGCAGACGACTAGCGATCTCAGGGGCCGTCAGAACCTGATCCATAGCTCGGTTTAGTTTTGCCAGAATATCGTGAGGCGTACCAATGGGCGCAACAACCGACATCCAACCGCTAAAATCAAAGTCTGGAAATGTTTCCGCAATGGGCGGGATCGCTTCAAAGCCGATCGCACGCTCCTTGGTGCTTAGCGCCAGAGGTATGAGGGACTTGTTCGCAATGAAGTTAGCAGCTGAAGGAATTGCAAGAATGATGAGCTGCACCCGACCTGCAAGTGTGTCTTGGATACCTTGAGGCATTGTCGTGTAAGGGACTTGCTGAATATCAACTTGAGCTAGCTTGCCCATCCAAGCAGCCAAAAGACCGGAGAAGTTGCGCGGACCATCGGTGGCAATACTCAACTTTCCTGGATTATCCTTGGCATAAGCGATCAATTCAGCCAGCGTCTTTACCGGAACGCTCGGGTGGGACAAAAGTACAAAGGGGCCATCAGCGACCTTTCCGACAGAGACGAAGTCCTTCTGGGGGTCATAGGGCAGTGACTTGAAAGTGTGCGGGTTCGTCACGAGAGCCGCTGCAGTCGCCCAGAACAGCGTGTAGCCGTCGGGAGCTGAACGTGCCACCATTTGTGCAGCTATGGCGTTACTGGCTCCAGGCCGATTTTCGACAACAATTGTCTGCCCCAACTGCTTACTAACCTGTTCCATCACTAGGCGACAGAGAATGTCCGGCGTTGCGCCAGCTGCCTGTGACACCACTACCTTGATGGGCTGAGCTGGCCAACTCTGCGCAAACGTTGAACATCTGAAGGCGGGGAGAGCAGCGAAAGAAGATAAAAACCCACGTCTATTGATCATCTAAGCATCCCTGCACCGAGTCGGCCTTGAATGATCTGCCATATAAGCTCGGCGTTCTCACATGGCTGTCGGAGTAGCCGCTCCGACAATTGACCACTCCTTATAACTCAGAAAGAAATATCCTGAGTCATCTGCTTATATACCGTCAGCAACATTTCACCGACATAATCAATTTCTCTAGTTGCGTGCTGGTGAAGACGCTACGGAAACTCTTAAGCTGCTAGCTCCGCACGCATAGTGAAAGCTTGCTGTTCACTGATGACCAATTGAGGATTTCGACCCTCGAAATCGCCGAGCCAAAAGCGGCCAGGCTTGTCCCAACCGTAATCAGCATCACGAATAAAACGGGTCATGCGCGCACAGTTATCGGCATCCTCACTAAGGGAGAGAGCGGCGACAAGTCGACAACAGCCCACCAAGCCTTATTACCAGACTCGAAGGGCAAATAGCCCGACCTTTAAAACCATTGATATTTTCAAGCGCTATTTTTGGTTCCTTCAGAGAAACTACTGATCACCATACTCTAATCGCCAGCGATAATAATTAACCTCCGTCACGCCTATTGATCTCACAACCTTGGCCAAAGACTGCCCCTATCCTGTAAGCACTTCGACCTAATGAAGTTTGGTGACAATCTATTCTACCTTCCGCCTTTTCCTAGCCGTTCGCATTCCTCCGCAAGGTGCATAAGCCATAAATCAGGTAGGGTCACTTTTTAGGTGCAACCCAGCCATTGTGCGGCACATTAACCTCATACAGCACATCAATCATCCACCAGCTTTTCGCGACCTCGTACGATCGCAGGCAGCACCATCATTAGAATGAATGCACAAGAAGCTGTCAGCAAGACCATACAGACAGGACTCGACAACAT
>OMIY01000069.1 GCA_900299215.1 bacterium | reverse complement strand
GGCGTGGGGGACTGGAGTGTTGGAGATAAATTTGTGATCGGTCACTTAAGCTCGCCAACTGGAGTAAAGTTTGTCATTCAAGGCGATGGAAACGTCGGTATTGGCTCAAACGCACCAGCCTTTGATCTCGATGTAGTAGGCAACACACGAACAACGGGATGCTTTAAAACTGGCACCGGCACTGGGACGACGTTGGGAGGTACTTGTGCTTCAGACGCAAGATTTAAAACTGACGTAACGCCGATAAGTGGAGCCTTAAGGCGGCTTAGCCTCTTGAATCCGGTCAATTATCGTTACAAAACTGACGAGTTCCCAGGCCGCGGATTTGGTACTGACATGGAATCAGGTTTCATTGCTCAGGAGCTTCAAAAGATTTTCCCAAATCTTGTGATTGTTGGAGATGACGGCTATTTAAAAGTTCGTTATGGCCTTGAGCTACAAATGGAAACTATCGCAGCGATCAAGGATCTAGCCGCAGAGAATGATAGGTTGAAGGCCCGCGCTGACAGAGCAGAAGCTGAAGTTGCGCGTCTTAAAGCCGAATCCAATCAGTTCAGAGCGGCCATGTGCGGCAAATTTCCGGATCTACCGATCTGCGGTAATTAGCTCTAAGTTTAGGTGCCACTATACAGGGCCGAGTCAAAGACTTAACTTACACAGTCTCAGCCCTGATGCGCCTCAGCTTTTGCACCCTCTGAAATAATACTGCCAACCGACGCTGCGATGATCAGACCTATCGATAGCCACTGCTGCCAGTGCAGATTTTCATGAAGCATGAGATCGCCAAGAATAGCAGCAAACGCTGGCTCAAAACTCATCATGACGCCAAAAGTTTTAGCCGGTAGGCGCGTCATCGCCATCATTTCAAGAGAGTACGGTAGAGCACTGGAAAGTACTGCAACCAACGGAGCATAAAGCCAGAGAGTGTGGTTACCTAAATCTGTGCCGGCATGGTGAAGACCGAAAGGAATGATGATCAGTGAGCTGATCACAAGTCCTAAGGACGATGCGCGACCGTCAGATAAATGCTTACCCGCGCGCTGACCAAAGAAGATGTAGAGCGCCCAGCATAGTGCTGCCAACAAAGCAAAGCTAACCCCTTTAATGTCGAGGTTATGCTGCGGACCCAAGTCACCGTTCGCGGTTAGCAGAAGGAAAATACCAACACCCGCCAAACCAGCCCATAGTAAATCGGTAAGCCGGTGCGAAGTGCAAATGGCTAAACCAAGTGGTCCTAGGAATTGCAATGCAACGCTAACACCCAAGGGAATCCGCGCTAGCGACAGATAGAAGAACAGGCTCATCGCCCCGAGTGCACCACCGTAGAGCACCAGCTCAGATAGAGCCACGCGCGTCACCGGTCCGCCCTTCCAAGGTTGACGCACCGTGACTAAGAGCAGTGCCGCTAAGGTGCTGCGCACCATGGCAGTTCCAGCTACACCAACCAAAGGAAATAGATTCTTAGCCAAGGCCGCACCGAACTGGATGGAGGCCATCGACATTAGGATCATTGCTATAGCTAGGAGGCGAAACTGCACGCGTTTGCAAACCCTCTAAGAGGTGGGCAAGGCTGCTAATAGAAAACAGCCGCTACTTCATTATACCGTAGCGGCCGTAAGTTAAACTCTAGGTAAGCAAATTGACAAGCTGCAGTTTAATTTCCACTAAGTACTGCATGATCATTTTGCAAGCTGGCGTCAGAGTACTGCGACGTGCTGAAGGCAGGCATGCTGCCGCGACCCTGACGGACCGCACTGCGATATTCCTGGAGGGACTTGTTACGGATACCGATGCGACCGTTGCCATCACGGCCATGGCATCCTGCGCAGTTGCTCGCATACTCACTCGACAGGGATTTAGTGCCAGCAACTGTAGCCGGCGCCTCGCCGATGTCACTTACCTGAGGGTTAGGACTGGTCGGAGCTGGTGCATTGACCGGTGGGCGGGTCGGCATATTGGTGTTGTTGTTGTTTTTCTTGGTCTTTTTCGTGGGAGTAGCGGTTGGAGTAGGCGTTGGCGCTGGAGCCGGGCTGGTCGAGTTGGAACGACCGCAGGCCACTAGGCCGATCACTAGAAAAGCCGCCATTAACGATAACTTAGTAGATTTTGAAGGCGTCATAGGCTCATTCCCTAGGGTAGTATGGTTTTATATAAAACTAAGAAACAATTTTATGGCAAATGATATTTATTACTTTTTATATAAAAAGTAAAGAATTTATTAAAAACCAGCAAAAGCCATCCACTTTTAAAACTTTCAAAAATGCTACTAAACTAGCTCTAAACCTGAAAAATTCGGCTGTTATAGGTAGCACATTGCGCTATGTTAACTGCCTAATAGGTTCTAGAACTGTTGCGTTTGAGGAAGCAGATCGAATGGCGGTAGGGCGGGCTAGACCCAAACTCTACATCTTATGGATCGCGTGGCGAAACCTCGTTGCCAAAGGGCGACGCGGCGGCCTATCGGTTATGACCGTGGTATCGATAGCCGGCATTGCCATCGGCGTCGCTGCTCTGATCATCGTGCTGTCGGTCATGGGTGGGTTTGAGCAAGACTTACGGGGCAAAATGCTGCGTGGTCAGCCTAATCTTGAAATACTTAATCGCAATGCTGTTGCCGGGTTTGGGCTCAAGGATCATCCGGTAGAAGAGTTCGAACGTCTGTTTCCGGAAGCCACCGCCATAGAGCCCTACACAGAGGCCGATGTGGTTCTTAAGCAGAGATCGCATCTGACTTCGGCCACTTTGTTTGGCGTCGACCCGAATCGTCAAGGCCACCTTTGGGGCTTTGGCAGCTCGGTGATCGAGGGGGATATGAAGGATATCGGCGCCCTCCATGCCCTTGGCGGTATTTCAGGCGGCAAGCAACTACCAGGGATCATGCTAGGCCAACAGCTTGCCGATCAACTTGGTGCAGATGTTGGTGACGAGATAATCGTGCTCTCACCGCAAAGCAATATGGGCACTGCGTTGTCCGGTGGCACCGTGTCTCGCAGCTACTCAGTCGTCGGCAAGTTCCGCACCGGCCTTTTTAATTACGATGCACGGTGGGCGGTAGTGAGTTTGGCCGAAGGCCGTAAGTTTATGGCCGACTACGACGAATCATTGGACCAAGACGAGTATGTTTCCGGCGTAGCTGTAAACGTCAAAGACCCCCTGACAATCCAGAAAAGTGTGAATCGCGTTTTCGGCCACGACGAAAAGCTCGGTACGCTGCCCAAATCATCCGGTGATCTCATCCCGCTAACTTGGGAGAAAGCTAACTCGTCGCTTCTTTTTGCGCTAAAACTTGAAAAGTTTGCGATGGGATCAATCCTGATGCTGATTGTGATTGTCGCCGCATTCTCCATCAGTGGCACGATGATGATGACCGT
>OMIY01000068.1 GCA_900299215.1 bacterium | reverse complement strand
GGTGACGGGTCCTCGGCGTTGGACTCGACTAGGACTGCTGCCAGGTAATACCTGGGTAGGTTGGCCTCGTTGACGACACTGGCGAGAAGTCGGTGAAATTCGTCAACGTTTTGGATTTGTCCGACGTTACTGGCCACGCGCCGTTGCGCAGCATCCTCTAAGGTGGCATCCAGCTTACTGGTGTCGTAGCTAAGAATGTAGGTATGAGGACCGCTCAGGCTGGCACTGATGTCCCAGTAGCGGAGATCACGTCCCTGAGCATAGGTGAGTATGACTTCGTTCTGTGGTGATACAGCATTGTCGGCACCGATGACGAATGGTCGCGCGGATCCAAAGTGGCCGCTAGAGGAGGTCTTGGTTTCATAGTTAAAGATAGTGAAGGCTAGAGTAATGCCCTCAAGTTGTTCGGCGTTCGGAATAGATGCTAGCAACGTGGAGAATTCTTCTCTCAGTTCAGATGCCTCAAACCGGTTGCGGCCAGAGGCGACGGAAATTGCCCGAACGACCATGAGATGGTGCCAAATCATGGACCCGACATGCTCACGAATACTTTCACTGCCGGTGATCATGCAGTAGGCGATCACGTAGTTGTTGCGTCCAAAATTCAGACCAAGGTACCAGGAGGTTTCGCGCTGCGTGCGCAAACGACCGAAGTTCCAAACACGCAACCACGGCACTGGTTCGAGGTTGATAGTGGCTGAGGCGTAGTTGACGCGTTCGCTACCTCCGACAGATCTAGTCGAGGTGCTTGTTAGGCGTGGAGGTAGTTGGCGTTCAAATAGCAACGCTAGCTGTGCACCAAATTGATCAAGTTCCATTCGGCAGGAAGTGGTGTCACGACCCAGTGCAATGTCCTCAACAAAGAATAATCCGATACTACCGCTGTTAGACCGTAGAGGTACTAGCGCGCTCATGCGCATCGCTGGTCCGGCGCGGCGAGGTGGGCGGGATTCATTGGCCGGTGCATTGTTGCGGCGCGTTCTGCCGAACTGTCCCGAAGCAGATGAGTCACGCATATTCTTGCCTACTCCAGCCCCCATAATCATCGTGGTGGACTCTTCAAGATCATCTGAATCATCTGAGGGAGCGGATGGAGTGCTGCCAAGCGTACTCTCGCCAAGTTCTTCAGCCTCGTCCCTAAGACTCGGAGGTGGCGGGAGCGCGGCCAGCTCATCGTCAGGTCGCTTGGACCAAGGTGCATCCGTGAGGGGCAAGAACAACGTAGATCGGATGTTTAAATAAGGTTCGACGTAGGAAAGTAGCTCTTCGGGTGGTCGTCCAGTGGCGGTCGTATGAATAATTTTAGGTTGTCCGGTTTGGTCCATGACGATGCAGAAAGTCTGAGCGAAAGAGTAATGTTTTGATAGCAAAGACGTACTTACCGCTAACGATTCTAGTAATGGGGTGCGCGTAGCTAAAGCATCGCAGAGGTGGTTGAGGTTCACAGCGCATAAGCGATTTTTTAAGGCATCGCGTGGGGTGGCGACCTCTGCTTGCGATTTTACTGGACGACGTGGATCGATATCGCGGAACGAAATCTGACGTTTTTCCATCAACTTGGCGATATATTCGACCATAGTATTGAGGCCTGACTTGTGCGCGATGGTCAGGGCTCTTTTTAAATAATCCGTCTTCTTAACATTTACATGCTCGACCAAATGTGTGCCAAACCAAAGGTAACCGAGAACCTGGATCAAATTGTTATTTTGCGAGGTTTTAAGCGATTGGTCATAGAGCATTCTGACATTCTTAGGCTCTCCAGTTAGTTCGCCTAGGCGTGCTCTCAGAAGTAGTGGAATCGGGCGGTTTTGTCCTTTCATACGAAGGATGCGATGCTTGAGGCGCATCAGAAGAATGCTCATCTCATTATTGCGCATCAAGGCACGGCCGTATTCTTGCTCGAACAAAATCGGGACGGTGAAGGCAAAAAGACCGATGAAATCTTCCTCAAATGGCAGGAGGAAGACATCATTACTGTTGCTGGAAAAGTCATTCATGGACATCAAATAGTAGTCTCGCACGCGATCAGTCTCGCCGCGGGCAAAGGACACGATAGTTAGGATGATATTAATAAATGGATCTTGACTACGTCCTGAAACTCGTTGCCGCCGCTTAAGAAAGGATTGGCCGTGACGCACAATACTGTCCCTCGAGCCTTGCAGTAGAAATCCGTAAAGCATAAAAGAGATGCATCGCGGCGACAGCCAGTTACGAGTTGGAATAACATCAGGGAGCTGCATGCTATAGCGAAGCACTCCCTCAAAGTTACACTTGGTCAGTTCGCGGAACACTTTGAAAGTCAGGCCAAGCCCGTACATGAGCCGGTCTTCATTGGGGCGCAGCGTTCCCATGGCCTCTTTCAGATTGGCGCTGACTTCCTCGTGCCGTCCTTTCATGTAATCTAGAGTCATCGCTCGCAACAAGGCGACGTAACCGTAAACGCTGACCTCATTGGCACTACGAGCTAGCTCCATGGCGAAATCAAGGAATCTGTAAGCCGTACGTGTTGAACCAATGTAGCCAAGGATGGCAGCTCTCTCTGCTACTACTTTGATTGCACTAGATGCGCTAGTTTGCCCAGTAAGTGCAAGTCGCAGTGCGGCATCATGATAGAGCAAGGCCATGCGTCGATGATCGCGCATGTATAGCTGTGCCCCAATCATAAAGAGACGGATCGCTGGATACTTGCGATCTTGTGCTTCACCGTCTTGTTTGCGTCGATGGTGCGCTAGGCGCAAAATTGCTTGCATGCGCTTCTTTTGCCAATTGATAGGCATAAGGTCGGTAACCAGCGAAATCATCAGTCGCGCCAT
>OMIY01000067.1 GCA_900299215.1 bacterium | reverse complement strand
GTCGAGAGTGGGGGCTTTGGTAAACCTGTTGGCCACTCGCTCTCTGTTGATTGAGCCTCTTCAACCGCAAACCTAACACTCCTGGTCTGAGTCACGTTAGCGGTGAGATTTGCACTCTGCACTGGGGCTGCAGCTTGTCCCCAGTTTATCGGGGTTCGGACCACCGGTGGCGGAGGCACATAATGCACAGGTTGCGGTGGAGGCAAATCCGCGATTGCGCGAGTATTCCGAACATGCAACGCACGTAGCGACGCAATACGGTCTTTGATAATATTTTGCCACCAAACCATAAACGACCAAATTAGAGATTTTAAGGTCTACGACGTCGAATCGGCATTTTATATTCAATCTTCAATAGGTATTGGCTTGGTAAAGACACAAATTGTGGTCAAAAAAGATGACAATATTGCAGTATCTAGATAAAATTACTTAAGAATTGTGACCACAAAATAGACACTATCGCCCGCAAGATGGATGGTCATGTATACCAACCAACTACTCGTTTTGGTGATTTGCCTGGTGGCGTCAGTCGAGGGAACGGCCGCTACTCTCGATAAATCAAACGATGGCAGTTTGGTGAATTCGGGACCCTTGATAGATCAGCAGTTTGTAATTGATGAGATTGAGGGCAACGTCTTGGTTTGGCGCCCTTGGGATGTTTCATGGTCCGCTCTAAAGGTCGGTGACGTAATCATTGAAAGATCTTTGCTGCAAAGCACTGAGTCGGCGAAATTGTATTTACATAGAAAAGAAACGACCTCTAATGATGATGATGCGCTGATGCTTGCTATGTCTGGCCCGACGATGCTCAGGCTTCATCCCGAGATCATTAGGAAGGTTGCATTAAGCTCTTTTACTATGGATTCAGCTCCACCAAGTGGTCCAAATCCGCTCAAGAAGCGGAAGAGCAAACCCACAATACCCCTGATTCAGGCATGGCGGCGCGCCCGGGGCGTAGGTGCAGTTATGCCGGATCCAAAGGCAGCTCTAGGACCGATTCTTGAATCTAGGCCGACAGAAAAGAGTTTGACGGTGAGCATACAGCCACCGACGATAACAATTAAGACTCCAACGGATGGCGGAATCATTGCAATTGATCGTGCTCCAACTGAAATAGCAGTTGATTGGAGTACTACTCTCGCGACCACCCCAGATGATCGCTTTTTGGTTTATCTATGGCCAATGAGCGGCGAAAAAGGGGAACCCGCAAGACATGCTTCAAAGCCACCAATACCGGTTACTCTTCCTGGTGCAGGAGGCTTCTATCTACTCGTCACTTCTGGAGATGGAGCTATCTCTAGTGACCGGATCCTTATTAACGTCGAAGAGCTTCTTCCAAACGAACACTCTAGAGTGCGTAAGAAAACCCACCAGTGAGGCTGAAACGGTTACCAGTGAAAGCAACGGCAGACTCAGCGCTTGCCATGAGACGAGCATACTCAACAGTTAATACCGCTTCCCACCGATCTGCTAGATTGCCGGCAACACCGCCACCAAATGCACCCCCCAGGAATTGGCTGGTAATTTGCGTGGCACCAATATCATCCTGCGTCTGCAGCCTAAGTTGTCCTCGGTTAAGGGCAGCACTGAAAAAAGGCTTAATCGGATAATCATGGCTGCTAACAATATAAGGGCTAGCCAATCGAAATTTTCCGGAATTTGACCAGGGAAAATACCTAAACCCGCCGCTGAGATTGAAATATACAGCGCCACCTACCTCACTTGATATAATCAACCCTAACTGCTCTAAAACACCAACTTGGACATCAACGCCAAGGATCGTCGAAATAGGGATGCGCCCCTTGTAAAAGCCGCTACTCTCAACAACGGCAGAACCAAAATGGGCCGAAATTTTGGTGGCCTCTGAGGCTACACCATCCGCATAAACTCGGTTGCCCGCAACGAACAACTGCACCGCAATGCTCAAGAGTAATATTTTAAACCCATGACTCATTTTTTCATCTCACGAATCGGCATGGGATCTGAAGCACTCTCTTCGTGTGTCACCTTAATGACCACCCGCCTGTTTAGCTTCTTCGCAGTGGAATCGACAAAGCCGTTAACATCCCGTTCAGCCACTACCGGTCGATATTCTCCATATCCAGCAATTTTAAGCCGATCTGCGGGAATACCCTCCGTCTGTAAAATGCGGACAACGGATGCCGCGCGCATTGCCGAGAGCTCCCAGTTACTGGCATATCGACTGCTGCTGACGCGGTCACTATCAGTATGTCCTTCCACCTCAATTCGGGTACCCTTTCCAAGCACTGAAAGTCGGGGAGCCATCTTAAGAATCATCTCCCGCCCTTGTGGAGTAAGGTCGGCCTGACCAGATTCGAAGAAGTTTGCATTCAGAAAGGTAATTTCAACCAAGCCTGGATTAGGTGTCGCAAGAGAAAAAACAATTTTCAAATTCTTGGCGATCTTGGCGAGATCCTCTTCAAGCTTTGCTTTGGTTTCCTTAGAAGCGGCCTCTTTCGCCTTACTAGAACTTGACGCAGCACTATTAGACGGAGGGGTCATTACTGATGAGTCAAGTCCGATTAGTTGCTCAAGTCTGGTCTTTAGACGCTCTGGATCACTAATACCACCCTTACTTTTATCAAGAGTGAAAAAGAGTATAAAAAAACACATCAATAGCGTAACCATATCGGCGTAGCTGAGAAGCCATGGCTCAGCCTCGTCACTATCTAGATCTGGTGGCTCCGACAAATATACGGCTTCAGGCTTAGCCTCTCGCGGTGCATCGGCTCCTCTTTGCCGCAAGGTGGTAACCTTAGCCGTCATGAACCCACCCTTCGCATCTTGCCAAAGGCCTGTTTTTGGTGCGGCATCAAATGGGCGATCAGAATCTGCCGAATCATAACCGGCGACATCTTACCGTGCATCATTAAAACGCCTTCAATAATCATTTCGCGGCGAGCTACGATGTCATGAGATCGGAAAAGCAAGTTGTCTGCAACTGGCAAAATCACCAAATTGGCGAGGATGATGCCGTATAAAGTGGCTGTCATAGCGACCGACATTGCAGGTCCGACCTTAGACTCCGCACCCTCTTGACCTAGAGTTGCGAGTAACGCAATCATTCCCATCACTGTTCCAAAAAGACCAAGCGCAGGAGGGTACTTTCCCAGATGCTTGAACATTTTTGCGTCTGACGCATCACGATCCCGCTGGACTATAATAGTTCGCTTTAGAATTTGAGTTATTTCTTCGGCGCTGTAACCCTCGAATAACAACTCCAAAGCGTCTTTAAGAAACGGATCCTGCACCTGTTCAGCAAATTTCTGTGCCTTCTTGAGATCTGCCCGATAAGCCTCTGCTGCTTCGACGATCTGCTGAATGATCTCGACCGAGTCGTCATGATAACGACGTCCTATAGCCGAGATCATAGTAAAAAACCGCCTTACGTAACGCCAAGGAACGGCGATAAGCGAAACAACGCCCATGCCAATGATGACGACAAATAGACCATGTAAGTTAATGTACTGCCATGGTTTGTCTGGACTGGTCCAGTACATAGAGACGAGCACGTAGACGATAGCTACGAGCAGGGAAACGCCTGTTACGCTCATGAGGGATCTCCTCGCTCAGAATTTTCACGATTCACAAGGATCTGTTGTCTATCCGTCATGATTTTCGCAAGGTCCATCACGTCCCGATCAATCGAGTCTCTAACCTCCTGGTCCTCTATTTCACGTTTACAATCCTGAATTAAGGCAACAAATTCCTGCCGAACAGTATCTCGCATCAGCTTCATCTGAAGGTCCTTTAGACCGCGCGGCATTTTTAGGGCGACGTTCACATTTTTTAAAAACTTCATCCCTTAGCCTTTCCTGATTGAACGCGGATCTCGGAAAATACGGCTCGGTAGTCAACGTCAACTGAATTAAGATCAATGGCCCGCTCCAAAATGGAGTTAGCATCGTCTTGCTTATTGCCAATAAATTCAGTCATCGCCTCAAGAAAGACGGCGCCGCCACTGTTTGGATGGTCGGTCTGAAGGCGCTTCAATTTTTCTGGATCTGCTGGTTTGCCGACAAATATCTTTGCCTGCTCGTCCAAAAGCAAGCCGCTGTCTCGATCCAGCCTCTGACGACTTATAAGACGATCTGCTTTCGCGGCACTTTGAATGGCATTATCCTGATTCTGTAAGGTGCGAGAAAGATTTTGGACCTGCTGCATATCAATTTTTAACTTGAGATCCCCAATTTTGACTGGCAACACCAAAATAATGT
>OMIY01000066.1 GCA_900299215.1 bacterium | reverse complement strand
GAAGTATGTCTGGAAATAATTGGATGTCGGGTATTGCAGATCAGACGTCTGTGGCAGATTTGGCTATACCCGGCACCCACGACTCCGGTACCTACACGTTCTGGGCTCAATTAGTTCCGCATGCTCTCACGCAGACACTTAACAGCAGCATTTATGACCAGCTAACCGCGGGAGTGCGTGGCCTTGACATCAGGGTGAAGCAGGTCGGCAATAATCTTGAGGTTGTGCACAACGATGTCTTCGTCGGCATAGAGCTTAATAAAATTCTGCAAGATCTGACGCGCTTTTTATCTGAAAATCCCACTGAAACGGTTGTTGCGTCACTAAAATTTGACGGCATTCAAGTACCCCTATTCTCACGTGAAACGGAGGCCCAGCTACTAAGCTCGGCGCTAAGAGATGAGAGCGTCGCAGGTTACCTGCTGGGGTATGGGAGCGGCCAACTTCCCGAAAACGTCGATTATAGCCACATCAAGATTGGTGATGTCCGCGGTAAAGTAATAATTATTGACAGGACGGGCAATAAGCTTGGCCTCGATGCGTCGTTCTGGCCAGACAATACAACTTTTGTTTCTTCGAATAACCTCTATTCGGTGCAAGACGTCTATAGCAGCCCACCTTTTGCCGATAAAATTGAGGCGATTAGTAGCTTTGTTAAGATTAGTCATCCTGGCCTAAACTTCAATTTCACGAGCGCTGCGACCAGCCTTAGCAATCTTCTCGTTGGACCAAAGGAGTATGCGGGTACGATCAATCCCTTTCTGGCAGGCCAATTGGACGGTACGGCGGACGGCAGCATAGCCGCGGCAGCCGCGACGAATTCCCTTCGAGGAGTATTTTTCACCGACTTTGCCCAAACTGCAAAATCAAACTACGCCCTCTACGACAATGGGTCTGACTGGCTCGCATTGTCAGAGTTGAGTTCTTGGTTACCCGGATTAATTTATGGCGCGAATCGCAGTGTAAGCCTTGAAGTGCAACAGCAAACGTCATCTGCTTCTCAAGACAACGCAATTATTCCGCAGCCGCTTCTTTCTGTTTCAGCGAACCAAATTGCAACCATCGCGCCCGAACAAAAACACATAGTGAAGCTTGGCAGTGCTTTCGATATCACCCTATCCACAATTGGCTATACTGCAGGGCAAAAACTTTACTTCTCGCTCACGCCTGATGCCTACAATTCAGTTATAGTTAGTGGCGCTGCTGTAGGTAGCTTTGTGATCGGTAGCCAAGAAACGATAACGTTGAAATTTGACGCTGATCATGACCCTCGTGGCATTGACCAATTCTCGGTCCAACTGTTTGCGAACGAGAGCCACACGAGCAAAATCGGAGCACCTTTTACTTTTTATGTGGAAAGCCCGCTGGAGCACAAGCTTGCTGGTTCCAGCGCTACAAATCAGGATTTTATTAATGATTTGTATATTGATATTCTTCGCCGTGCCCCCGATTCGACTGGGCAAAGCTACTGGCTGAACCAACTCAGTAATGGGCTCGACCGGAAAGAAGCAATCATTAGTTTTTATGTGTCGAGCGAGTGTTCTGCTGAAATCAAAGACGATAAAAGTTTTGTTAAAGCACTGTATGCTGACTTATTAGACAAAGCGCCACAGACCGCCGAGCTTGCATTCTGGTTGGATAAGCTCTCCGGTGATCAAACTCGAGAAGGAGTGGTCCGCGCTCTTGTCGAAACTCCAGACTTTCAGAAACTTTTTTACCTCGGCACGAATCACCCCGATCTATCAACTAACTTGGTCAGTCTCTCGGCTCCATTGCCTGCTGACTTCGTGACAGGGCTATACACCGAGATTTTCCATCGTGTACCTGATATTGCAGGACTTGATTATTGGATTGGACAATTGAACGCAGGAGCTAAGCGATCTCAAATAGCTACTGACTTCTTTTGCTCGGCCGAGTTTCAATCAAGCAACGATAACACGTCCTCTTTCATTTATAATCTGTACGAGGTCGTGTTAAACCGAGTACCGGACTTGGCAGGAGAGCGTTACTGGATGCAGCAACTTGATAACGGTATGCCCCGTGACACCGTCGTTCAATCCTTTTTGCACTCCAGTGAGTTGAAGATATTGCTCGGCTTGAGCCCAGCAACCACTATTCCATTGCTAGACGTGGCCTGAAAGAACACAAGTCAAGGATCATCGTCTCGTTACGAATTCCAACACAGCCAAGCTCAAGACTACCAGGTCCACATCGAATAAATTTCCTGGGACACTTTTTCCGCACCGGAATTCGACTGACTATAGCACTATTATAGGCGGTAACCGTTAGTACGGGGTTCAGTGGCCGCCGAGCCCGGCTACCTCGAGGGCCCCGTCTCTGAGTACTACGGCTCGATCTGTGCGGTCAAAAGATTCCAAGGCACTGCCGATGAAATCTTAGCAAGAAACACTTCTTGCTTCGCTTTCTTCTTATTTTTCTCGCTGAACTACAGCAACGCAGACCCGACTGAGCCACCTCGAACTTCGAATTAGTCCAGTCATCAGGAGATGGTGAAGCGATTTATCCGGAGTTTCCTAGGGAATTTCTGACCAACTGTTTGGCGCTCCCCCGAACGAGACTATCCTGAGAGTTAGAGATTCTGCTATTTGGTGCTTGAGAGAAGCACGAGATGGCACGGAAGTACTACAAGCCAGAGCAGGTAATCCCCGTAGTGCCCCTCGGTATCTTTTTATGCAGAAAATTCAATCACATATATGTTCG
>OMIY01000065.1 GCA_900299215.1 bacterium | reverse complement strand
TTATAATAAATTAAATAAAATACTTGATTAATTTTTAAAATAATATAAAAACACCTCTGCCTGGTAAGTCTGAGTTTAACAACCCCTAGTGAGGACCCCCTGTCCTCGAAATCAATTGCCTGGAGGCTTCAGATGAAATTAGCTAAATCACTCTTCGTCGTGGCTTTGGTTGCTAGCGTTAGCGCTTGCGGTACCAAGAACAACAGCGAGCAACCGGTAGCTGCAGATGTTAAAGCTGCTGCGATCCCAGCCGGAACTATCGTTCGCGTTCCAGTTGACGCCAGCGGCAACCCGATCGGTGAGCCCACCATGCGCACCATCGCTGCTGACAAATCGATCGTTAGCGATGCAGCTGCTCTGCAAGCTGCTTTTGACAAGGGCCAAGAGCCAGAGAAGATCGTTAAGAGCAAAGATGAGCTCAATGGCGATTCTTCGACCCAGTCATGGTGTGGTTGGGGTCTAGGTGGGCTTGGCTACGGTTACGGATACGGCTACTACGGCGGATACGGCCTCGGCTACTGGTCGGGCGCTTACTCCCCGATCCTCTGGTGGGGCGGCGCGTCCTACGGCTACGGCTACGGCGGATTCGGCGGCCTCGGTGGCTACAACTACTACGGCTACTGGCGCTAAGTCTGAGCGGTTAATAGCCGCTTAGTAAAGCCGCACAGTTTAGTACGGTTTGGCTGGGAGACTCTCGAGTCTCCCAGCTTTTTGATTTTTTAAGCTGGAACTGGAACCGGATTCGAAGTCTCAGCGACTTTGGGCGTGATACTAACAGCATTGGTCAAAGAGTCTTGGACGCCACTGAGTTCGGTATCTGGATCGGCAAAAATTTTAATCATGGCGCGCGACAATTTAGACGCATGTACACCGTCGATGAGGCGGTGGTCAAAGGTAACGCATAGTGGCACCGTCGTACCGACGGTTAGCTTACCCTCCTCGACCACAGGCTTTTCTTTGATAGCTCCGACCGTCACCAGCAGAGGTACTCGAGAGTATGCAACTAGCGGGGCAAAACCCAAATCTAGCCCAAGCGAACCAATGTTTGTGATCATCACGCTGCCCATTGGATCTTTGGGGGTTCCAAGCAGTGGCGACCACATATTAAGGCTGTACTGAATAAAACCTGCCACATCTAATACTAAACCAGTTAACCAGCCCGGAATCAGGGACATAAGTGATTTCATTTGTGAGTAGGACTTGTCCGATAGGTCCCGAACCGCAGCGATTCGTTTGTTCATCTCCCCAGTCATCTGCGCTAAAGATTTATTTTCAGCTTCTCGTACAATGATTCCAGATAAATCTTGGCCAGTTTGATCGGTCGCCACCTGGAAAAATAAAGTAACGTGTCTACGCCGATAAATTTTGCCAAATCTTAGTACACTGTTGATTTCGGGGTGACGCCTGAAAGCTTCGGCGACCGCTTTCCCAATAAAATGAGTAATGGTGACTCGCTCACCGGTCTGCTGACTAATGCGATCGATGTATGCCATAGCTTTTTCGCAGCGTAGCTCCAGCATGCCATAGACACTCGGATCTTTAGCGGTGCGCCAAGTGCCGATGGCAATTTTACGCCAAGAAGATTGATGTTTAGGAGCAGTCAAATCTAGGTGTTTTTCAATCAGTGCCACGGTTCAGTCCTACCATCAAAAGGGGGTTAATAAACCGCCATCTGATTGAAGGTCAGATGGCGTTGAGCCATTTCGTTGCTGCTGCTGAGTGCGTGATATTATGAGGTGACAAAGCAGTTGATGTGCACTGTCATCCAGTAGATCGCAGACCTTTATTCTAACATAAATAGGTTTATCTTATGACCGCCTCTCAAATTGATCCTATCGAGAAAAAAAAGGTGACAAAAATTGTGGCCGCGCGGCCAGTGCTAGAAGGTGGCGGCTTTTTGGTACACCGTCCATTTCCCACTCCGGAACTCATGCAGGTCGATCCCTTTTTGCTCCTAGACGAAATGGGTCCTGTTATCTATCCGCCTGGAAGTGCCAAGGGGGCGCCAGATCATCCTCATCGAGGCTTTGAGACGGTCACTTATCTCCTTGCTGGCGAGATGGAGCATCGAGATTCGGCGGGCCATGCTGGGAAGTTGACACCGGGTGATCTGCAGTGGATGACGGCAGGCGCCGGTGTCGTGCATTCCGAGATGCCCTCAGATGCCTTTCAGGCCAAGGGCGGCAAGATGCATGGTTTTCAGTTGTGGGTCAATTTGGCAGCGCGCGACAAGATGACGGCGCCGCGCTACCAGGAACTTAGCGCTAGAAGCGTGCCGGTCGTCGACCTACCAGCACAGGGGGCCAAGGTCAGGTTGCTCGCCGGCGAGTTTAATGGTCAAAGGGCTGAGGTTCAGACTCACGAGCCAATCCTGTACCTTGATGTGGAGCTGTCTAACCAAGGCCATTTCGAGGCCGCTGTGCCCCCTGGTCATACGAGTCTCTTTTATTGCTTCGAAGGCAAATGCCATTTCGGGTCTAACAGCGCAGAGGCTAAGGCCCACTCTCTGATCCTACTTGAGGAGGCTGGCAGCTTGCTAGTCGCCAGGGCCCAGGGCCCCTGCAGGTTTCTGGTGTTGGCGGCCAAGCCACTCAAGGAACCGGTGGCACGACGAGGCCCCTTCGTCATGAATACTGACGCCGAGATCAGGCAGGCCTTTGTCGATTACCAGGAGGGGCGGTTTGCAACGATCCCGCCGCAAGTTAAGAGGACTTAAGTTTATGGGCACTTGGGGCTGGCCGCGCGGCCAGTAACTTAATGATATTATAGAATTATTAATATATTTTATAAAAATGTTGAAATTTATAAAATAATTTGTTAAAAAGCTCTCCGCCCCTATGGTGAATAAAAATATCCCCCTGCAAGGAGAGCCTATATGTTGGTGTCATCACTAAGTCCACGTCAGTGCCTCTTGCTAGTTCTGACCCTCGGCGCCCTGACTTCAACAGCTTGCGGTCGCAGTAAAAGTAAACCTGCTGCAGCGCCCGCTCCTACGGCCCCCGTAGCTGTTGATGATGAGGAGGAAGAAGAAGACGATACTGACAATCGTCCCCAGCTTCCCGCTGACGCCAATGACCAGGCACAAGGCCAAGCCCCATCTGTGGTGTTTGTCGATGGCGCTGGGCTGCAAGGAAACCCGACGGCAAAGTCGGTTAAGTTTTCCATCATCGGTCTGCCAGCCGGCACCAATCCTAGCGATGTTAAATTCGAGTGCAAACTGGCAACTGAAGGCAGCTTCGCACCTTGCAACGGTGGCGATACCTACAACTTCAGCAGCCTGCAAAACGGCACCAGCTACACGCTCGAAGTGCGAGCCACGCTTGTCTCGACAAATGTGACTTTGCCTGCTGCTAGCATCACCTTTACCGCGCAAGGCCAGGCCGACAATGGTGCAAACCCAGCAGGCGGTAACGGTGCCGGCACTGCACCTCAGGGTGGGGTCGACCCAAATAATCCAAACGGGGCCAACAACGGCTTTAATGGTCAACAACCAGGACAACCTGGTCAACCGGGAACCAACAACGGCTTTGGCGGGCAAGGTGGTCAACCAGGTGACAATAGCGGCTTTGGCGGGCAAGGCGGTCAGCCCGGTGGAAATAACGGTGGCTTCGGTGGCGGTCAGCCCGGCATGGGCGGCGGTGGCTTCGGTGGCGGTCAGCCCGGCATGGG
>OMIY01000064.1 GCA_900299215.1 bacterium | reverse complement strand
GTTGACCCCATGCAACTGATCAAAATGAATCTCAAGCTTAAAGGCGGAGCTCTTCCTCAACGAGTTATTTTCATCTCAGATCTTTCGGGTCCTCACTTACCTCAGTTGATGTCAATTGATGTCGAAGGATTTAATAAATTAAGTTTTGTAGAAATTCTGGAACCTTTAGATGTAAAAGCCACTGTCATGATCAACGACAAACCGTGGCCGGAAAATAACGATGAGATCCGCCTTCAAAGTTTATTTTTTCTGCTGAATCCAGACATCATCATCGTCGGACGCCATGATGGCAAACCGTGGCGCATGTATGCTTCGCTCAATGGCGTCACGCGAATGATTTCCAGTACTCCTGGACCATATGGTTTTGCCTCGGACTCTCGGATTCTATTGCGCTGGATATTTCACAGTTTGGGCTTTGATGGAGTGGTCACAAATGTTCAAGGAGATCTGGTAACAGTGGTTGGAATCCCAGGTGACATCGAAAGGTCACAGGGGGGGCGTGTGATTGATCATAGTGTTGGTCGCTTCGTGGTTGATGCGGGGCCGGGTGACGTCATTGCTGAGATTAAACTGCTCCGTTTCAAAGGACCTATTGCGGAATTTCAGATCCAAGGGTCATCGAAGGGACGTCCTCCGATCCAATTCGGGTCGAAAGTTATCTTTTGATCTGTTGAATGATTGCTTTAAGCTATTAAATAGATTGACTTTAATTTGAGGGGCTCAAGGTTTCTCAAGGGTTGTCGATAGGCTTTTAGGGGTACTTTACCAAAGTAGCCCCGGATTACGGAGCCTTAGGCAGCATGGCGAGTTTCGTCCACAAGTTAGCATTCTTACTTGCCGTATCTGCCCTTGCTTGCAAGGGTGGTGTCAAGGCTAGTGTTGCCAATAATGAGCCTGCTCAAAATGGTAATAGTGGACCGTGTCTTCCAGAAGGGCCGTACGGTCCTAATTGCCCACCTCCTGCGCTAAAGATAACCGATGTTAGTAATGTCATCGTTCGGCCGGGAGAGCGCGTCACATTTCAAGGTGAAAACTTTCGGAGCAACCTCGCAATTACCAAGCAAAACAATAATGGCGACTTGCCCATCGAATTCTCAGCAGAGTCCGCAAGCAAACTAAGCGTAAGAATTCCTGAGGACCAAGGTCCTGGTTTAGTGAAACTAAACTTGGTGCAAGATGGTGTTAGTTTGAAGGTTAATTTACTGTCTGACGGTGGCCAAACTGAGTTTTTTGTGACTAACATGACGCCAGACACGATTTGCAGCGGCGTGAAATACTACGATCGCAATGGAAGCCTGCAAAATGGCACTCGTAATTGCGGGACTGGTGGGTCAGCGTCAGGTTGCAATGTCGATGGGCAGGTAGGATGCATGTCCACAGTCGACTATCCTGCAGTGAAGCTCACAGCGCTTGATCCCTGGCATCTACGTTTCGGAGTAACGGTAGCTGGTGTAGCAGGTAAATTGCCGGTCAATTGTCGCAACGGCACAGTAAAAAGCCTTTTTAGTGCGGAATTGCCTAGAGCTGTAACTTACAGCGCCGGAGATTTTATTTTAGCTAATCATAATTTGCTTGCTAATGCGAAGGTCCGTTTGAATTATAAGTCGAACACAAATCCACTGCCCGTCGGCATTAATGACCAAGATTTAATAGTGGATTCACCAAGTACAAATACCTTCAAACTCAAAAATAGTGCAGATGCCTATGTAACGTTGCCAAACGGCGTCTCAGATCTCACCGTCTCCCGAGTCTCCCTGGACCAGAGCAATGTTTACTCCACTTTGGACCATGATCTGACATTTGCGAACAGTGGTTACATTTACAGCGGTCCTTGGTCCACAGGGTACTATTGCGGTGGCCTCGAAACTAGTGTTGGCGATAGCAATAGCTGGCGGGATGTAACAGTTGACGCAACAAATGCTCCTAGTACTTGTGCAAGCACTCCGGCCAATTGCGCCCTACAAGATAAAATTTCAGGACTGACTTGGACGAAGGCGTTAGGTACGCAGACAAAAAAGGATTGGGCTAGCGCCATGATTGCATGTAGTAAACTCACTGCCTACAATGGCAAGTCTGGCTGGCGGTTACCGACGCAATTGGAAATCATAGCAGCGTCGGAGCATGGTGCCGTGAGTGTGACAAACGATGATTGGATCCCTACCTACTCATCTTTATGGACATCGACCACTGTATCTCAGTCCAATAGCGCAGACCCTTCAAGTCAAGCCTGGGTAGTGTTTGTAGTGCAGGGTGTTTCTATGAGTTTGGACAAATCGGTGCCGTCAGACTTTGTCTGCGTAAGGTGATCCACCTCGATTCAATCGATCGCAGATAGCAGGCCAAAGTCCACCAATGCGATGGCTTGGTAGTTCGGCGATGATGGCATGAATCTCGCTATGGTCCAATTCTCTAAGAGCGGCAAAAAGACCGTTGGCGATCAAAAGATCATCGGGCGGAAAATTAATTACCCGTTCCACACTAAATCTGGACTCATCAAGCCCCAGACTTTTAATAGTTGTTCCCAGAGTTCCAAAACTCAGAATGCCAAGGCGACTGACTTGGGGGATCATCTTGAACTTTTGGACTAACTGCTTTGCTGACTCAGGCGTCGCCAGTAACAGCGGTTTGCTTGGTGCATAGTGCAACTTAAGCATTCCTGGCGCGGCTGGCTCCGCTGTGACCTTGCCAGCATGAGACATTATTTGAGACCCGGTTGATGCGACGATCTGCTCCATAGGCAGGCCACCTGGCCTGAGCATTGTCAATGAGCCATCTTGATTCACAGCAACAATCGTCGACTCAACTCCAACTTGTGCAGGTCCACCGTCAAGCACAAGTGGGATCCGACCATCGAGCTCTTCGAGTACGTGTTCCGCTGTAGTCGGGCTAATTCGGTTGGAGCGATTAGCGCTAGGTGCAGCCAGCGGTCGATCCGTAGCCTCTATCAGGTCGAGAAAACTTGGATGCCGCGGCATCCGAAATCCAACAGTTGAAAGTCCTCCC
>OMIY01000063.1 GCA_900299215.1 bacterium | reverse complement strand
TTCTTGTTACCTTCGCCCATCACATAAGGCAAGTGTCCGTATTGAGGTCGCTCACCTTTGGCAATTCCCAATGCAACGAGTGCGTCATAGAGTGCCAGCTGGCGTGGTGTGGAACTTAAAAGATCTTCGCCGCGCAAAACATGAGTTACTTGCATCAGCACATCATCAACTGGATTAACCAAGGTGTAGAGCGGTTCACCTGTTGCGCGAACGATTACATAATCGGGTACATGCTCAGCCGCGAAGGTGACATCGCCGCGAACCAAATCGGTCCAAGTGAAATCGGTATCTGGCATTCGGAATCTGATTACGGCAGTACGACCTTGCTGTTGGTATTCCACCTGCTCTGGTTCAGAAAGATTGCGACATTTGCCGTCATAGCCAGGAGTTTTGTTGGCAGCCTTAGCTTGCTCACGACGCTCTTCGAGTTCTTCGGGTGAGCAGTAGCAATGATATGCAAATCCGCCAGCAACTAGTTTCTGGGCGACATCAGCGTAAATGTCCATGCGTTCGGATTGCCGATATGGACCGAATGGACCACCAACTTCCGGTCCTTCATCCCAATCAAGTCCGAGCCAGCGCAAGGATGCAAGTAGATCGTTGTAAGACTGTTCGCTATCGCGAGCCGAGTCGGTGTCTTCAATCCGGAAAATGAAAGTGCCACCTGTGTGCCGAGCATAAGCCCAGTTAAATAGCGCAGTGCGAATCATTCCAACATGCGGATTACCAGTCGGTGACGGACAAAATCTAACGCGAACGTTGCTCACAAAAGTTCCTATCAGCTGCGGCTTACTACTGGATTGGTTAGTGTGCCAATCCCCTGAATCGTCACACTAACGGTATCGCCAGCGACGATTGGTCCGACGCCTGCTGGGGTGCCAGTCAAAATCACATCACCGGGAATCAAAGTCATGACCTGCGAAATCCACGAGACCATCTCGTACACACCACGAATCATTTCTTTGGTGTTACTGTCCTGCTTCACTTCGTCATTTACTTCAAGTGAGATCGCTAAGGCGGTGGGATCTAATTCAGTTTCGATCCATGGTCCGAGCGGACAGAAGGTGTCGAACCCTTTGGCGCGCGTCCACTGCTAGATCAGGTTTCGCTGCAAATCGCAGCGGGCGATCGCGTTTGCTTAGTAGGCCGCAATGGTGAAGGCAAATCTTCGCTGCTTAAATTGGCACGGGGCGAATCACCTCCCGATGAGGGCATAGTCTGGGTCAAGCCTGGGGCACGCATGGCTTACTTGGTTCAGGACATTACTGCGCTAAGTAACGAAACGGTTTCTGATGTCGTGGCCAGTGGTCTGCCGGAAGTAGGTCAAGCACTGATTGAGTATTCGCATCTGGCACAATCTATAGGCGATCAGGCTACTTCCCAACAAACACACAGGTTGTCGCAACTTCAATCCATTCTGGATGCCAATAACGGCTGGCAACTTGAACAGCGTGTAAATAGCGTTATGACGCGCCTAGAATTGAACGGTGAAGCGCGTTTTGCAGAATTGTCAGGAGGCTGGCGGCGACGCGCCCTACTCGCCCGTGCGCTGGTATGTGAACCAGAAGTTTTATTGCTGGATGAGCCCACCAATCACTTAGACATTGAGGCCATCGAATGGCTAGAACAGGTACTGCGTGACTATAGCGGCGCGCTGCTGTTTGTCAGCCATGATCGAAGTTTTGTAAATCGCTTAGCGACTCGCGTTATTGAACTGGATCGAGGCAAACTGTTTAGTACCGAAGGTAATTACGAAACGTACCTCACCAAGAAAGCACAATTGCTTGAGGCCGAGGCACAACAAGCAGCTCTGTTCGATAAAAAACTGGCACAAGAAGAGGTATGGATTCGTAAAGGTATTGAAGCTCGCCGCACTCGCAATGAAGGCCGGGTGCGTGCCTTATATGCATTACGTGAACAACATCGACAGCGCCGCGAACGCGTCGGCCGCATTGAGTTAGAACTGCAAGAAGGCACTGAGTCCGGTAAGTTGGTGTGTGAAGCCGAACAGGTCTCACTGAGTTTTGGTGATCGAACCCTGATACGAGACTTCTCCATGCGCATCATGCGCGGAGATCGCATCGGCATTGTGGGCCCAAATGGCGCTGGCAAAAGTACCCTCATTAAACTACTGCTCGGTGAACTTGCCCCCGACAGCGGCACGATTAAATCAGGCAGTAAACTAGAAATCGCCTATTTCGACCAACAGCGCGACCAACTCAAACTGGATGAATCTGTCATGGACAACGTGGTCGATCATGGTGACTTCGTTACGATTAACGGCCAACCGCGCCATGTCACCGGTTATTTGCGTGATTTTTTGTTTCGTCCGGAACAATTTAAAACACCCGCTCGCGCCCTGTCAGGCGGAGAGCGAAATCGTCTCCTCTTAGCCCGCCTGTTTGCCAAACCCGCTAATTTATTGGTGATGGACGAACCGACTAACGACTTGGACATCGACACACTGGAATTACTTGAAGAGTTTGTGGCCAACTTCCCCGGCACACTGTTGCTGGTCAGCCACGACCGAACATTTTTGGACAACGTAGTCACTGAACTGCTGGTATTGAATGGCTCAGGACGGGTGCAGGAATTTGTCGGCGGCTATTCTGATTACGCACAGTTTCGCGAACGACAACTCGCTGTAGAACGCGCAACCACTCAGCAAAAAAACAGCACTCCGTCGACTCCAATGCCAGCGCCAGTCAAAAAACCAGCCAAACTGTCTTACAAAGATCAGCGTGAACTGGAGTTGTTACCCAAGAAACTAGAAACATTGGAATCAGAGCAAAGCACCTTGCAAGCGACGATCAGCGACCCACAGTTTTACGCTCGTCCTCAAACAGACGTGCAACAGGCTCTCCAGCGCCTTAACGATTTAACCCAAGAAATAGAACAAGCCTATGCGCGCTGGAGTGAATTGGACGCAATGAGTGCGGGTGGCTGAGCGGTGCGAGTGATGCCCATCGGCAAATGAGACATGGCCGCGCTCATGGCAGAAGCTGATAAATTCGCCCTTGACCCCCCAGACACTTTGTACTAACGTGCTAGCACACTAGTACATCTTGTATTCGCAGACTCATGAAAGAACACCGTCCTCTGACCCCTCAGGAAGAAGCTAACGCGGAACGTGCCCTGTTTGGTGCCATCCTAACTTTGCAATCCGCTGAAGAGTGCCGAGCATTTTTTCGTGACCTGTGTACCCCTGCCGAATTGCAGGCCCTAACCGATCGCTGGACAGTCGTGGGCTTGCTAAAAGCAGGGTTACCCTACCGCGAGATTTCCAAACAAACCGGCGTAAGTTTGGCCACCATTGGTCGCGTTGCCCGTTGCCTCATGAGCGGTGACGGTGGCTACCAGATTGCCAGTGAACGCATTCACGATCACCACCACAAAGCACAGCACGCTTAATCGGCTGACCGAATCGGCCTGACCGACAAATTCATCACTACACTCACTGCATTTTTAATGAATTTCTCCAAAAACACATCCATGGACAAAAACACCCGTTTAAAGATCGCCGTGCAAAAATCCGGCCGCCTGACTGACCTGTCGCTTGATCTGCTTGCCCGATGTGGATTGAAATTCAGCCGTGGCAAAGATCAGCTGATTTGTCACGGTGAAAACATGCCGTTAGATATTTTGTTGGTCCGTGATGACGACATTCCTGACTTAGTCCAACAAGACGTTGCAGATTTAGGCATCGTCGGATTGAACGTAATCGAAGAAAAGCGATTAGCGTTTGAAAATGCGGGTATCAAACCATTGTTTGAACAACTCATGTTACTCGACCATGGTCGCTGCCGTCTGTGTATTGCGGTGCCTGATGAATTTAAGTATCAAGGTGCGAAGTCATTGGAAGGTAAACGCATTGCCACTACCTATCCCAACATCCTAGGTAATTATCTGAAACAGAAGAAAGTCAACGCCGAGATTGTCACGCTAAGTGGTGCCGTAGAAATTGCGCCCAGATTGGGTCGCGCCGACTTAATCTGTGATCTGGTTTCTACTGGTGCAACACTCACAGCCAATCACCTGACGGAAGTTGAAACCATTTTAGAAAGCCAAGCCGCGATTATTCGCACGCCACTGGCCGTCAGTGACAGTAAACAGGAATGGATACATCGGTTGATGATGCGCGTTGACGGTGTGCAACAAGTCCGTGAAAGTAAATACATCCTATTGCATGCGCCTCGCGCCAAATTAGATCAAATTAAGCAACTCCTACCAGGCAGCGAATCGCCCACTATCATCCCCTT
>OMIY01000062.1 GCA_900299215.1 bacterium | reverse complement strand
TCTACAGACTGACTTTGGGCCCCTGAAATATAAAATTGGCGATTACCTGGTCATTCCTAGGGGAACTGTTTACCGACTTGTACCCAAAACAGCTAGTAGCTTTCTAATCATAGAGTCATTTAGTGAGGTCCGATTACCTAATAAGGGCATGCTCGGTCAACACGCACTTTTTGACCCTGCCGTGATTCAAGTACCAACCCCAGAGGCACAACCTGGTCCACTCGGGGCAGGAGATTTTGAGCTTAAGATTAAACGAGAAGGAGAAATTTCCAGCGTATTTTATCCATTTAGTCCTCTAAATACTGTCGGCTGGAAGGGTGACCTCACAGTTTGGCAACTAAACATTTCAGACATTAGGCCAGTTAGCTGTGACCGTTATCACTTGCCACCATCGGCTCATACAACTTTCGTGGCGGATGACTTCGTCATTTGCACGTTCTTACCGCGCCCGCTTGAGAACGGTGATCCCGGAGCTATGAAGGTCCCATTCTACCACTCAAATATCGACTATGACGAAGTCATATTTTACCACTCTGGCGAGTTTTTCAGTCGCGGCGGCATACTTCCAGGTCACATGACCTTTCACCCTCAGGGCATCCATCATGGACCGCAAAGGTCAGCGATCACTCGCAGTAAAGATGTGACCAATACCATTGAACAAGCTGTAATGATTGATACCCGCCGTCCGCTTAAACCAGACCGAGGCGCTGGGATGGTTGAGCTTCAAGATTACTGGCGCAGTTGGCAGGACTAACAGATGAACAACAGAAATAAAAGCAATCCTTTAGGACTCCGTGGCATCAGCTTTGTCGAGTTTGCGTCTCCGGACACTGATTCACTAAACAAGCTATTTCTCGACTTTGGCTTTTCGCACACTCACAAACACAGCAAAAAAGATATACACCTTTACCAGCAGGGAGATATTTTTCTCCATGTTAATCGCGAAGAAGTAAGCAGGGCAGCAGAGTTTAAAGCCGTTCATGGCCCGTCCATTGCATCTATGGGTTGGAATTTTGATGACCCAGTAGCCGCACTGAAGTTAGCAGTGGAAAAAGGCGCAACAGCAGTGACAAGCCACGATTACCTCGATCGTCGTGGAAATCCTCTCCCAGCCATCGCAGGCATCGGAGGTAGCATCATCTATTTCGTTGCCCCGTCAACGCCAGATGCCAGATATGAAAACCTGGGATTTCTCCCCCTTGAACACCCAAATTATCGGCAAGGATTAGGTTTCCGACTGATCGATCACCTGACGAATAATGTTCACCAAGGAACCATGCTTAAATGGGCAAACTTTTATAAGGATATATTTGGCTTTACGGAGGTACGCTACTTCGACATCCGCGGAGCCAAGACAGGCTTGGTGTCCTACGCCCTCAGATCTCCGTGCGGATCCTTCTGCATCCCAATCAATGAGGGGACCGAGGCCGAATCGCAAATCAATGAATACCTTGAGCAATACAATGGTCCTGGCGTGCAACATTTAGCCTTCACGACAGATGACATCATCAAGACACTCACCGAACTCAACAAAACTACGATTGAGACTCTAAACATTGGAGACGACTACTACGAAGAGGTTTTTGACCGCGTCCCGGGTGTGACCGAAGATCATGAGGCATTGAAGAAGCTAAATATTCTCGTCGATGGGGATGACGAAGGCTATCTCTTGCAAATTTTCACAAAGCACGTGATCGGCCCAATCTTTATTGAAGTGATTCAACGCAAGAACCATCAGGCCTTTGGCGAAGGTAATTTTGGAGCGCTCTTTCGCTCATTGGAGCGGGATCAGGAGTTGCGAGGAGTTTTAATCTAGAACGAGGAAACCTTTGTTGCTGGGTTTACCTTTCTTTATTCTTAGGCCACCTCAGCCGTTGCTTCTTCGATATCATCAGGTCCGATAACTGCAAAGCGCTTAGCTAGCGCATCCACGAGGATTTGCCGCTGTTCCGCACTACTGCCAACGATCTTAAAGCCGTGCTCGAACCGACCTTGTTCTTTGGCGCTCTGCTTGCTCCACCTCACTTCGACGGTTAGGCGGTTGACAAACTTCTCACGCAGCAATTCTAAAAGTGCCGCGTCCCCAACCTGCACATCAACGACCAGGCGCGACTGTCTACCAAACTGGCGCTGCGACAGACCCCGAAAGCCGAATGCCGATACATCGCTGATGGTGAACTCGCTCTCCCCAGACTTAAGGATGATACTCCCCAACTCGCGGATGACATAGCGCTTGTCTGCCGACCGGATGCCAAGCTGATTAAAATAGAGATTCTCAGCAGTACGAAGCTCAGCCGATCGCTGCTTGAAAGGGTCGAACTCATAGGCCTTTACCAGATCCGACTTGTGTTTGATGTGGATTGCTACCTCAGAAAAATCTCCCCCGTGGTAGCCGAGTTCAAGAAGATGCTGATAGCAAACATCACTGAACATCACTTTAAAAGGTGTGCATGCCGTTTCCAACCGACTGGCAAAGTTCACGCCAGCACCAATCATGGTAAAATCAATCCTTGTGGTACCACCAAGATTACCTAGCACTAGCTCTGACGAATGTACCCCAATCCTCACTGGCATAATCAGATAATCTGAATTAGCTGCACCAGCAGCTAAAGCTTTACTAATGCTAGTATCTTGAATCTTGCGAGCGGCGAGAAAGGCGCGTTGAGTGTTAAAGGCTGCACTTTGCTCTGATCGATAACCAAAGAAGCAGAGAAGTCCATCACCGAGCGACCTATCGATACTCCCACCAAACTCTTTGACAATATCAGTGATTTCTTGAAGCCGTTGAGAAAGAGCCTCAAAAACAACCTGCGATGGCAGGGGTTCAGCAAGCTGCGAAAAGGCAGCAATATCAATAAACATGGTAACGATCTGATGCCTCTCAGGCGCGAACTCGTCTTCAGCAATGTTTACCGAACCAACAAGTAAGTCTGATTTTTTGCCATTTCCTTTACGCATGATCGTGCTGATCAATTTTTTTTGCATAAGACCAACCTCTCTAGTGCCAAGTTCAGCAATGGTAACTAGAGGAATTGCGCTCACAATGGCACCGATCTCGAAGAGCAGTAGCCGAATCATAGATGGGGCAATCACATCCGTGGCAACAAGCAAACTTATAACGGTTACAGCACTTACTGAAAAAAGCGCAAAGTCTAAAAGACGATGCGGCCGACTTGATCGCAACCCTCGCTTTGTCATCGAATAGTAAATTATGGTTACAGCTGGCAAAATCCCCATCGCAGGAAGATAAAGTGATTTGAAGCCGAAAAGCAGTGGAGAGAGCCCTGCAATTAAAACCACCAAATAATATCTAAAGCTAATTTTTGACCGAACTTCTCCATCTGCCATAACGCGTGCAATAGTATTATTCATAGCAGCAAGCCCGGAGATCCATGTAATCAGCGACATATAAAAAGCGGCCGCGTAAAGATTCGCACTATGCGCAATCCCCGGGAAAATTTGCTCGGCAGCTCCAGACATCAATGTAGTCTCAAAAACTAACCCCAAAAATATCAGAGATAGTCCTAATTGAATGGGACGTGATAGTATCAAACCAACCACCAGATTATAGAAACAAATCGCCAGAGCTGAACCAACAATACCTCCGATAAAAAAATCGATACGCCGCTTTTC
>OMIY01000061.1 GCA_900299215.1 bacterium | reverse complement strand
CGCTTCTCGTTGAAGATCGACTCAAAACCCGCCTCTGTCACCAGCGAGCGCGTCACTCTGGTCGGTAGCCCAAAGACGCCAAAGCGCCACCAAGCTGCCACCAGCCTGGTGAGTTCACGGGGTACTGCCAATGCGCTAGATTGCTCCGTACGTTGAGCCGCTTTCGCTTTCATAAGGAAGCCTCGAGATCTGGTTAGTGTTCGCTAATTTAGTCGAGATCACCTATCATTAAACATCATACGAGGACTTTCCCATGAAGACCAAGGCAGAGATCGTAAAGAATTGGTTACCGCGCTACACGGGTACACCGATTGAACAATTTGGCGAATATATCCTGCTCACCAATTTTTCGAATTACCTGGAAAAATTTGCACGGCGCTTTGACGTACCGATCATGGGCACTGGCCGTGCTATGCAAACTGCCACACACGAACCATCTGGCTTGACCCTAATCAATTACGGGATGGGTTCAGCAAACGCGGCGACGATCATGGACCTCCTGATGGCGGTGAAGCCAAAGGGTGTGCTGTTCCTTGGTAAATGTGGCGGTGTCAAAGAGTCGACCGAGCTGGGACATTTTATCTTGCCGATGGCCGCCATCCGGGGTGAGGGGACGTCCAACGACTACCTGGCGCCAGAAGTTCCGGCGATGCCGTCGTTCAAGCTGCATAAGTTCGTGTCCGAAAAGATCGTCGAGTCGTCGATGGATTACCGCACGGGCGTCATCTACACGACAAACCGTCGCGTGTGGGAACATGACGAAGGCTTCAAGCAAAAGCTGCGCGACTTAAGGGTGATCGGCGTCGACATGGAAACGGCCACCATTTTCACCGTTGGCGTGGCCAACGAGATCCCTCGTGGGGCTCTACTACTGGTTTCCGACCGACCGATGACTCCTGAAGGGGTCAAGACCGAGAGCAGCGACCGTTTGGTTACCGAGCGCTTTGTCGACCTGCATCTCGACATCGGCATCCGGGCGATGACCGAAATTGGGGTGAAGGGCGAGAAGATCAAACACTTCACTTACTAGACGATGGTGCAAATACCCTTGAAAGTCGCCCCTGCTTGTTCGATCATGAGGACTCGGGGTCGTCGCGCTGTGGCCCCTGCATGAGGATGATCACATGGCTGTAAATTTGTTGCCTGCAGTTGCTATGGGTGTGGCGGCTATTGGGTCGGGTGTTGCAATCTACCAGTGGCGTCGTGCGACTGGACTTTACTCCCTGCTAGTCGAGGGGGCTAATCGCTACGAGGAGTTGCGCCAGCGCGGAGCTTCTCTTGAGCAACTCAACAAGCAAAACGAGGACCAGTTCCGCAAGCAGTGCGAGGCCAACAAGCGGATCAATCAAAGCCTCGACGAAGCGCGCGCGCAAACGTCCACGCTGACACAGCGACTTGAGCAAAAAACACATGAAATTCATGTGGTTACAGAAAAGCTCGAACTCCAGAAGAAGCACCTCGAGCGGCAGCTGGCCAAAGCAGAGGAGCAGCTAGGCATCGCCGAACAGCAACGTCTGGCCGCGACCGAGCGCCTGACCGGGGTAGAGCAAAACCTCAATGACTTACGACGTACCGCTAGCGAGGAAAAGTCTAGCCTCAAGCAGGAGCTTAGCCTACGTGACAAAGATTGGCAGGCACGGCTCTATGAGGCTGAGAAGGCCAAGCTAAGCGCCGAGAAGGCAGCCAAGTCGGGTGATCCGGTTGAGCTCAAGCGCTTCAAGCGTAAGGTGGCCCAATACGAGCGCCTTTACTCAAGCATGAAGGGGCTCCGCGAACTCAGCGAGGAGCGCAACCGTAACTGGGAAGTCGCCCTCACCAAGCTGTCGGCCTGGATCTTAGAAGAAAAGGGCATCGCCCCCATTCCAACCGCGATCGGTCCCCTAGTGGGCACGGCACTGCAGTCAATTGGTGCGCAACTGATCTCAGAAATCGAAGATGACGGCCGCGAGGGCGGCGAGTCGCGCATCCACGAGATCCCGGATCCATTGGAAGCCGAGGATCCGAGCGATCATGTCGAAAGTTAATCAGGTCAATCAGGATAACGTGGGGGGTGGTGTCGGAGATAGAGGCCAAGGGTTTCCGGTAGACGCTTGGGATCTCATGAACCCTATGCTGACGGAATCCCGGCGCTCCCGGATGTTGCAGGTTGTTAACGGGCGGACGCAGCACGTCCGCCTGGTGATACAGGACGTGCATGATCCTCACAACATCTCGGCCTGTCTGAGATCAGCGGACGCCTTTGGCATTCAGCACTGTCATGTGGTCACCCTGAGACAAAGCTTTCGAGCCTCGAACGTGGCGCGTGGCGTTGACACGTGGCTAACGGTGCACCGGCACCATACGGTAGAAGACTGCGTCGCCGCATTGAGGGCCGAAGGCTTCAAACTATACGCTGGGGTTCCGGCACCGACGGCTGTGCCGCTCCATAAGCTACCTGTCGATGACAAGATCGCCGTGGTGTTTGGCAACGAACACGCCGGGATCGACTCGGCCTGGCTTCCACATATGGACCATCTTTTCACGATTCCGATGTTTGGCATGGTTGAGAGCCTCAACATTTCGGTCGGGGCAGCGATCACCATGCAACACCTGACGCATCGGTCTAGGGAAGTTCTGCCAACAGAAACCTTCCACCTGCCAGAGTCCGAACGCCAAGGACTTCTGAACCACTGGATATGCGACCAGCTTCAAGCCTGGCCTAAGATGTTGCCACGCCTCAGAGCTGACAAATCAAAGCCTTAGTGCGCCAAGGCTGCCCTGGGATTCTCTGGCACCACCCCGCTACAGCGGGATGAGGG
>OMIY01000060.1 GCA_900299215.1 bacterium | reverse complement strand
TGGTCGGTCGATCCGTCATCCACCAAATAAACGCGGATGTTGCGGTGGCTCTGCGCCTGGATGCTCTTGAGGCAAAGTTCGATGTAGCGCTCGACGTTATAGACCGGAATAACGATGGTTACCAAAGGCTCGTTTGACTTGGCCGGCAGAAGGCTGTTGCAGAAGGCAAACCAACCAAATTCGAGCCCCAGCCAGATGTCTGAGACCCGGGCAAAGAAGGGCAACGATAGAAAGTCATAGCCGATGCGCAATGCTTTCTGAAGTGGACCCATGGCTCAAGCATAATCTCGCAGTGCCATCTCTAATCCGGAGGTTCAAAATACCCCAGAGCACCTTTTTGCTTTGGATTTTAGGTAGAAGTGGCAAGAAATTGCGTTACACAACCGTTATCAGGGTCGGGATGTTCTCAGGCTTTTCACAGATTTACTGAACATGTAAGCCCGATTTATTGGCCCGATGCAGTGCCACAAAGGAGCTTTGGGGAGCTGCACAGACCTTCATGACTTACATCGAAGTAATTGATCAATGAAAGGTATCAAATGAATCTCGTACAACATGGTGCGGTTTACAACATGCTTTCGCTTGGTATTGCGAGCATGACGTTCACCTCTCTCTTCCTCTGGTATGCCCGCGAGCGCGTGCTGCCTAAGTTCCGCATGGCCGTCATGGTCTCGGCAACCGTAACCTCGATCGCCGCATACCACTACTTCAGAATGTTTGACTCGTTCAACGAGGCATACCCTGTTGGTGGAACCCCCGAGCAAGGTTTTGCCGGTTACAACGTTGGCTACCGCTACGTGGACTGGTTCCTAACCGTTCCACTGCTGCTCGTTGAGCTGGTTGCCGTCATGGGCCTTGCCCGCGCCGTGCAGTCGTCACTGCTAAAGCGTCTGGTTCCAGCCGCCGCCGCGATGATCATCCTCGGTTACCCAGGTGACATGAAAATGAACCTGCTCTACGAGGGAGACGCCAGCGTTTGGGGCTTGCTCTCCACCATCCCATTCCTCTACATCCTTTATGTGCTGTTCGTCGAGATCTCGAAGAGCCTCGCTAGCCAGTCACCGAAGGTGCAGGGACTGCTCAAGGGTGCACGTTTGCTCTTGATCGCAACCTGGGGTGTCTACCCAATCACCTTCATCACCGCAATGAACTCGAAGGGTGCTCCAAGCTTCGACGAGGTAGTGAGCCGTGAGATTGGCTACAGCATCGCAGACATCCTTGCAAAGTGTGTCTTCGGTCTGATCATCTTCACGATTGCCCGAATCAAGTCGGCAGAAGAGAACAAGGAATTCGCTGCGAACGAATTCCGCGACTAATAGGGACTAGTCAGAAGATGGGAGCGGCGAAAGTCTCTCCCATCTTTCTTTAATCGGGGAGAATGCTTTACATGAGCGAGGAGAATGAAGCCATGACAGAACAACTTGCAATCACACGCATCCGTATGGTGCTTCGGGCCGGATCGGTCGTATTTGGCCTAAGTGCCCTAGCCCTGGTCGCCACCCCGAGCTGGTTCAATGGGCTCCTTGGGTTTAGCACCACTCCAGAACTCGAGTGGTCGATGCGGATGATCGGCATCACGCTCGTGGCACTTGCCGGCAACATGTATTCGGTTTCTACTCGAGGAAGTGACACCTCGGTCAAATACTCGGCACGAGTGATGCAGGTCAGTGCCTTCGCCCTCGGCGTGCTCACCTTGCTCATACCCGCCGCACTCAACTGGTTCACGATCGCCTACGCGTGCGTTGGGTTCGGGTTCTCAGCCGCATACACCTGGGCGACTCTGAGCAAACGCTAAAAGCACCAGGCTCGCCAAAAGCTAGGTTTTCCTACTTGCTGGGAGATTTTTTTGAGTCTCAAAAAAACTGCTCTTTGACGGCGTCTGAACGTCTCCCTAGTATTAGGTGAGGGACTAGGGGTGTTGTGAAGAGAACCAAAAATCTGTTGGGCTTGCCTTATGCGCCAACCGAAGTGGCTGGCCGGACGAGGCGCAGGTTTGAAGCACTCGGCCGCGCAGACGCTAGAAAATACAAGAACGTTCAGGATTTTTCACGCACTCACGCCATCCTCGAGGCAGAGGCGATGGCACAAGCGGGACAACACAGAGTTAATCAGTGGCTCGTGCAAATGGTTCAACCAATCATTGCTGGAAACTCCCGGATCGGACTTCAGGTGCGAGAAATCCAAGCGGAACTTCTGGTCCTGAGTTCAACAAAACGCTTGAGTGGTAGGCATGACTCCCAAATGAATGCCAAAGCCGAGTCGCTAAAAGTTGACCTTGCCTTTCTAGCCGCACAACACGAATCAAATCTCAGGGCAATCGAGTCGATGCGCCTTCAGGCCGAAGCGGGCTTTGCAAGTTGGGTAGGTTACTTCAGCAGCCTGTGTGCCATCTACTCGCGTTCTCGAACTTTAGAAGACAAAAGCGCAACACATGATGCACCAGCGCAAACTCCAGTTTTTCGGCCAATTGAACTAAACCCAGTTGGTATAGACCTCCCTTCACTAGAAATCCGAGGATAAAGTGGCTCTATTTCGCAGGCGTCGCCGACTAAGTGCACCTTTGATTGACTTTGGAGGACTGCCAGACTTGGCAGACGCGGTAAACGACAACCTCTACCTGGCATCCGCTGCAAAGGCGGCAGAAATTGATGCCAAATCGGGCGCTTACGACAAATTCTTGTTCAGCGAAGACGGAATGACTCGAATGCCATATGAGATAGCCGTGGAAAGCCATCTTGCCCTAATCCACCAGCGGCTCGCCGATGCAGGGCGCAGACAAACTTTGCGTCGAGAAGCAGCAGTTCTAGACCTGGAAACGAAGATTGCCAAGGCTGAGTCGAAGCTGCAGCGAAATGCCGCCCAGATGGCCGCGATTGAATCTCAAATCCTGCACGAAGAGAGCATTCTTGGCGGGCTCAACGAAGGGCTAGACAAAGCAAACTGGCAGGACCCGAAGCCGCAACTTGCTTCTCGCCTGTCTGTCTTTGCAAGGATTGCTGCACCTATCATCACCATTCTCGTGGCCTCCGGGGTCGATCTGGCTATCATCCAAGCGTCGCTTAACTC
>OMIY01000059.1 GCA_900299215.1 bacterium | reverse complement strand
GAGGCCCAGAAAGGCTGCAACATCAATATTAATCTGGGGAATACATAACGGTACGCTCTTCGCATGAATCGCTATCTAAGCGCAAGTCCAGCAAGACGTGCAGCGAGAACTCTAATGGCTTGGGCTAGATACAGCTAGTAATTAAACATAAAACAACTACAAGTTTATTAAGAGTGACGGGAACTTCTTCCGCCACTCTTTTATCTTTTGGTAAATTCTGCCAAACTACTTACTAGGATTTTTTTGCCCACCTAGTGTCCTACCTATTGAATTCCACCTTCCGATTTGAGGTTTCCGCCTATGGTCCTTCTAGGGGCTCGCGACTTTCTTGCCAAATTCACTTTGATGCTGATCCTGCTCGCCCAAACCTTACTTGTATCTCGTTCCGCTGAAGCGGGAACGACAATACCTGAACGGGAATTTATTCAGGTACAGGGCCGGCATTTCGTTATCGGCAACAAAAGATACGCCTATCTTGGGACTAACCTTTGGTATGCAGCGAATTTAGGCGCTGAAGGCAACACGCAAGGTCGCGCAAGACTTATCAGAGAGCTCGATAGGTTAGCGAAGCTTGGTGTGCGCAACTTAAGGATTATGGCTGGAACAGAAGGACCAGACAATGCACCTTGGCGGATCACCCCGTCCATGCAACCGCGACCGGGTGAGTACAATCCAGATGTGCTAGCTGGTCTTGACTTTGTGTTGGCGGAAATGGCCAAGCGTTCGATGTATGCGGTACTTTGCCTCAGCAATTATTGGCATTGGTCCGGTGGATTTGCCCAGTACCTTGAATGGGCAGGTGCGGGCCCCATACCCTACCCGCCTCCAGCGGAGGGAGGGGATTGGAACCAGTATAAAGCTTACGTAGAGCAGTTCTATACCAACACTGCAGCAAAAGCGGGGTTCACGCGGCACGTCGAGACTATGGTCAAACGCGTCAATACCATCACGCAAGTCGCCTACACAGACGATCCAACAATTATGGCGTGGGAACTCGCCAACGAGCCTGATGCTTACAACAAGAAACGAGCCTTTATTGATTGGGTAGCCGAGACTGCAAGGCTGATTAAATCGCTAGATGCGCATCATCTGGTGATCTCAGGTAGTGAAGGCGATACGATGGAAGACGTCAACGACCTACCTGAAATCGACTATGCGACGACTCACATCTGGGTCCAAAATGCTGGCTGGTACAACCCCGCTGATCCCAAAACCTACAGAGATGCCGTCAAAAAGGCGATCGCTAGCCTATCCAGATCAAGAGCAATCATGGCGAAATTGGGCAAACCCTTGGTACTCGCGGAGTTTGGCATAGCACGTGATATGGGGCGTTACGAGCCCGAGGTTCCCGCAACACATAGACTTCACTTTTTCAATAAACTTCTTGGCAGAGTCTACTCGGCTGCTAAAGTTAGTGACGAACTTGCGGGTGCAAACTTTTGGGCATGGTCAGGAGAAGCCAGACCTAGGCGCCCTGGCGCCAATTGGGCGCCAGGCGACGACTTTACCGGTGACCCTCCGCACGAGCCACAGGGGTGGTATTCCGTTTATGATAAAGACGTCGATATGACAATTCTTCTTAAACGATATGCAGGTCTGTTCAGAAAGATTCAATGACACCAATTAGTCCAAGCGCTGATCAAAGTTCTGCGTCCGCGACTAGCTGGATTTGGTTGAATTTTAAAATCGGGGCCTTCAGTATCGGCGTAGCATCTCGCCTACTTCTTTTCGAAGAGGCGATTGTCCGCCATTACAAATGGATCAGTCCTGACGAATTTCAGGAATTGCTCACTCTAGCCCAGATGCTGCCTGGCCCTAATCTTGTAAATTTTTCGGCCTGCGCCGGCAGCCGCCTGGTACCGCGTTGGGCAGCACTCATCGCAGTATTCGCTTTGATTTTACCAGGTGCCTGCTTAGCCATCTCTGTCTATGCCTATGCGCCACTCGATAATCCGAATGTGAAAATATGGTTTCAAGGCATGGCCATTGGCGCATTTATGCTAACGGCTAGGTTCATTTGGCAACTCATTAAAGGCCTCAGCGCAGTTGCCCCAGGTAAAAGCACAAGCCGTATAAGCCAACGCGTCAAATCCATTGGCCGTGCAGCCATTGCAGGTGCCGTAACTGTTGCCTGTCTGCAAGGAACTTCCGTGGTTCCGTTGATTGCTATAGCGGCTTTTTTCTGTTTAGTTTGGGAGTTTATCGGGTGATTTACTGGCAGCTATTTTTGCTGTTCGCTGGTGCTAGCCTACTTGCATTCGGCGGTGCCATCGGCATGCTCCCAACTATTAATGACACTGTGGTAAACACATCCCATTGGATGAGCAACGACGCCGTTATGCGTACCTACGTGTTAGGCCAATTTATGCCTGGCCCTAATATGGTCATGGCCACTCTCATTGGATTCCACGTTGCTGGCTTACAAGGTGCTGCAGCTAGTACGCTTGGAATGTACATCGCGCCTGTGACCGTCACCACTATTGTCACTCGTCTTTACTACCAAAATCGGGAGAAATCCTTTGTACGACGAGGAGAGATCGCTCTACGCCCCCTATCTGTTGGCCTGGTTTTAGCTGCCACGCTGGGATTTCTGAAGGATCAAATGACAGGCAACGAAATCATAGCTTTGATCATTGGTCTGCCAGTAGTCTGGCTGCATTGGCGCAGCCAATTGAATGTGCTAGCTGGTGTACTGCTTATTGG
>OMIY01000058.1 GCA_900299215.1 bacterium | reverse complement strand
GCTAAAATATCGTTATCGGAAAATTGTTCGCGGTCCATATTGAGGACCGTAAAATCCGAGGTGCCACCACCAAAGTCGGCGATAAGCACTTTGCGCTTGCGGTCTAATTGGTGGCGAAACTCATAGGCGGCAGCTACTGGTTCCGGACAATAATAGACTTCCTTGAATCCTGCCAAGTTAGCTGCAGTGGTCAGGCGCTTTTCAGCTAACTGGTCCTTGTCCCCATCACTGGCAAAGACAGCAGGGCGTCCGAGCATTACAGTCGTAACGTCTTCATTGAAAAAGGTATTGGCTCGCTCACGCAGCTCACGCAAGAAAACTGAGATAAGCTCGGGCAAGTTAAAGTAACGACTGTGGACATGGGTACCGGAAAATCCCGCCTCAGGTAAATATTTCTTGAGCGAGCGGAATAGACGCCCCTCAGCCTGATTGATGCCATATTGATTTACGGCATCGGCGCCGAAGTACCATTGCCCTTGCATGGGCGTGTACAAGACACTTTTGAGCACCGTCGGATCAGACGCGGATGCATCCAGGCTGATCGGTGGAATCACTTGATCGCCATCGGCGGCGGCAAGGAGAGAGTTCGACGTTCCAAAATCAATGGCATAGCAACGAGGCAAGGTTAACTCCTGACATCCCTTAGCCTTCGAGATGCGGCAAGATCCAGTTTCGGGTCGCGACTATCGCATTTTTGTAGGTTTGAGGCAGCTCAGAAAATAGCTCATGCCGCGCATTATGGAAAACATCGAGCCTAATCTCAGCGGGCGCATACTCTTGCGCTGAGACCGCCCAGCGCCGAGCACAGTTAGGATCAACCACTTGCTCCAAAGTTGGCGCCATCACCAGAGTGGGGACGTTAAGATTCTTTAGTTTTTCTGGCGCAAAACATGTGTCTATCGCTTGAAATGAGGCCGATACCCAGCCGAAGGTCGCTCCAGGGATCCTGTAAGGTGCGGCCACAATGCGCTGATACAGATCTGCACGGTGCGTCAACTTGTTGTCAGCGAATGTAGACCGACCAAAATCACCGGCACCACTACTCACTCCGCCAAGTCCGACATGGGACAAAAACTTCGACAATGGACGAGCGACCGGCGTCGGCACAGGCCTACTCGGAAGTCCAAAAAATGGGGATGACAGCACCAGGGAGCGCGGGGTGAATTGGCCCGTTAGAGTGCCGTAAAGTGAAATGAGGGAACCCATAGAATGAGCCACTAACACATAGGGCTTACCATCGGTGAACTCATCAATGACTTTCTTCGTATCTGAAACATATGTGTCGTAGCTGTCGATGTACGCACGCGTACCGCCTGACCCACCTTGACCGCGATGATCAAGTGTTAAAAAACCAACATGCTTTGGGAGCGCAAGGTCAGCTTGCACATAGGCGTACTTTTCAATCCATTCGGCACGCCCGTGTAGAAACACCACATAATGGCTAGGATCGGTATCTTTGACGACGCGACCATAGCGCAGTTCTACCTTGCCATCCGGCATACGCAATTTGCCGATATCAAATTGGCGTTCTGTAGCCTTGATGTCGTCAAATTTAGTCATGGACAAGCCGGTCATAGCGATCTGCCTCCTCGAGCCATTGTTTGAGTTCGCGCGGATAATTTGTGCATAAGCCGTGAAGGCCAAAAGTTCGCAAAGTAGTCCAAAGAGCCTCGCGACCATGGTCCTCGCCGACCATCTCAGCCCAGGCGTATACCCGCCAGTTACGCGCTGCGGCTTGGTCCATCAAGTTAGCATCCACCAGACTGGTATGAGGATGGAGGATATTAGTGCTCGCCAGAGCAAGAAAGACATTCGGGGCCAAGTTCGCAAAAAACGGCCAGTTGAAGGAATCAGCACTCCAAAGACATGCCCGCTGCACCTCAGGAGCATGGTGCTTCATCCAGACAAGTGGCTTAGCTTGAAAACAAGACACTATGATCCGCTCACGCCTAGGGTGATTAGCCACCAACTTTGCCACCACATCGGCGAGCTTTTCTGACTCGCCTTTGATCTCAATATTGAGTTCAATCACGGGAAGCAGACGCTCGAGTACCTCATCCAAGAACGGCAGAGGTTCGCCGTTGCGGAGCTTGAGACGGCTGAGCTCCGCGCGGTCTAGTTGCGAGATCTTCAGCTCAAGACCCGTGGTCTTAGTTAGTTCGTCATCATGCATGATCACGGCATGCCCGTCGCGGCTAAGCTGAACATCGAGCTCGATGCGAACCGCACCGGCATCGACAGCCTTCCCAAACGCATCCCAACTGTTCTCGAGCGCCTCTTTATTGGCGCCCCGATGCGCAATGACCAGCATCGATTGCCCCTATCCTAATGATTACCAATTGATTACCAATTGATGACTAACCGTCAGTATTGACTAGTTGAATGACGATATCGCGATCCTTGGCTGCGATCCAGGCAAATACTGCCGATTCGGCGCCAGCGCGTTGTAGGTTACACTAATATTACCTGACCCTAGACCTTCCTTCTTAACCCCACCTCTAGACCCAAAATCCCGGAGAAACCGCCATGCGTTACCTTAAAATGAGAGCCATTGGTCTTCGTAGCCTGATCGGCATAACGGCATTGGTTGGACTGTCGGTCGGTGGTAGCTCGCTAGCCTTCGCGGAGGGCGGTGGACCTTTTTCCATGTCATCGAGAGGCAGCGGTGGTGACGGACCCTATCGTAGCTTAATGCTGGGACTCCCGCTTGCTTCGACCGAGCGAGGCCCGATTGCCAGGGTTGAACTTAATATTTACGGCAAGGGCTCATTGGCACTCGAGGGTAGTCGAGAAGTCCTTGCCGAAGACCTACCCTCAAGCCAGGTGGCGAGCACCGGTGAGTCCATGATGACCAAAGGCGGTCAAGTTAGCCTACTCTACTTCCGGTACAGTAAACCTTCATCAATGGCCGGCTGGTATTATGGGTTTGGACTCGGCTACCACGAAGAATCCGTAGGCTGGCACCGTCGCACATCGGCCCCTGGAATCGCTCTAGCCGACGCATCTTTTGTCAATCATTACGCTTCACTAAAAGGCCCCACTGGCCATGGACGGGTCGGCTACCGCTACGTTGGATCCGATGTCCCGATGCTAGTTGGTGGCTACTTTGGGCTGCGCCACTTTCAAGCTTCGGTAGCTGACCGGAAACCTGATGATGAGATCGATTTGACCGTATCACCAGTCGCGATGGGGGACAGCGAAAAGACCCGTCTGCTTAACCGCTTTCAGACCGCCCCAGAGATCGGGATCGAGATCGGTTTTGTCCTCTAAAGCGAACTATCACGAAACTGTGTCTGACGTTCTTTAGTTGTGCTACCTTGGTGGCTTAAAGGCACCAGGGGGATATGTGCGGATTGCAATCGATGCCAGGATGATCAACCCGGGCAGTATGCATGGCATCGCTCGCTATGTATACGAGTTGCTGATGTGCCTCATGAAAAGCGGGTTGGGTGACGATTACTTCATCATCGTCAATCCCAACAGTCCGCTAGAGAGCATCACCTGGCCCAAGCATATGAGCCTTAAGACTGTCCAGGGAAGCTGGATGAGTCTCAGTCAGCAGTGGGAGCTGCCGAGGCTACTGCATGACATCAAAGCGGATCTGTTTCACGCTCCGTCTTTCATGGCTCCGTTGGTCTGTCCCTGTCGTCTCGTTATGACCATTCATGACCTTAATCACATGGTGCTGCCCCAGTTTTATACGCCGTTTCACCAATTCTATTATCAGCTCTTCGTTCGTAGCTGTATTCGGCGCTCTGATTATATTCTGACGGTTAGTAACTTCTCGAAAGATGAAATCGTCCGCAATTTGGCAATTTCACCTGATAAGATTTTTGTGACTTACAACGGCGTTTCCGACAACTATCGACCGGTGGTGGATCAGGAATATTTGGACTACGTCCGCGATCTTTATGAACTTCCCGAACGGTTCATCTTCTGCCTATCCAACAATAAACCGCACAAAAATGTGCATCAGTTGGTGCGCGCATACTGCCACGCCCAATTGACGGTGCCGCTAGTTCTAGCCTGTCCAGTCGACACGAGCTTGATCAGAATTGCCGAAAACTACGGCAAGAAGCACCTAATCTACTTCTCTAAGTTTATTGCCGAAGAGCATTTGCCCAGTGTGTATTCGATGACACACTTATTTGTTTATCCTTCGACTTACGAAGGATTTGGCTTACCTCCGCTCGAAGCACTGTCCTGTGGGGCACCTGTGGTGGTAGCACACTCTTCTAGCTTGCCAGAGGTCGTTGGCGATAGCGCGATTTTCACCGATCCATTCGACTATCAGGATATTGCAAGGGCACTTGAGCTCGGTGTCAGGGACCAGGACCTACGCAAGAAGCTGTCAGAAATTGGGGTTCAACACGCCAGAAGATTCTCATGGCAGGCGATGACTGATCAAACGGTAGAGATTTACAAGAAATGTCGGATCGCAGGCAACGCCGGCGCCGCAAAACGAGTTGAACCGACATGAAGATAGGCATCAATGGCAGATTTCTGGCCGCTAAACGCACTGGTGTACAAAGAGCTGCTTATAACCTGATCAAGGCTTTGGTTCGCGTTGATCACATCAACGAGTATTATCTCTTTACATCACCCGACCAGGTTAATAATCCAGACTGGAACTTTCCTAACGTCAGGATTATCGCCTCAGATATTCGCGAGGGTGAAAACTTTCGCAATCACTTATGGGAGCAGTTCGTTTTACCGCGATTGGCGGCAAAGCATAAGATCGACATACTTCATTCACCGGCCAACTTGGCACCCCTGCTTTATCGCGGCAAATCTATAGTTCATATTCATGACCTATGTTTTGTGGTGAATCCGCAGTGGTTCAGTTTTTCATTTCGAACCCTGTATAATTTCATCATTCCGCGGCTTGCTAGGCGCGCTGCCAAGGTCATCACCAACAGCAACAACTCGCGCAATGACCTCTTGCAATTTTGCAATCTGCCAGCTGACCGGGTGAGCCAAGTCTATTGGGCCGTGGATGATCTATTTACCTCGCCAGACCGCGCCGATACCCCCCCAACTGACTTGAGCCTCGACAACTACATTCTGTACGTGGGTTCTTTGGAGCCACGCAAAAATATTGGGACTCTGCTTGAGGCCTACGAACTCATGCGTAGCCGCAACCCAAGCCTTACGCCTAAGTTAGTCCTCATCGGTGGGGAAAGCCCCCTATTTGCCGAGGTTCGCCTTAAGGTCAAAAAGTTCAAGGACGACATCCTGTTCAAAGGCTTCGTCAACGATGAGATGCTTCGAGCCTTCTATAGGCGCGCCAACTTATTCGTTTACCCTAGTCTTTACGAGGGCTTTGGCCTGCCACCCCTAGAGGCCATGGCTAGTGGCGTGCCCGTTGTCACCACGCTGACTTCATCGTTACCTGAAGTTGTAGGCGAAGCTGCCTTGATGGTCAGTCCCTATAACGTGGAGCAGCTAGCTGAGACCATGGCCACCGTACTCACGAAGCCCGAGCTACGTCGTGACATGATCGCCAAGGGCAAAGAGCAGGTGCGCAAGTTTAACTGGTATCGTGTTGCGCGCAACACG
>OMIY01000057.1 GCA_900299215.1 bacterium | reverse complement strand
GTTGCACCATTGTCCCGCAGTCGGCTCCCTTTTTCAGCAGCCTCTTAGAGCCCCAAAATCGCTTCCCAAAATTGGGCTTTCGCTCCAAAGTGATTTCATTGTCAAATAGAGAGAACCAATTGTCATCATCGTTTGGTCGATGCTGCCATACGAGTTTCAATCACTTGCCGGTAAATATCGGTGTAGAGTCCCGCCACCCGCCCTGGAGACCAAAGGGATTCGGCGCGGGCTCGAGCGGCGGCACTCAGTCGCTGATGGCGATTGGAGTCCTCCAGTACCCAGCGGATAGCGGCAGCTAAAGACATTGGGTCGAAAGGTTGTGCTAAAGCTCCCGTGGTGCGATCAGAAACAATATCTGACATTCCTCCGGTGTTGAACGCCACCACAGGCGTAGCGCAGGCGTGGGCTTCGAGTCCGGTATTCGGCAGGTTATCTTGGCGAGAGGGGATCACCATTGCATCTGCTGCGCTATAAAGAGCGCGGAGGGTTAGGTCGTCGTGCAGGTGTCCTGTGTAGTGGACGGGGAAGCTGAGATGAGGACGATGTTGGGGAGATTTTTGACCGAATACCACTAGCTGCAGGCTCTCTAAGATCGGTTCTGATCGCAGTTGAGAGAGGGCCGAGAGTAAGAGGTCTATCCCCTTGCGTGGATCTTTACCCCCACCGATTGCTCCGAACAGCAGCAAGGGACAACTCTGTGGCAATCCCAGCAGGTGACGAGCAAGAGGCTTTTCTATAGGTTGCCAGCGATCGGTATCAATCGGATTGGGCACCACTGCAACCGGCCAGGCGCTCATCAAGGCACTATTCTGTACACAATCCGCCAACCACTGGCTTGGGCACACAATCTGGATAGGGCGACGCCAATACTTTAGCTTGCGCCGCCATGTGAACTTGTTGAGATCAAAGCCATTCTCATTACTAGGCCGATTTGATCTTATGTAACCATGGCTCCATCGATTATCAATGGTGTAGTGCTCAGCACCACAGAAAGCCCACATGTCATGCAAGGTCCAAACAATCGGTTTGAGGATACGAGGAATGTCAGAAATTGAAAGCATCTCATCCTGTACCCAATGAAGATGAACTACATCAGCACAGGATGCATTAATCCGCTCGGGCCAGCGCGATGGAAAAATCGCGGGAGAATGAAGGATCGGGTTTTCAGTATGCAACAGGGATCGCAAAGGGGACGCTAGCTGCGGACGCATTCGGGCGATGGCCTTGTCCCATTTGCTTGTGGGACCCTTTACAGTCCAATCATCGGACAAATCCACATTCACCAACATGCGAGAGTCGATACCAGCATTCCGTAGTGAATGGTGGATTCGGTACGCTGCGCGGGCAGCACCTCCAGAAATATCAGAAGAATTAACTACTGCTAGTCTCATCCCAAACTGAATTGAACAACTTTCTGAGCCAAGTCCAAATAAGTTGCTTGAGATTTAGAAATAAGCTCAGAGACCAAGCGCTGATCAGGCAACTGTGGGTCAATCAGTTCGGAACCATTTCTGGTTTCAGCCACAAATTCAGACGGATTCCAACAGCGAATCTGAAAAAGTTGACATAGAGATGTTATCTTGCCGCCATTTGTGTAGTCGACTGGGATGACAGGCACTCCCAATGCTACCCCGAATACAACCGAATGAAACCTCATAGCATAAAGACGATCCAGTCGAGAAATTTTTGCCACATCATCCAGAGGACTCCGGTGTTCAAAAGTTAAACCATATTGGATCGCTTTTTCACCCAAAAAATCGTAATAGAAAAGACGATCATCACCGCCGCATGGGAGGCGATGCATGCACTGGAGGTAGAGAGATGAATTGGTAAAGTGACGATTCATCAAGGCGGCGACGGTCAATTCAAATTCACTTTTTAACGCCAGGGCATCACCTTTGAAATCGCTAAAATATTCAGTAATGGGAAGATCTCGGATTGCGAAACCAATAACCTCCGACTTGCTTTCTTTGCTCTCGCCAATCTGACCCGAGCTAAGAGCAACGGAGGTCACCCAATGAAAAGCTGGGTCAAGAGCAACCGCCCAGTCCCCGTTGAAACCTGGCTCAACGAAAGTCATTGCCAAGTCAAGACTCTGTTGGTCTCTGAAGACGCAGACATCAGCCAAGTTTAATATTTGACTGATAGCAATTTTGCTCGGAAGATCTCTGTATAATTTACGAATTGGTCCTAAACCACATCCCCAAATAATAGATTGACCACCCGCCTTCTTAACAGCTCTAAAAATTGCCGCAATCGGACAGAGATATCCAATGCTGGACATAATGGGACCTCCGCCGAAAATCACTTGACTGTATCGACCGGCTCTAGCCATGGCTAGGGCTTCAGAAAGCGAGACAACAGAACAACCATTAACTTGCTCGTACTCATTCAGCGTGTATTTAGTGATATAAGGCTCAATGCTCGCAATGGTGATGGATTCCGAATTTACCCCAGCAACATTAAGTCCTTGAATAATCGAGTAAAGGATTGCTTTATCGCCAAGAGTCTCGGTTCCGTACCAACCAACAATAAGGACCCTATCCTTGCCAAAAGGATTCATCACAGGTGCTTGAGCACTGAGTGGAGAATCCATCAACTTCAAAGAATTCAGCGCAAGACTCGAGAAAGCCTTGAGGGATCTCAATGGCTTTGCCGGCAGGTGATATTTATAAAGGGCCTGCTGACCTCGCACTAGCAACCTATCCCTTAGCCTTGGAATTCTTCCCTCATAGTCATGCAAGCAACTATCACACTTCTTATTAATTAAATCATCGCGTATAGACTTGCCAGATTGGTATAGAGTCGAAGCTGTCGAACCGTTCCCCAGAAGATTACCAAGATTAGGCGACTCCACGGCACAATATGCAAAATCGCCGTTTGAAAGGAGAGTCACTCCCTCATCTTGCCAAGCACAACCGTTAGCACGTGGGTATCCGTACGCGATCTGATTACGAAGGTTTTTTAGATAGAGGCGTCGTGACGGGTTGAAAGCCTCATATCTAGAGATTAATGTGTCAAGAAAGTTGCATAAATGAAACCTTTGCCGATTCGTCAGCGCAAATGGTTCGGTCTTATCTTTGGTATACAATCTTTGGTGAGGAATGCCTACGCGAAACCGACAATAAACACCTTGTCGCTCAGACCAGAGCATCAAATGCTCTGCGTGCTCAATATTTTCAGCTATCAAAGTACAGCCCAAACGGTGCGCATCGCCAATATTATTTGCGAGAAAGTACTGAAGGCACTCTTCTACTGCCTTAAAATTTCCCAATCTTCCTCTTACTCGATCATGAACATCACCAACCCCGTCAAGTGAAAGCATTATATCAAGCTTAATGCCGGCTTGCTTGGTTACTGCATAAAGTTCGCTCACACGTGGAATGACCAAATGCGGCTTTAAACCATTGGTTATTAAAGAAATGGCTTGAAGCCTTGGCAGACCATCACAGAGTTCAGTCGCTAACAGGGCTAAATCGTTCCGAAGAGTTGGCTCGCCGCCATTCATACCAACACCCCTTACCTCAGTGAAAAGAGGATCGTCCAAGACTTTTCTCAGCTCCAAAGGTGTTATGTCATGCGATTTTTGTTGCTTCCAAATATCACACATTTGGCAACGCGAGTTGCAAATGTTATTAACAGGAAACTGAATTACTTTTGGCTTTCTCATTTGAGGCCCACGCCAAGCTTCAACCGATTTAATGCACGATAGACAAGAGATTTAGACCTTAGGTGCTTTATGTGTGGGCTGTAGCCATGTTTGCGGATGGAGCTGGGATCTCCGCCGAAGATCGATATTGGAGACAACCGCGGTGAATACATTTGAGCGAAACCTTGATAAGAGAAGCGAAAAGATCTACATTGACATATGCTCGTCGGAGAGCCCTCATCCAGCGAGTGCACAAGTAGTTGATTGAACAAAAGTATATCTCCTGGATCTTGATTTATATAAACTGCATCATTAATGCAAAGCGAGCTGTAGCAGGACTCTGGAATACCAGTGTGATGTGCCTGTCCCCTTTTGGTTCTATATGGATAAAAACCATGTTTATGACTGCCAGGAATGACTCGCAAGGCACCTTCCCCCTGGCGCAGCGGGTCGAGGCTGATAAAAGCAACGAACTTTATAGGCTCATCAGGTCTATTCATAAAGTCTTGATGCCACGGCACATAATCCTGGGTCTTCGCCGATTTAAATAAAAACGAGTTTTCGTAAAGGAAAATGTCTTTGCCGAGCACAGGCTCTAGCGCGGAGCAAATTGCAGGCGATGATGCCAGCTCTCTGCATATAGGAAATCTCTGCCACATATCGTACAAGACGCCGAATTCCTGTTCGTCCTTCAATCCGAAGTAATTTGCGGGATCATTATAGTATTTGTCTGCAAGAATAGGAAGCTGAAAGTCAAGCCATGAGGTAAGATCTCTAAGATAGGGCAGTGAGTATGGATTTTTGATTAGAGTAAAGCCGTCGTCCTGAAGTTCTCCAAATACTTGCATTTTGGCGCAGACTCAGACTAACCCCATAATTTTATCATTTCATTTGCCTAGGCAAGAGAAAACCCAAAGCCCTGGGTGGGGGTGGGATTTCTGGACTATTGAAGAGTTCGATATTCAGCGTGAAAGTTCGGCGTACCAGATGATCCTCATAGCTGCATTGCGAAAATTCATCCCATACCTTCAGTCCAAAACTCTAAAGAAGATCTCATCGAGAAACTTGATTTTGGTTGTCTCTATGTGCAAGGAAATAAGCTGATAGACCTTTAATAATGCAACGGTTTAATAGCGTTTTCAATCTGCTAAACAAGTTTAATTTCTGAAATTCCTTATTACCATCTAACAACCGAGCAATCTCTGGACGGAGGAAGTTAGTAACGCACGAGCGTTAGTTCATGCCTAAAGCCTACGATGTAGAAGACTATCTTAGTGGGCGGAGAAGCAAAAACATCGTTTTCTCGTCGTAGCCAATTCAATCCTAACCGCTCCAGCTTTGATCAGCTCTAACGCTATAGAGCGGCTTCCAAAAGAAGGAAAGTTGCACTATTTCTGATGCATGTAAAGTCATTTTACTAGGCCCAAGCAAACGCAATAAGCCCTGAAGGTATAGCTGGAAATTCGAATTTGCCTATGCTTTGTCATTAAATCTTCTCCGATTTTTGGGCGCCCTAATTAGTATAATTGACGACTAATGACCAAAAGTCGATCATTTAAGAGCCTCACTGCCTCCACGTAATGCTATAAC
>OMIY01000056.1 GCA_900299215.1 bacterium | reverse complement strand
TCGTTCTCTTTCGCGGCATCGATCTTGCTGACGAAGTTCTCGTATCCGGCAAAAATCACGATCAGAATCAGGTTCGCCAGCAGCACTAGGTCGAGAAGCGCGAGTAGTTCGAGCACGAATCCGTGGTCATCCCCGGCCGCCACATTGGTGGCTAGCTTCACGAATGCCTCACCGAAGCGCCAAAGCACGAGGATGAGCGCTCCCGCCAAGCCGATGTAGAGCGGCGCGAGCAGCCAACGGCTGGCAAAAAGTCCCTTTTCAAGCAGCGTAGAGACGCGGTTGTGGCTCATGGGTTGCTCCTAATTCCGCACCCAAGGGGCACGACATCACAAAATCCGAGACCTCGTCGAATCTTCATGATCTCCATTCTAGGAACGGGAATGATAATGAAATAGAAGTTCTCAGAAATCTGGGTTTGGCCACAAGGCTAAAGTTGTATCATTCAGGTAATAACGTCAGTTCTGGTAGGGGGGATGGTTTATTGAACGAGAAAGATGGCGAGCCAGCATCCTGTGCTTTCTGCACCGGCCCGATAAACAGAGCTTTTGGACCTCGATGTCCAGAATGTCAAGTTTTTCACCACGTCGAATGCTGGCAGGAGTTCGGTGGCTGCGTAACCTACGGCTGTCCTGAGAATCCTGACATGAAGAAGTTTCAACCAGGGGGTGCAAGAGCTTGAGCTCTCCAAGAATTCGAAGACTAGAAAGCGACTACCAGAGTATTCGCAACAAATTCGATGGACATCCGCAGATTAGGGTTCATCCGATGGGCGTGACTCCCCCAGAACGCTATCGCGTGGTTTACCAAGTTCCTTCACTGCGACTTGATCCACAGAACAGGCCGATAATCACGAATGTAACCGTCGTAGATTTCGAGTTACCGGCAGGTTATCCCAAAGACAAACCCCGAGCTGTGGCGGCGGAGTCCGTTTTTCACCCAAATTTTGGAGACTACATTTGTATCGCTGACTTTTGGACTCCCGCCCAATCGCTCAGTGACATCATTCTGGAGGTAGGCGAAATGCTTCAATGGCAGAAATACAACATTTTGTCTCCGCTTAACGCAGTTGCTGCGGATTGGGTCAACTCTCAGCGAGATAACTTGCCTGTAGGGCGAATTGATCTGACTCTGGGATGCCAAACGCCTGTCGTCAGGGTTTCAAATCAAGTAGATAGTGGAGACATTGGGTGACCGATTCGAACAGTAAAGTTATCAAAATAACTACGGAAGACCTCGAAAAGACCGAGGTTAAGGATGTGGAAGAGCGCATCGGCAAGGCCAAGGAAATACCATTGGTTCGCGAAGTGGGCGTAAGCACATCGAGTCGAGATTCGGTGATTACAGTCATCGTTCTTTCGGCTGCAGGATTGATCTCTGGTGTTGCCATCTGGATGGCTTGGAACTTACTTCCGGCTACAGATGACTCCTTCACCGCAAACATGCAATCGTCTGTCTCGATCACCCTCATCATTGCAATGATTTTGGTGCTTGCCGATGCCGGTCTAAACCGGAGCGCCTCGAAACTCGGTCGTTCGGTTCTTTTTGCCTTTCCAGCTGCAGTCGTGGCGTCGCTACTTTTTGGGCTGATTGCAAACTGGACCTATACCGCGCTTGTCGAAAATACCTACAACGCTCTCATGGATTCTGGGCTTGATCCGTATGCAGATTCGTTCTACACAGAATTCGCAAATCGGAACCACCTGAACCGCGGCTTGGCCTGGATGGTGCTGGGTTTGTCTGCAGGCATCTCGGTCGGAGTTCCTTCGCTAGCGCTTCGCCGCATTTTGGTCACGGCTGCTGGTGGAGCATTGGGCGGTTTTATCGGCGGCTTTCTCTTCGATTTCTTTCAAGGGCAAACTGAGGCTCAGATTGTGGGCTTGTGCGTGACTGGTGGTGCCGTCGGCCTCAGTGTTTCACTACTTGAACAGGCCACAAAGTCTAGTTGGTTGGAAATCGTGCGTGGCGGTATGGCCGGCAAGCAATTTATTCTTTACCAGAACTCCATCACGCTCGGGTCATCGCCAGCAGCGAATGTAACCTTGATCAAGGATCCAGGTATCGCTGCCTTTGCTGCGACGATTAAGAAATTTGGTTCCTCAGTTTCGATTAGCGCTACAGACAGGGCCATCCCAATTTCAGTAGATGGTGTCACTGCTTTCGAGCACAAACTAAAAGAGGGGTCAGTAATCATTCTTGGCTCAACCGAGATCAGATTCAGAGAAAAAGCAAAACAAATAAATAACAGAACTATCGTTAGGGGATAGCGAATTGGCAGATCTAAAAGTTGTCATTACAGATGCGACAGGTAGTCGGCGAGACGACGTCGAGATGCCTTCCGACCAGCCGGTTGCAAGAGTTCTTGCGGCTGTCGTTCAAGCCCTGGGGTTACCTCTTTCAGGGCCGGATGGGCAACCGATGTCCTATAGGTTTCATCACGTCGAATCACAGTCTCAACTTCGTGATGACTCGACACTCATCGGGAGCGGAGTCAAAGCTGGGGATACTTTGCGGTTGGTGCCTGAGATCGTCGCAGGGTAATCGATGATTCAGCTTGATGACACCAATTCCAGGTATCACCGACAGGAGCTGATCACCTGGTGGGACCAATCAAAGCTGAAGGCCGGACGAGTTCTAGTTGTTGGCGCAGGTGCGATTGGGAATGAAGTTGTAAAGAACCTAGCGCTTGTGGGGGTCGGCAGTATAACGATCGTGGATATGGATCTCATCGAGCACTCCAATCTGGCGCGTTGCGTGTTCTTTAGAGAGGACCACGAGGGGAGGCCTAAGGCTGAGGTTCTTGCGGAAGAAGCGTCTAAGCTGAACCCAGATGTCAACGCAGTAGGACTGGTATCACCCGTTCAAAGGCTTGGCGCAGCGTACCTTCGGGATTTCCATGTAGTCATTGGAGCTCTTGACAATCGCGAGGCGAGAGCGTGGGTAAACCAAGCTTCCAGAAAACTTGGAATCACTTGGATCGATGCAGCCATTGAGGGGCTTCGTGGATTAGTGAGAATGTTCCCTCCAGAAGGCCCATGCTATGCCTGCACGCTGAGCGAAAACGACTGGAAGCAGATGGCGCATCGCAAGTCCTGTGCACTTCTTGCGCCTGAAGAGATTTTGAGTGGTAAAACACCTACAAATGCAACAACCGCTGGCATTGTTGCTTCGGTGCAAGTTCAGGAAGTTATCAAGCTTCTCGTTGGGAATAGCCAACTCCTATCTCTGCTCGGGAAGTGTTGGGTTTTTACGGGCGATTCTATGAGCACGTATGTAACCGGGTACCAAGAAGACCCATTTTGTCTGGCCCACGACTCATACGAAAACCTATATGTTTTTCCTGGCGGCACGCTGGCCGAGCTAGTTGATAAGGCATCCCTAGAGCAAGGATTTGAACCATACGCTCTTGATTTCGAAGAGGAGCTTGTCGCTATTTCAGAATGTAGAAATTGCGGCAGTAAGGCTGGAACAAAAACCCGCTTCCGGTCTGCTCTGGAACTCGGTGATGGCAGATGTGCGGAGTGTGGGGCGGCACTCCCAACAGAGATTTGGTCGAGCATCGAGGTTGATCATCCCGTTTTGCAACACAACATCTCGAGCCTGGGATTCGGAATGGCAGACATCGTCTCAGTCAGATCACGAACTAGCGAACGAATCCACTACATAGTAAGGGAAGGCTGAATCATGGCCGCTAAGCGGAGACCTAAACGTATTTCAATCACTGATTCGGTTTTGGCGGGATTGGAGGAGCACGCTTACTCCAATCTCGAGGCCGAAGTAGGCGGCATGCTTTTTGGAAAAATAGTCGAAGGACAGACAAGAATCTCCGGCTTCATTCCAGCTCTAAGTGCATCTGCCGAACAGATCTCTCTAACTTTCACACATGAAGTCTGGGAAGAGATTTTGCGCGAAGGCGCGAAAAAATTTCCCGAAGATCAAATCGTAGGGTGGTACCACACTCATCC
>OMIY01000055.1 GCA_900299215.1 bacterium | reverse complement strand
TCGACCAGACCCGGTGCGATGCAGTTGACCCGAATCCCCTTGGCAGCATAAGTGGCAGCAGCGGACAAAGTCAGCCCCGACACGGCACCCTTGGCTGCCGCAATGGCTTCGTGGTTAGTCAGTCCGATGCGGGCAGCGGCGGAGCTAAAAAGGACAATGGACCCACCAGTGCTTTGCATCGCCTTGGCCGCTCCTGCCACGGTAGCAAAAGCAGTCTTCACATTAGCCGCCAGAACTGCATCGAGCTCCTCTTCTTTGGTGAGGTGGGCGGGTTTTAGAAGCAAGGATCCCGCACAACACACGACACCGTCGAGGCCGCCAAGAGATTCCGCAGCGTGCACGCTAGCGTTGACAATGCTGTTGTAGTCACCGCTGATGGGGATTGCCATCGTCTCGAGGCGGCCTGCTAATTCTTCTAGGCGATTATGGTCGCGAGCAGCCAAAGCCACATGATGTTGTGCGTCCATGAGACGCTCTGCAATAGCCTGACCGATTCCACTTGTTGCACCGATGATGAGCACCTTTTTAGAAGCCATACCGTCGCGCGCTCCATTGTGTGTATGTAATACTGCGACGGTATTTGCTTCCCCCTACTCGGTCAATCCCAAAACTGCCAAGCCCAGGAACTAACTCCTAGCGGCTGGCCCATGAAGATCTAGGCTTTCATTAACCTTAGCCCATCCAACCATATGTCCAAGCGCGATGATCGAGATGGCACTGAGAATAGTCTCCGTCGAATGCATCCAGATGCCAGTTAGTAAGATGACGGCGCCGATGGTTTGTGTGCTGAAGTTAAACGCATTTGCATGCAGGATCGCTATTTTGCCCAAGGTCGTCTTCGCCATCCCCGCAACATCTGCGTGCCGCACAGAAAAATGGCCAAATAACCGGCCAATTACGACCACAGCCAGTGCCAACGGCCATTGATGGTTCCACAAAAAGAAAATGCCCCAGGTCCAACTCACTAGATAGAAAAACATCGATACTGGGTGACTGCCCCTGATTAGGATTCTCTCAAGTACCGAATAATCCTGGGCTTCTGATGATTTGGCAAAGGGCCCGGTATGAATTTGAACTGTTCCCATGACGAACCTCCGGAAGATGAGAGCTAAATGACTCACACGTCCAAAGCGCTACAACTTCTATGCCAGTTCAAGCCTTGCTCTAAGCGATCTCTAAACCAATCCACATTGTCAGTGGTGTATGGTAAGGAAGCGTCGACTCAAGATCGGGGGATAAGCAAATGGACCAAAATATCGAGCCCAGCAAATTGACGGGCGAGCTAGCAACGCTACCAGCCCATAGTAAGATCAGCTTTACGGCTAAATTGGTCGCCTTCTGCCGAGCGGCGTCCGATATTCCATATGCTGCCGAGGTAGCTAAGCTCATCGACGCAGAGCCCGTGTACAGCTCCATGGTCGGTATGGCTGCACTAAAGCCCGAGGCCCTAAACTGGTTCGATGCATTGCTCGAAGCACGTTACAAAAGTCTCACAGCCGCAGTCCTTCGCAGTGGCGTTACGCAGGTGCTAGAGTTTGCCAGTGGTGTCGCTCTGCGCGGCCTAGTCATGTCACGCAATCCAAGTCTCACTTATGTGGAGACTGACTTGCCGGAGATTACAGAAGAGAAGACTGTCCTTAGCGACGAAATCCGCGCCATTTACGGGATACCGCATCCAGCGAATTTGCATTACCGCAGCTGTAACATCCTCTCATGGGATGAGATCGAGACTGCGCTAAGCCACTTTGATCCGAGCAAACCTGTGGCGATCATTCACGAAGGCTTACTCCCATATCTAATGCCGGCTGAAAAGGAAGTGGTCGCCTCTCATGTAGCTCGTATCCTGCGAGAGTTTGGCGGGGTTTGGATTTCGCCGGACTTTGTCACCATGGACGAAGCAGTCGGCGCTTTCTGGCGTGATAGTTCCATAGCTGGAATGACGGAATCCATTACCAGGAAAACAGGTCGCAGTTTTGAGGTTGGATGCTTCAAGACTCAAAAAGATATCGATCAGCTGCTTGACCGCCACGGACTGGAAGGTGTCACGGTGTCTCAGATAGATGGGTCTTTTGAGCTTAGCTGTCTAAAGCAAAAGCCTTTATCCGAAGTTCAGCTCAGCGAGCTTACCAAGCGCTTGACCTTGATGGAGGTTAGACTAGCCCGCTAGTTAATTCCTCGACCTGTCGCTCGATAGCTTCAGCATAGGACGCCATGAATTGGACTAGTGGAGACTTGGACTTAGTTGGTAGCGTGGCAGTCTGGCGTTCTTGTGCGATTGAACTTTGCTGCGGCTCAACCGGATCGTCGCACTTAATAAGCCGTAACCGCACCCTGTTGCCAGTGGTAGCTAAGCCTGAATTTCCGTTTTGGTCCTTTGTCGTCATAAGGTAGGCTTCGGCAGGTTTACGCCAAACCTTGAGTTTGGGTCTTCACTAACGGTGAAGGGTTCAGGTGGTTGGTAAACTCCGAAATGTTACTTGTAGCAGAAACGATTCATGGCTTTTATCGGGATTCGCATAAACGAAATTGCCAAGAAATTGGAGTATCGCCTGGTCTCTGATCCAATCCTCATGCCTGACAATAGCTGGTATGTAACGAGACCTCTTATCCTGCTGCGCCGGCGCAGCAGGATAAGAGGTCTCGTTACATACCAGC
>OMIY01000054.1 GCA_900299215.1 bacterium | reverse complement strand
GGGGATCCAAGCAAGCGAACCGATTTCTTTTTAATATTATTTTATTATTAAATCAAGTTTATTTTATAAACTTTTTATGTATAATAAAACAAGTGTCGGTCTCCGACAGCAAGTCGCCCCATGGTCTAACCTTATCCTAAGCTCCGATTCATGAAAATTCCGTCAATCTGGCACCATTTGAGGAGAGCATCGATGTATACCCCCAACTTAAGACTGATCGATCTAGAGCCGAAGGCTGATGATTTTCTCGGCGATGTTGAAAAAGGCCTCAACAGTGCCTCCAAATATCTCTCGCCAAAGTACTGCTATGACCAAATCGGTTCTAAGTACTTCGACGATATCTGCCAAGCCAATGACTACTACCTAACCAGAGTTGAACGCTCGATTATGAAGCAGATCGAGATGATCAAACTGGACACCGCTAAACCCGTCGCCGTCGTTGAATTGGGAGGCGCAAGTAGTACAAAATTCCGTGAGCTATTGAAGCATCTAAGCCATGTTCAAATGTATATGCCTATCGACATTTCACGCGAACTACTTTTTTCAGAAGCAGAAGCTCTAGCAAAGGACCTACCAGACCTTCAAGTAAAAGCAGTCTGCGCTGACTATCAGCAGCTTGCGCAGTTCCCCTGGCAAGAACATTTGACTGGCATGACCCCACTGCTTTTTTTCCCTGGCTCGACTCTAGGTAATCTAAGTATGGAAGATACCCATGCGCTGCTTAAAATTTGCAAAGCTATCGTTAGTGACGATGGATATATGCTACTGGGCGCCGACCTTCTAAAAGACGAGCAGATCCTAGTGAACGCCTACTCTGACTCAGATCGAGCGAACGAGCGGTTTAATTTAAACGTACTCCATCGAATCAATCGTGAGCTTGAAGGCAATATCAACGTCGACCAATTCCGCCACGACGTTCGTTTCAATAGAGCCGAAAAGAAAATTGACATCAATTTGGTCAGCTTAATTGACCAAACGATCCAGATTTCTGGTAAGGACTATCATTTGAAAAAAGATGAGCCTATATACGCCGAAAGTTCTCGCAAATTTGAGCGAAGCGATATTGAAACTCTAACCTCCACCCATGGTCTGCAGCCTACTGAGTGGTGGACTGATGCCCGTGACTATTACGCAGTGATTTTATTGAAATCAGTGCCAATCTGACATCACTCATAAGCCTATCTGCATCGACTGCCACGTATGTGGTATCCTTGAGTCATACTCTAAAGACTCAGGAGTTAGTCGATGCGGTTTTCCAAGCTTGCCTTGGTCTGTGCTGGCACCATCATAAGCGCTGCTACCCTGCAGTGCCGCCATTCCAATTCTCCATCTTCAGCTCAAGGTTTAGGCACACCAACATCAGAGGGGCTACCAATTACGTTCAGCTCGGCTTTGCCTGCTCAAATGGCCGCTGAAGCTTACCGCAACCTACCCTTAATCGTTGCTGCATCTGATCCATCTGGCGGTCCACGACGCACACTTCCTGTAACCATTCAGTGCGAGAGTCACGGTATTGGTGAAAATCACTGCCTGATGCGCTACGACGGACCCGAGGTTAAAATGAACCTAGGTTCGTTCCTTTTCGGCACCATGGCCGGCCACGTGGTGCTATCGAAAGGGTGCACTATCGGAAACTGCGGGGATAAATCTTTTCAGATGTGGTGGCGAAGTGTCTCCCGCAAGTCTAATGAAGGTAAAGCTATCTATGACTTCGAAGTTTGCGACATCCGCGGCCTAGAGGCTAAAATCGGCACAAAAAGCACCGATGATTGGAAAGCCCCCTTTGATTACTTAGGACAACTGATAAGCTCGGTAGGTTATCTACCTGAGGTTCATGGGCTTCGCGTTTCCGTCGAAGAATTTGAAGACCAAATACCGGCCTATGATGATCAAGGGCGACCGAAGCTAAACAGCTCAGGTAAACAGGCCTTAGAACCAATGACCAATTACAAACCTATCGCTGCTTACGCTGGCATCGGTCCACTGGGAGCGTTCCCAAATAGCCACTGCCAGCTTAGAGGTGAAAGAGCCGATTCCCGGTTTCGCGAAACTACCGACATGGATGCAAGTGAAGGTAATATTCGCAACCTTCCCAAGTCCCTTACGCATAGAGTTCCGGCTGGCCAGGTCAAGATGTTACACGACGTATTCAGCTACTTGGTCAATGAGTCCAGTGGCAAAACCATTGCCGCATCAATACAATGTCAAAACCAAGGCTCCCGAAGCAATTGCGAGATTAAATATCGGGGCCCCGAACTCAAAATACCAATTCCTAAATATTTGACAGGCGCCGTCGATGCGCAACTGGTTATCCTGCGCCAATGTCGTAACGTAGGATGCAGCCAAAGAGACGAATCAACCGTCAAACTTTCTGCCTTTCAGTCCGGTGGGCTTAACGTGCTTGAAGTTTGCTCTCTAACCGGTGTCGAGCTTGCCCCTAACCCAACCTATTTCCCTGGTTTTGGCACCCAACTGGGGATCCCGGACGTGCATGGGGCAGGAATGTGGATGACCCCAACTACAACCCCATCTGACGAGATCACTGAATCGGCATTAACAAAAGTGATCCTAGGAGTAGGCAGCATTGGTAAGTATCCAACTTCCGACTGCGACCTCACTGCTAGTTAGTAGGGAAAAGAAATGCAAGAAGTAGTCATAAACTCTGCCGATGGCCACCAATATACTTGGATAGACATAGTTGGTCCCACACGTGACGAATTGAATGCTCTTGCCGCTGTCTATGGGCTGCATCAGCTCATGGTCAGGGACTGCCTAGATCCACTTCACCTGCCTAAATACGAACGCTACGAGGATTGGTCATTCATCATCCTGAGATCATTCGATCCCGAAGCCGAGGACCAGGCGAGTTCGGTACGACGCTTAACTCGTAAACTAGCTGTCTTTGTATCTACTAAATACATTATAACCATTCACCGCACGGACCAACTCTACATAAAAAATCTACGTGAGTATTGGCGCAACAAGGCGACTACCAGTAGCGCTCATACCGTCTTTCACCCTCTGAATCATATTTTACAGTCGGCGGTGCAGTCCTACGATCAGGCTCTGGAAAAATGCCGATCCGACCTTGATAAGGTCGAGGCCAAGACTTTTCTTCGCAATGAACGGCCAAGCCTTGAGGGTGAAAGCGCCTATCGCTTGATTCGAAAGACCACAGTTATAAGACGAATGATG
>OMIY01000053.1 GCA_900299215.1 bacterium | reverse complement strand
TTCTGCATGAAATGGCAATGCCACCGCAGACGTGCTTCAAACGCACGTAAAGATTTTTTGGTGATCTTGGCGGCTGATGGTGGGGCGTCTTCAGCCAAGGCAAGATAATGCAATAATTCGTGGTAAATTTGACGCATGGAGATCGTGCCAAAGGCGAGATGCGTGCTGATGCGACTGCAACTTTCCCCGGCCGTCACTGGACTTGACATCTCAGTCGCGTAGTTTTTACCGCGACTCTCAAAAAAGCTGTTAAGAGTCTCCTTTGCAGCCTTAGCTCCGCCTTTTTGTAGAATCTTTGGGGTAGTCGATGGTTTACCAAAGTCAGCGGCAGATAGAATTCCGTCCGACTTGAATTTGCCGTGATTGGGCTCGTGGCTGATTGGTAGTTGCACTAATGGTTCAGACATACGAGCATTCCAGCGAGCTGCCCAGCCGTCGCGAGAACCTAGGCGCCTAATAACACCGTTTTGACTAAACTCATGCCAGGCTATTCCCTGCTCCAGACAGTATTCCTTAACTCTTAAGTCTCTTTGAAAGCTCCGGAAATGACCGGTTTCTCGATGGGAATAGATAGCCTCTATGCCGTGATTTTGCCTCAGGTCCTCAAATACCTGTGGTATCTCGCCTTTGCGAGTGATCAACGGCACTCCAATGCTGTGCAGCTCAGTGGCTAATTCATCGAGACACTGATTTAGAAAAAGATGGTGCGAGGTGTCATATTCCTCGACGGCGATGAGACTGGGTTCGTAAACATATAGTGCGACGGCGTGGCCAGCCTTTAATGCAGCTGCCAGAGGTGCATGGTCATCGATCCGCAAGTCTTTCTTTAGCCAGACAATGTTTAAGCGATAATTAGTCATTTCACGTAAATTTCCAATATTGACTGGTGAAAATCGATATCGCTCTTATTTTAGTTTATTAATGAGTATACGCCTCCATTATGGCAAAAAATTGCCAGGAGAGGCTTTGAAAAAACGAATTGCTTCATCTCGCGCAAAGTCTACCGATAGACTCGAGTCCAAGCAGACTTTGGCCAATTTCTCTTCCAATCATCCTGTCACAGACTTTTGGGTTGAGCATCCTGATCTTTGATCGGGTTTAGACTTTCGATGAACTCACCCTGTGCCTGTAGCAGTTTTTTCCGAATTTCTGCATTGCCAGACTTTACCTCTGTGGCTTCTCGCATTTGCCTCTGGAGTTCTGTCTTTTTCACAGCGACCTTGACGGCGCAGCGCAACCTAAGAACGCGAGCACCAGCGCTATCGGATTCCTCGGCTTTCTCCCAGTAACGCTCAGTGGTCTTTGCGCCAGTAATTTTGCCCTGAGATAGAAATGCAATCAGACTCTCGTATCCAGGATCTGAGCTAGCCGAGACTTCGTTCAATTGACCTGATGCCGTTATCGTGTCTTTGATATGCCTGAGCATCATGCTGCGAGAGTCCAAGTCGGCGGCTTTGAGGCAGGCCTCTGGACGAGAGTCGCCGGACATTGTCATTACGCTTGTAAAGATAGCGTCTTGGCCCTCTTCAAACATGGTGACAGTACCTTCGGCCCACGACGGCGTTTCTTTGGCTTTGCCAATACGCTCAACCACTCGACTTTCGCGAAACTCAGGCCCACTGGGTGTAGTGACGCAACTCATTAGCATCGATGCGAGCAGAGTCGTTTGGATGGTCGCTTTCATTATACAGTCTCCCATGGTCGCTAACGTAAGGGGTACCCAAGGGGTAGTTCGGCAGTTAGGGGTGGGGACTTTAAAAGCGCCCGGTAATGAATCCGGGCGGCGAGTATAAGCGACTGTTTTAAAACGTTTTTTGTTGATACCTGGAGTTCAAGGCGTAAAAAATTTACCCACTTTTGTCGGCTAGGTATTTAATCAAAGCTTGGGGGTCGTCTGTGATGATGCCGTCTACACCACATGTGATCAGAAATTTCCAATCGGCTTCATGGTTCGCTGTGTAGGGGACGACCTTGGCACCGTATTTATGCGCAGCATCGACGGCCTCTTTGGTTACCCAGTCTAGATGGGGGGATATGATGCTTGCTCCGGAAGATTTAAGGACGCTCACCCAATCCGGAAGATTCGGAGCGAGGAGCGCCGCAGTTTTTATTCGCGGATTTATCTTTTTCGCGGCCGCAATGACACGGTGATCGAAAGATTGAATCACGATGCGATCGATCAGCTGGTACTTTTTCGCAGCGGCTATAATAGCTCCTGCGAGTACATCAGGACTATCCGCGGCCGTGGTATATCTTGGCACGCCTTTAGCTTCGATTTGCAGTTTAATTTGTGATTTCGCCAGTCCCTGGTGCGATGAAACCAATTCTAAAACATCTTCAAGTTTAGGCATGGTTGTTTTGGGCGCAGGTACCTGATTGGGGAAATCTTCGTTTTTCAAACTTCCGCAGTCTAAATCTCTGATTTCTGCCAGGGTAAGTTCACGGATGGCGCGTCCAGTTGCCAGTTTTCTACCGTCCATACTTTGGCAGAGCGCAGTTGGTACTGTGCGATCATGAGCAACAATTAGATAACCATCCTTGGTCATTTGGACGTCGAGTTCGAGAGTGTCGGCGCCTGCGTCGATGGCGAATCGGAAGGCAGGCATAGTGTTTTCAGGTCGGCTTGCCCTTGCTCCCCTGTGTCCTAAAACTTCGATCTTGCGAGGTCTCTCAGCTCCTTGGGAAATGCCACTAATTGTGGCAGCTAACGCAGACGTTATGACGAATCTCAAGGTGCTTTTTTGCATGGCCTCTAATTTCCTACGTTAATTCACTTGGCTTACAATTTGCTTACCTGAAAATGGCGGCAAGTTGAAGATCTCTCTGCAAAATTAATGCAAATCTTGCTCGCTCAGAACAGAGTCGCCAATGAATCTGGCAGCGAACAGTTTAACGAACAGTTTAATGCGTATCGCAATTATTGGAGCAGGGGCGGCTGGGCTTAGCGCAGCTCATGTACTAACCGACCTAGGTTACAAAAATATCACGCTCTATGAGCGTAATCACCGTATTGGTGGTAAGGTCTTTAGTCTTCAACATGCCGGCGCCATCGTTGAACTTGGAGCACTGTGGGCGGGTACCAGCTACCACTATGTCTTGGAAATGGCTAAGCGATACGGCGTTGAGTTCTCGCAAGAGAGTTGCGATCTTTTACTCTGGCAAGACCGGCAGTTCAAAATGATGCAGGAGACGTTTTTTAACGGAGACCGGCGCCTTTCGATGCCGGCTGCCCTGGTTAATGCCAATGTTACGTTTCTCCGTTATCGCAGAGATATTTCAAAAATTGGTTTCACAATGATAGACCCTTCGCTGAGTGAGAA
>OMIY01000052.1 GCA_900299215.1 bacterium | reverse complement strand
TGGCGTTACCGTGCGAAAAAATCTTGATAAAATTACACTACGGCAAATTTACCAGTACAACACGCGGACTTCTGCAAGCATGAACATCGATAGTGATAATTTGGGGACTGCTACGTTGTCGGTAGCGATATCAACCAAGGAAGAGGCAGCTGACGGTGATGTCGAGGATCTCAGTACAACGTTAAAGCCAAGTAGTAAATAAAAACGCCACGCGGATCAGTTACGATCAGCGTGGCTGTTTGATTCTACTTAATCATTTTGGTGCTGGTGGTGGTCCTTTTGGACGATCGGGTTTCGCAATCACGCGAGTGGTATCGGTGATCGGGTTGAATAGCTCAAACCCAGCTGTGTCTGCAGTCTTCGCCGTGTCGATTTCGTAAACACCAGCCGCAGATTGACCCACGCACTGTCTGGTCACGAAATTCGAATGCTGCTTCTTGGCCCAATCCTGGCCAGCAGTTTGGTTGGCGGTGACGCTGAATGATGGGATGCTCCAAGTTGCCGTGTAGTTACCGCTTTGGTCATTAACCGTGCGGCTGCAACTCAGAGATGTACATGAACCGCTCTGATCCGTGTTGAAAAACGGATGGTAGGAACCCGTCGGAGAAAGTCTAGTTCCAGACTTAATGGACTTACGGATACTTTGGCTGTCCTGCAAAGTAGCACCGAGTGCTGCACCGCTCATGCCGCAGCCTTCTAGTCGGCCAGTCGTGGCATTTTTATCAAGTTTGAAAACCATACCACGTGCGGCTTCGTCATAGTTGCCGCCCGGATTTTGCCAGTACTCAAAGCTGCCGGTGTCATCGTCAGTGTTCAGATCAAAGCCGACAAACAACATGGAAGACACAGCGTCATTGGCCTGAGCGAAGCCGGTGTAGCTGCCGTTAGCATCGGTGCCTGCATTGTAATTCAGGGTGCCATCTGCGTTGAAAGCGCTGGCATCAAGTGACGTCGCCATCCGGGCAGAGCGGAGCTCTGTTCTCAGTCTACTTACAGAGTCAACCGTCTCTTTGGTGTAGGAAACGCTGATGTAACGTTTGCCTTGAGTTTGGTTGCCTGCATTTTGCGGTTCGTTACGAGTGATCGACATGACGCCATGGTAGGCGGTATTGTCTTCGTTGTCTGGTACATGAGACAGCTTGTAAGTCTGGGACACGGTCTTGCTGTTCTTAGTCATCGATACTGAGATCGAGACGCGGTAGACGCCATCGGAGTCCTTAGACATTTTTGCTTCATTCACGGTAAGAGTCGGCTTACGTGAGTCTGAAGTGCTATCGCTAGCTTCGCTGAGTGTATTCTTAAGGTCGAGGCCGGTTTCAGTCGTTGCAGGAGCCACGTCAACTTTATCTTTGACGGCTTGACAGATCATGCCTTGTTGAAGGCCCAAGCCTTGATCGATGTAACCTTCGATTTCCTTAATTTTTGCGCGTGCAAAAGATACGAGGCACGCCTCTGTGCTGCCCGTCATTTTGGACTTACCATCGGAGGTTCCATTGGTGTGGCCATCCTTGGTCCCGGCAATCATCTCCTGATCGAATTCGTAGCAGCTTTCTTCGAGAGCTTTCTCAGGGCGCAGAAATACGGGTGGGAGGCAGTGATCAGCTGTACCCTTAATGTAGCCTTCAGCCTCTGCAGCCTTCTTTTTGAGGCTCTCTGGAGCTTCATCTGCATCAGCCAGTAGATTTGTGGTCGCAGTAGTGTCAGTAGGGAACACCGAGAGAGCTAAGTTGCCTGGGTAAGCTTGCGCCAATGTCGTCTGCACTTGTGCAGCATCAGTGGCTGTGCTGGTACTTGAGTCGTTACTTTTCTTTTTGCCACATGCACCAAGTGCGGCAAAAATCCCAAGAATCGCGTACGCTTTCATCGGTTTCTCCCGTTGGGGTAAGAGGGGTAGACCGGCAACCTTGCCGCGTCATGGCATCACTATCGGTGCCCCGGGGGTGGAACTTTAGGTTTGACAGGAGTGCAAAGGAAGTGGTGAGTCGCTAACTTGCTTGGACAGCGCCACTATTGACTGATTTTTAGTCTTTAGTTTAGTTAACTAGTGGTGCTACGGCTGTCGACGTGTCCAGGGCTGAGATTGCCGAAGCCGCTCTGAAGACTTGATTTGGCCTCAGGGCCAATGGGTGATCGCCGTTGATTGGCAGAGCATATCCTAGCTGCCGAAGCACATTGAGTGCTGCGTGAGCGCAGTTGTGACGCAGAATATTGTAGTCTTGTCCGTAAGTGTCACTATAGGGATCAGCGTAAGTGCTATTGAAATACCACGACATGAAGTGCTCTAGGGTTTCTGGAGACGGCGGAGGGAGCGTGAGACGCTCGGGCGCCTTACCATGCTTTTGAAGGTCGACAGCAAAATCATTGCCCATGGCATAGCTTACGTAGATGTCATCACCGATCATAGGAGCTGCAGCAATTTTAACTGCGACGTGACCAAACCCAAGGTTCTTATTGTCCCAGTAAAAGAGCTCGACAGATGCAGATTCGGTTGATGTTGCGCTAAGAGCTTTGGATGCACTTGAGTGAGTTGATGGTGCTACGCCGCAGCCAGTTAGATTTAGCGTCATCATTATAAGTTGTAAAATAAGGCAGAAACGGGTCATCAAATTAGGCCTCCATATTTTGAT
>OMIY01000051.1 GCA_900299215.1 bacterium | reverse complement strand
TGGCAGAATCTTGGCCCACAGCTGGCGCTTTATCGAGGGATCAACCATCGGCACAGGTGGTTCCTTGGGTGTAACCGCGGTAGCAGCTGGCTCGCTCGCCTTAGTCTGTAGACGCCGCGTGGACAACTGCACATTGACGCCAACGGTCTTAACCTTCTGACCAACTCGTTGGCGGATATTATTTAGGTCATCAGCACTCAGAGTCGGCTCATAGGCAAATTCGCATAGGACGCTAGATAGGTGGTACTGCGGCTTTACCGTATTACCATCGGTCTCGAGTCCAGGCAAAGACGAGTCCTGAGTCTGGTCCAATGTCTCAAAGCGGCTGGCTTTACAGCCTACCGAGTAGCATTGGTTGCTTGGGCACTCCTCATCGAGCACCGCGCCAAAGCGGTCTTGGATCTCTAAGACCTGCTGTTTAACTACAGGTGGGACTTGCACGCCCTGAGCCAACGACGTGGCGGTCGTCCCAAGTCCCATCAGAATCAGAAGTTGTTGTGTCAAAGCCATGAGTCATCCCCAAAAAATAAGATCATTTGCCGTTGGCAGATTTTTCAAGTGTGCGAATTTGTTCCTCGACGCGCGCATCTGGTTCAATCTCCTGCGCTTTGTAATAGGTCTTTAGCGCGGCATCACGCTCTCCTAGGCGAAGTAGAAGCGAGCCTTTAGTACGCAGTGTTTTGACGTGGTTTGGATAGCGCTTCAGTATCAATTCTGCGTGTTCAAGAGCTAAGGCATAATTACCCTCTTTGACTAGCTCACGAATCTTTTCTTCAGTCTTAATAATACTGACTGGTGCACTTTTACTTGCAACCGGGTGCCCCTTCTCAACGTACGAATCTTCTAGAGACTTATCCGCCTCGCTGGGAGGAATAGGCACCACCGACAAAGCCTGCGGAGCGGAACGAGATTTATGGTCGATGACGACTTGCTGTCCAGAGCTAAGTATCGGGATTAGAACTTCTGTAGAGGTGGAACCGTCGTTATAAACAACTTTCACATTATGAGGCGACAACACTCTTGGGGCATCTTCTGTCCCCCGGTCGCGCTGACTAAGCGGTTTTTCTACCTCATCCTCGACCACATAGCGCCAAAACTCCCGAGTCGAGGTGCATGCCGCCCCCGAGAGGCTAATCGCTACTAGAGCCAGGACCGTAAGCCTATGTTTTGCGATTCGGGTCATCACGCTCTCCTCTCAGAGCAAGAACGGCAAAAAGAGTGGGTTATATAAATTAAAGCCAACGCTCAGTCGACCTTGCGTAGAAATCCCTGCGAACAGGCCAAAATTCGATCCAACAGAATATTCGGCCATAGTCTGAATCTGGAATGGCATTCCACCGTCATTATTGGATCCGACGCTTGATTGCAAAGCTTTGGCTAGGGAAACGTAGATGCCACCAACGATCTGCAATTTTTTACTTTGCGGCAGCATATAGTGCATCACAGCTCCCAGTGAAAAATCTGGGTTAAAAAATGAGAGACCAAGACCCGTGATGTATTGGTTGCGACTACCCCACTGTTCCAGATACTCAAGTTGAAAAAGCCCCTGAGGATAGAGACCTAGATTGATAAAGACGTAGGATAATGCCTCTCCACGTAGACGCCGTTCACGTTCTTGCTGCAGGTGTAGGTATGGGCGAGTCTTGTTGATCGATAAGGTGCTATCAGCGACGGTAGAGATCATGATCTGCCCATCTTCAAGGCTGATCACTTTGAACGCAATACCGGCAGGAGTTTCCTCGATCAAGGCCAATGATTTTGCTGGCCCGTAAGGACTACCATGACGCAGCCTCTCAAGTTCAGCCAAGCTGAGCTCACCATTATTGATGACTAGAGCTCCACCCTCCTGCACTTTGACACGCCAATTATTGCAATCCGGGCATTGAACCAGCTCGCCCTTCTTACTAAAAACTGCTGCAAGCATTTTTGTCACTGCCGCGGCAAAGTCATTACGCGATTCTCGCCAATGATGGATCGGCGTTGAAATTAGCATAGGCGTTAACCGCTGACGCAAGCTTGGATCTACCTCCAACTCATGCTCAATAGCGTCGCGCAACACATCAAGATCGCTCGCTGTTTGGCTAAACAAGGCGTACCCTGAGCTAGAGTAGCTACATCCCAAGTAAGCTAGCAATATTGTAATAAGCCATTTACAGGCATTGGGTTTTACCATCGGATCACCATGCCGATTCCCCAATCGCGGTACGGGATACCTAAGAGACTCCGCTCTACTATGACTTTTTTGGAGGAGGGACCAAGAGTTGGAATAGCCTCGACAAAGGTCAACATTCCCAGTCGATGCTTAACATGCGCCTCTAGTGCAAGTCTATAGGTGACGATAGCCGCGCGTGGCTCGCTCAAATCGGCATTGAGCGTGCTGAAATTTACCTGTTCTCCAGCGAACGGAAGAGCACCGGGACCTCGTAGGCGTACATAGTGAGCGCCAAAGGTGGCGTACAGATCCGGCTGCGTCCACGACGGGCTGCTACGCAAAAGCAAGGTGCCTAGATGACCGCCAACCGACCACGCACCCATCGAAGCGTCTATGCTCGAAAAACCGACGGTCACGGCTGCTCTCAAGTGCCGCCTTGGCAAAGGCACGGCTTCGAAACTTTGCTCAATTACTGGTAGCGGGGCTGCCGTAACACCAGCGCTATCATTAACGTTAAAATTACGCAGGGTCAGGCGCGTGACGATCTCGAGGGGGTCACGTCGGGCTAGGATCTGACGTTGTTGTTCTTGAGCTTCAGCTAGACTGATTAGCGGGGCTGCGTCGCGGAGTGCACGTTTGGCGCTCATACTTGTGGAGTAGGTCTGAGCCCACAGAATTTTTTGCTCTGCTGT
>OMIY01000050.1 GCA_900299215.1 bacterium | reverse complement strand
GTTGGATTTACAGAGCTAATTGGGGAGCTACAGATCAAGTTTTACGAGATCGTGAAGGCGTTCCGCCTCTGGCAGGAGAGACAACTCCCGTCGGATGATGTAAGTCTAGGGGCATGGCTAGGATTCCTAGCAGACCCTATGAGCCAGGCGGTAGAGGAGGCCTGTATGTCTATACCTGAGCTAAAAGATGCAAAGACGGCGCTTGAGGAGCTTTCATCCGAGGCTGAGGCCCGCGAGATTGCACGTATGCGCGAGATGGCACGCATCCATTGGGACTCGCTCATTGCTGGTGCTAAGGCAGAGGGCAAGGCAGAGGGCAAGGCAGAGGGCAAGGCGGAGGCTAGCCTAATGTTTTTAAAAATGCTGCTTTCAGCTCCCGAAACCAAGGATTTCAGTGATGCTAGGCTTGCACAGCTTACGGGATTTTCCGCTTCGGAAGTGGCAAGAGTTAGAAATGAGTTGCGATGATGATTGGGTAGGAAAACGCTCGGGCAATAAAGTCATACACCAGCGAAGTCAGCCATTAAGAATGCTTGAAATATCAACAAAAAAATGTTTATTAATGGCGTTCAAAGAGCGTTTGTGATATCTCCCGTCGGGCGAGCTAATCCAACTGCTAGCCGGGAGCTACGGTTCTTATGTCCACCGATTTCAAGCCTACGGCTAGCCCTTCCAACTTTGCCGACTTAAAACTCTCATCCGAAACCCTTAATGTACTGAAAGAGTTGAGTTATCATCAACCCACCCCCATTCAGAAGCAAAGTATTCCGCCCCTCTTGGCTGGCCGTGATGTGGTGGGAGAGGCTCGTACGGGAAGTGGCAAGACCTTAGCTTTCACGCTCCCTATACTCGAGAAGATCCGCTTGAGCGGACGCCAGCTTCAAGCCCTAGTCCTTTGTCCCACACGCGAGCTGTCTACGCAGGTAGCTAGAGAAATACGCAAGTTAGGGCGACGATTGCCTGGGTTGCAGGTAGCGATGCTCTCAGGTGGCCAACCCGCTAGATCGCAGCTCCCCTCCCTCGAAAATGGGGTCCATATCGTGGTCGGCACTCCGGGGCGGGTTCTTGATCACATGAGACGCGGAAGCCTCAATGTTAGGACACTTCGGTGCATCGTACTCGACGAAGCTGACCGTATGCTCGACATGGGATTCGAAGATCAAATGGATGAGATCTTTGCAGCAATCCCGACTAACAGGCAGACGGTATTCTTCTCAGCCACCTTTCCCCCTACCATCGCGGCTATGAGTAAGGCGCGGCAGCAAAACCCAGTCAGGATTAGAGTCGCTGACGAAGCTCAAGTCGAAGCGGCACCACAAGTGAAACAGGAGCTAGTCGAAATAGCACCTGGCAGAAAGTGGCAAGCGCTGCAAAAGATTTTACGGGTCGAGCAACCACAGTCGGCCATTGTCTTTTGCAACCAAAAGATTACCGCTGCAGAAATCGCAGAAAATCTAAGAAGCGACGGACTGAGCGCCGACGCGCTTCACGGTGACCTGATGCAGGCCGACCGCGACCGGGTATTGGCAAAGTTTCGCAATCAAAGTATCCGCATATTAGTGGCTACTGACGTAGCCGCACGCGGCATCGACGTTGCTGATCTCGACCTCGTGGTTAATTTCGATCTCCCCCTCAAGCCTGAAACCTATGTGCACCGTATCGGTCGCACGGGTCGTGCGGGTAAGAGCGGAAGGGCTATCTCTCTGGTGCAGTCGCAGGAGATGCACAAAGTTGAGGCTATTGAAGGGCTCACTGGGCAGAGAGTTGCACGGATCAAGCTAGATCAAAGTGAAGCGAAGGCTGTAGTCGTGCCTGCTGCTCAGGCGTCAATGGTGACGCTCTATATATCCGGCGGTCGCAAAACTAAGATGCGACCGGGAGATATTCTTGGGGCGCTCACTGGTGAATCGGGCGGTCTAAGTGGTAACTCTGTGGGTAAGATAGAAATCCATGATTTCTTTTCATATGTAGCGGTCGATAAGAGCGTCGCAGAGATGGCACTAGAAAGCTTGCGGCAGGGGACGATTAAGGGCCGTAAGTTTATGGTAGAGGTGGTGCGGTAACACGGTCTGTCGATTAGTTGTTGCAGATTGCTAGATCAGGGAATTTATCGCATAGCGCAGCCTTGAGGGCGGCAGACTGCGCCTTAAGCTGGGCGATCTCGTCGTCCTTAATCGTTTTTTCTTCTTTGAACGCCTCTACAATCAGAGGGATAAGGTCATCATATTTTACGCGCTTGATTCCATCCGATCCAGTGACCACTACGTCAGGTAAAATCTTCTCAAGCTCCTGAGCGATCACACCGTACTGAGTGCCGAATCCGCTTCTTTCTTGGTCAATCCACTTATAACTCACACCGCGAATGGCAACTACTTTGGCCAGGCTTCCGATCAGATCATGGACATCCTTTTTGTATCTGATATCGGATAATTGGTTGTACGCGCCGTTACCGGCAATAGATCCGTTCACATGGAGCATATAAGACGGTTGGCTCACGCCAATTCCTACGTTGCCAAAGGAAGTGATACTCATTTTCTCATTTCCATTGGCAGTGACCGTTATCCGTCCAGATTGCGCACCGAAGCCCATGGTAGTTCCTACATCCTCAAGCAGTGCCAGTTTTAACGGCATCATGTCATTACCAAGAGATAACTTTACACCCGGAGCTGTTGTTCCGATGCCGACGTTTCCTTGTGCAAATAACCCGCCAGAAACAGTCAGCGTCTGAGGAGCAAAAGTGGTACCGATTCCCACGTTACCATTAGTGTCGATTAAAAATCTTACCAAGTTTAGCTGTTTGTCCATGATAAAGTATTTATCAGCTACGGCCATTGTTCCGTTAGTGCTACCACCTACTCCCGTAGACCATGGTCTAGAGCTTGAAATTTCGTAGTTCACCATGGCAAGTTCATTCGAGTTCGAGTTTGAAATTCTCAGCCCCTTAGCATCAATCATCGTTTGCATGATTGTTCCAGAAGTGAATATTGACGAATTCAATGTCTTGTTGGTTAAAGTTTCCACTGAATCACGGGTAACAACAGTTCCCGTCCAAGGGTAGACAGCGTTGGATATGACACCAGTCCCGCCTCTCGAAGTAGGCAATATTCCCGTGACAGCGGCGAATTGAGAGAGATCTAAAGGACCAAAAGCTGGAGCTCCTCCCCAGGATGGCACTACCAGTGTTTGGTACGCAGTGCCAGCGCCAGTGGACACGAGATTACCGCTACCGTTGCCAAGGATGACTCCATTCATCGTGAAGTTGGTTGCACCGGTTCCGCCGTTAAATATGGATAATATTCCGCTTGAAATCGCTGAGGCATTAATTGGTGGTATATCTATAGGAGACAGTGGTTGGCCCATTACTGCACGACCTCTTGCATCGACGACTAATTTCGAATAGGTCCCAGGGGTAATGCCTGTCATTGTGAGCGTGGGGTTTGGGTAGACTCCGCTTAAGTCGCCACCAGCGGCTCCCGTCGGTGCCGCACCATAAACCCAGCTGAGATGTCCCGATCCGTTAGTTTGCAGCAATTGACCTGGCGTTCCGTCAACAGCAGGTAAAGTCCATATTTGACTACCAGGAAGAGTGTCCGGAGCCTTGAGAGCCAAAAAGTTAGTGGTTCCTTTGTCTGAGAGAACTAAACGTTTTCCCATAACGCCATCACCGAGGATTTGGAGGTCGCCTCGAATTGTTGCCTGGCCGGAGTCGATAGTTCCGGTGGTGTAGATGGAAGTTGCTCCCGAAATGAAGGCTGCTCCGTTAATCGTTGCACTGGTAACTATCGGCGTCACCAGCGTCTTATTCGACAAGGTCTCAGCAGCGTTCTGGGTGACAACCACACCACTGCTAGGAAAAGTGGCTGTTGATGCTATCCCCGTACCACCGTGAATCGTCGGTAGTATCCCGCTTACCGCATTACTTTCAGCGAGATGTATTGCCTCAAATCGCGGCACCCCACCGCTAGACGGAATTGTAAGGGACTGAAAAGGTAACCCTGGTGCAGTTGATAATAGGTTTCCCATACCGTTCCCGATGATCACGCCATTGTTGGTGAAACTCGAACTCCCAGTACCACCGTGATCGACGTTTAGCGCGCCAGTAGTAATCCAACTGGCGGGCAGATTAGGTATGTCACCCACCGATAGACTCGTACCGTAAAAAACGCGGCCCTTATGATCCACAGCAACCTTCGGGTAGGTCCCCATCGATACCCCAGTGCTCACCAGACTGGGATTCGGAAACACGCCCGTCAGATCACCACCAGCATTTCCAGACGGAGCAGCACCTGACACCCAACCTAAATTTCCTGCACCATCAGTTGCCATCACTTGCCCGGGAGTGCCTTCATTAGCTGGCAAGGTCAGGTTGTAGCTACCCGCGAGAGCATCCGGTGCCTTCAGACGCACAGCATTTGATGTGCCCTTATCGTTAAGTACCAAGGCATTTGACGTCGCACCATTGCCTTCAACTGTGAGATTGCCAGTGACCGTTCCAGAGAGAGCTGCGGTCATATTTGTGGGCTTCCACGTTGATGATGCTCCGTCCCAGGCTAAGACCTGTCCTGGACTGGGCGGCAGACTTGCGACTGCTTTGCCAGCAAGCGTATTGCCCAGCGTACTCATCAGCGCCGGCGCAAAAGTAAGGTTACCACTTCCATCAAATGCAAACTTAGCTGGATCAACAGGTACTTTCAGCGCAAATGGCGAGGCTGTGATAAGCTGCCGTGGATAGGCAACGTTGTTGGTGGCGTCCTTGACTTCGACCCAGGTCTCAGAGATTCCGTCCATGACGCCAGAAGACATCAAGACACTACTTGGTATGTTGAGTTGGAAGACTCCGTCTTGAAGTGGTGTGGCGTTAAACAATAACGGGGTGCTTAATAACGCAGTACCACCCACAGCTGACGTAAAGAACTGAAGCTGGATGTTGACGGGGCCGTTTATGGCGAGGCCGTTAGTATCGGTTAATCGCCCACCGTAAGAGAGGTCTCTTGCTCCGGCATTGCCTAAGTGTGGTGCAGCTAAAAATGCTGCGGCGGCGCAGCAGCAAAGGCGGAGTTGAAATTTATTTAGCAATTGCACCATAAAACACCTCGTCCCATACCTAAAATCAATCACCTGGAAAAAGTCACCATCTAAGGGTGATAAGCCGACATCGGTTCAGTGCACGCTGGACTTTAGCTTTTATGAAACTGTTACGTTAACTCAATGGTTTACGGCTGTTTATGGCTTCTCGTTGTGACTGGTGTCAAATTGATGTGCGGTAGTGGATCCGCTTTGGGGCATTAGAAACCAACTTCATAAAGCTCTGAAACCACTGGTCACAATGCTGATTTTAGTCGCCTCGCTAATATTTTGACCACAACCTGCCGATATCCCCGAGGAGTGCACGTTGTGAACTCCCGGAGTCTCTATATGACTACGATCCCAAAAACTAAATCGGTCCGGTTCCGCACCACACTGTTACTTACCGGGGTCTCCTTCGGCAGCAGTGCCTGCTTCGATTTACCGAAAGGACTGCAAAGTACTAAAGGTGTATCAAGTAAGTTGGTATCTACTTTGTCTGGTGCCGGTGATAGAGATCAATCTACGATCGCAGGAACTGTAGCCATAGCCGAAGATTTCATCGCTGCTCTCAAAGTATCCCTCGGCCAACTTGGATTAACCTCCGAGCAAGTGAGTGCGGTGGAACAGTCCGCTCGCCGTGAGGTATCTGCCAGTGTGGTGGCGATCCAATCCTCGTCCATGTCTTTAACCGTAGATATGGTGGGATCTCCGCTCGAATATGCGGCACCGGCAGTGATTCGTGGTGCAGTGGCTGGACTCGCTGTCGTCGGCACCAACGAAGTAGCAACCAACTTGAAGACGGATGCGGTCAAAACTGTGGTTGGTACGGCCTTTAAGGCTCTGAATGGGAAAACTCAGGATCTGCGACCGTCTGCTATCGAGAGTGTGGCAAAGAATATAGCGGGTGGAGCTGTGGCAAACCTAACGGCAGCTGGGTACACATCAGATAATGTTAGTAGCGCAACGAAATCGGTTACCAGTGGTAGCATCGCTAACTTAAAAGAAGCCGGAATACCCTCAACTGAGATCGCGGCAATCGCCAAAACCGTCGTCTCTGGGGCCGTTGAACAGTTAGGCGCAATCAACTTACCTCCGGAAAAGATCGCTACTGCCGTCGGCGGAGCAGCTGAAGGAGCAGTTGCCGCTATTAAGAGTACCGGCCTCGATTCAGCGAGTACAGCGCAGCTCGCCGGAACTTTGACTGCTGCGACAGTTGAAAGTCTGGTGACTATTAAAAGTGTGAATGCCGCGATATTTGTGTCTGCGGTAAAGCAAGTTTCAACAAGTGCTATTAGCGCGCTGAAGGAGGCAAGTATTGCCGATGATATCGTGCTGACGGCAGTGAAATCGATCTCGACGGCGAGTACCTCTGCGGTAATTTCAGCAACTCAAAACGGCTCAGTTTCCAGCGAGGTCATGAAATCAGGCATCTCGGCCATCACCGCAGGTGCAATTTCCGGCCTAGGTACCTTGGTAGCGGAATCAAACGCACAACTGGCAAGCACTGCGGCTTCGGAGATAGTCAGTGGATCCATGACGGCCCTTGCCGAGAGCACTGTGGTCAGCAGTGTGGATAAAGTGAGCATTGTCGTCGATGTGGTCAGCAAGTCGGTGGCTGAGGTCTCATCATTACGCTCAGACACGAGTAAGACTAACGTCATTAGTTCGGTTATCGGTAGCACGATGAAGAGTCTGGACGCGCTAGGCGTCGTTGCTAACGAACAGGACACCGCTTCAACTCTTAAAGCTGTCTCCACAAGCGCCACTGCGGCGCTGGCTTCCAGCGGATTCACTGGCCAGCAACTAGCCACGGTAGTGTCTGAGTCGGTCGTCGGTACCTTAGTTAAGGGTATCGATAATCTCAAAACAGGCAATGGAGCTACACTAGGTACGCTAGTCAGTAGTGTTATGGTCGGTGTGGCCTCTGGCGTGAGCACACTTAAGGAAACCGGTAAGACAACTGCAAATGAGGCAGTTGCCGCT
>OMIY01000049.1 GCA_900299215.1 bacterium | reverse complement strand
TTCCGGATGATCATCAGCTGCTGATAATCTTTTTTGCCGAACACGGCAACTTTAGGTTGAACGCAAGAAAATAACTTTAGAACAACCGTGCACACACCCTTGAAGAACCCTGGGCGAAATTCACCTTCGAGAATATCCCCTAGTTGCTGTGGTGGGTCAATTCGATATTCCTGGGGTTGTGGATATAGGTCACGTTCGGTTGGCGCGAAGAGAATATAGACACCTTCCTTTTCTAGCTTTTCAATATCCGCTTGCATGGTGCGGGGGTAGCTATCAAAGTCTTCATTCGGTCCAAACTGCAGGCGATTAACAAAAATGCTAGCAACTACGGGATCCCCATGTTGCCTTGCTAAACGCATGAGTGAGAGGTGGCCCTCGTGCAGATTGCCCATGGTTGGCACAAAAGATGCACGGTTCTGTCCACGCAAGTGATCACGCAGCTCTTGAATGTCGCTAATGATTTTCATGCAACCGGCGTATATGCAAGACGCACATAAATAGGGGCGTAAGGTTCTGCTTGAGTGATTTCAACCAGCGCTTCACGTGAGAGTTCAAGCATGGCGATAAAGTTCACGATGACCACCGGTATGCCTTTGCCGGATTTGATAGCATCTTCAAACAACTCACCAAACTCAACAAATTTTGCATTCTGCAGGCGACGCAAAATGCGGGTCATAAAGTCACGCACCGATAATTCTTCACGAGTAATGGTGTGGTGCTGATTCAGTTTGGCGCGGTGCAGTACATCCCGCCATGCCATTTGGAGATCCTCTAGATTGACTTCAGGCCAAGTAATGGCAACCGTCGTATCGACAAAGCCATGCGCTACCTGGAAGTCTCGGCCTTGTTGCGGTATTTGATCCAATTCCTGCGCTGCTAGCTTCATGCGCTCGTATTCTAGGAGGCGACGAACAAGTTCGGCACGAGGATCCTCAACTTCTTCTTCACTATCAGCCTTCTTCATCGGCAGAAGCATGCGTGATTTAATTTCAATCAGCATTGCTGCCATGAGTAAATACTCTGCAGCGAGTTCAAGGTTGTGATGACGAATTTGATCAATGTAGCTCAGGTACTGTTGTGTAACCTGCGCCATGGGAATGTCGAGAACATTGAAGTTCTGTTTGCGAATTAGATACAACAAAAGATCCAGCGGACCCTCAAACGCTTCTAGAAAAACTTCTAGTGCATCTGGTGGGATATAAAGATCTGTTGGAAGTTTAAAGAGGGGTTCACCATACAGTTTGGCAAACGCCTCCGACATCCCATCAGTAACCGATGGGGTGCTATCGAGTAAATCGGGTATTGGCTGAGTGCCTGGCTCAGTCATTCGAGTAAACGTAGGCGCGTTGTTTCAATTTGGCGGCCTTGGCGCGACGTTGATCTTCCACGGTCAAAGGTTCTTTGTCCCAGAGGAGGGCGCGACCAGCCTGTTGGTCTGCTTCCAGGTGAGGCTTCTCGGATTTCAGTTCATTTAAGAACTGGGTGAATTCGGATTGATATCTAGCCATGGTATTTCCTAAAATACTCAATAAATTCAATAACTTATTGCAATAATGACAAAAGTTATCTGGGGACTACGACCACCATTATAGGTGCTTTTTAGGCCTATTTTTACAAGTTTGCAGCCAATAAAGCCTCGATTTGAGGGGTCTCCACCCGCGTCATCAGGTGCTTGTAGGTCTTAATGGGGGTCTTGCTGGATAGAGGGGTGCTGATATCGCTCCAAGATTGTGGATCAAGGGATAGGAAGTCTTCCACGCCCGCAGCAACATTCGGAATGACAGGTTTGAGATAGATACTCAGCATCCTGAAAGCTTCCAAAGTAATGCTGCAAACTTTCTGCAAGTCTGCTTCACGAGCTGGATCCTTGGCGATTTCCCACGGCTTGTTTTCATCTACGAAACCATTGACCTTATCGGCAAGTTCCATGATTGAGCGCAATGCTTTTGCATATTCACGACCCTCATAGAGCTCAGCTATTTTTTCGCTATTAGCAGCGATCTCTTTAAGCAATGGATTATTCATCGCCTCGTCTGATACCGTGCCGCTAAACCGTTTAACTAAGAAACCCGCACTTCGACTAGCAATGTTGATGTACTTACCTAGTAAATCACTATTAACCCGCGCAACAAAGTCCTGGAGATTTAAATCTAAATCTTCCATGCTGTCATTCAGTTTGGTTGCAAAGTAGTAGCGGAACCACTCTGGATTAAAGCCACACTCAATCACGCTATTGGCAGAAATTAATGTGCCTCGAGACTTGCTCATCTTCTCACCATCAACGGTCAAGAAGCCGTGAGCAAACACATTTGTTGGCGTGCGGTAACCGGCGAATTGCAAGGTGGCTGGCCAAAATAATGTGTGGAAATACAAAATATCTTTGCCAATAAAATGGTATTGCTCGGTAGTCGTATCGGGTTTGACCCATTCCTCAAAATTGAGCCCTTTGGCCTGACAGTAATTGAGGAAGCTGGCGTAATACCCTATTGGGGCATCGAGCCAAACATAGAAGTATTTGCCAGGCGCATC
>OMIY01000048.1 GCA_900299215.1 bacterium | reverse complement strand
TTTAACAACGAAGCTCGCGAGCTAAGCCTATCAATCAAAGGCCAGAAAAAAATGCACGGCAATTGGGGTGAATTAGCTCTCGAAAGTGTACTTGAGAACTCAGGATTGGTCCGTGATCGTGACTTCAAGAGATACGTGACAGTGCATAATGAAAGTGGCCTACGAGTACCAGATGTAGTCGTTTACCTTCCCGAACAGAGACATATCATAATAGATGCCAAACTTTCACTGAGTGCTTACACACGATTTATTAACGCTTCAGAAGAAACCGAAAAACAAAAAGCGCTCAAAGAGCATGCGGAGATATTAAAAGTTCGGATAAATGAACTATCTAATCGCGAATACCATAAAATAGATGGTCTCAAGTCGCCTGATGTCATAATTTTGTTTATCCCAATTGAATCCGCTTTTATCGAGGCCATCAAATTTGACTCAGACATATTTCAGCAGTCAGCTCAACTCAATGTCTTGATTGCCACACCAACAACTCTACTAACGAGTTTAAATATCGTTAAACAGATTTGGCGGTTTGAGGAGCAAAGCCGAAACACGGCGCAGTTGGTCCTACGCTCCGAGATGCTTTTTGAAAGGATGCGAGATTTTCTTGAGTGTTTCTACGAGATAAAAGCCTCACTGCACCGCGCCTCTGAGGCTTACGAAAATGCTGAGCATCGACTGGTTCAAGGGCAATCGAATGTCATCAGTCAATTGCAGGATCTCAAACGATTGGCGCCATCGATCAAAGTCGAACTTCCGTCTTACTTCAGAGATCAGGTAGATACAGCAAACATCGATAATAAAAGCGGCATCCCGATACCAAGTCACACTGCAAGATCCCGCGGTGCCGCTTAACAAGTTATTTAAGAGAGGATGATGCAACCGCATTTTTATGAACGAACTGAATGGACTTATTAACTTGGCTCTGTAGGGTACTTTTAGCTATGCTTGGATACCCATGATCAGAAACAGTAATTTGTCCAATCATAACCACGTAACCTACGCCATCGATATTCAGACCAGCCATCATTATCTGATAGTCTTTCATCGTCTCTCTACTTTCTGTAATCGTTGAGAGATATAAAAACTTATCTTCGCCGAGATCATATTGATCTGCAACATAGCTATAAGAGGTCCTTACATCTACGATAACTACTCTCTGCACTGAAGTTTCATCAATCTTCCACCCTCTAACCCATTTGTCACTTTCGTCAGCGGTAGCATTAGTAATTTCGACCTTAACTGGATTGGCCCCTTGGAAACGGATCAAGTTCTTCTCGTTCTCAATATCACCCTGCTTGACCAGAACATTCTCAAACTCTAGTCTTGACGATATCTGAGTCTTGATTCCCGCTCCAAAGAGGTAACTCACATTGCCGTCGCGTGCCACGATTGGTGCAAGAGGCGTTGGTGTTGGTGTACCCGCTCCTGCATACGGTTTGGCAATCAGATCAGCAAATGCCTTTTTTGCAGATCCATCTGTATTACAAATGCTATCAAATTGACTTAGATGGGACGCATTATGGGACTTTGCTACAAGCTTGGCTGCACTACACCAGTCCGATGTTGCGGCATTCATAATTTTTCTAGAGTGACCATTGATGTCCGAAACACCCTCGTTTATACCTAAGGTTGATGTTGGGGCCTGGGTGTCTGTAGGCTCCGTATCAGCTTTGCTACGGCCACAGCCCTCGACCAGAAACACAACCACACATGCTAAACATACGCGATATAGGGACACCATCCATGGACCTCCGCTTTAAGGGGGAAAATTTACCATGATCGATATCGGCATCACTAAATGGCCGTTGAGCAATTAAGGTCACGTTTGATTATATAATCTTATTAACCCTTGGCCTTTAACCTGTATAGACAACCTTTTGAGAACCTATCTTCAGGCGCTCGAGTTTGTTATCATGAACTAAACAATTAGGGCTCACCATGGTTAAGCGCATATTCTTACTACTCAACTTGGCGGCTTGTGCCTGCACTCATGCCAATGATGCAACGCCACACTTAATGCAGACAGGCCAGACGATTAACTTAAGCTACGATCAAATCGGATATCCCGTGAAAGGACCGATTTATCTGGTTATCGACTGGGCACTCGATGCCACACCGCCTGCGACCTTGACTCTGAAGCCGCTCTTAGGTAACGCGCCCGCACTTTCAGCGCAACTTCTACCTGTACAAAATTGGGAGTCAGCAAATTTAAAGAGGTTATTTGCAGTTTTTGACGGCTCGGTGTCCCCGGGAGACTATGCCATCTCGATTGGTGAAACACCAACATCTCGCACGCTGCATATTGGCACCGACGGATACACTAAGGTATTACGAGATACGCTTCGCTTCTATTTTCATCAGCGCGCATCAGTAGCAATAGTGGATGATGGATTGCCAAACAGATCACGCCCAGCCGCCCATTTGGATCGAGCCCTAAAACTCTACCCAGTCCATAAAGGCCCACTCAAATTAGCACCCGGCGGGTGGTACGACGCTGGGGATTACGGGAAGTATGTGGTCAATGCCGGAATCACTGCTTCCACACTCATGAGCATCTCTAACCTTGCTCCAAACCTTATTGGCGACAATCTTGGTATTCCAGAATCCGGAAATAGTAAGAGTGATCTACTTGACGAGGTGCGATTCGAGCTAACCTGGCTAAAATCTATGCAGGATGAAAAAGACGGTGGCGTTTACAGTAAAGTTGCAGGGCTTTATTGGCCCGGCATGGTCGCCCCTGACAAGGATATTCAGGACCGCTACCTATTTCCAAAGGCAACAAATGCAACACTCAATTTTGCTGCCGTGATGGCTCAGGCCTCTCGAATCTACGCAACGATTGATGCGGATTTTGCCAATGACTGCTTGGCCAGAGCTTCTAAGGCCATGGCCTGGGGTATTAAACATCCCGATGAAAAAATACCCTTGGTTAAAGATGGCTCAGGTAACTATGACGGGGGTAGCTACGAAGACGAATACTTTTGGGCATTAACTGAGCTCTACCTATCAACTGGCAAACGCCAATATTTGGATTACTTAACTGGAAAACGTAAGATCCAAGTCTATCCGAATATACAGCGTTTCTTAGTCAAACCCGATATTCATGGCCCTGCTGATTGGGGCATGGGCGAAACACCGACGACAGGTGTCGTGAACCTCGCATATTTTTCGATACTTATGTATCCACAAAATGCAGCTCCCATAGACGTCAGCTCAGTCAAAGCTGAATTACTCCGTTTTTCTGATCTAGTACTAGGACAAATCAATAGTAATCCATATAAAGTCCCACTTGATCGACCAGAATTCGTATGGGGATCAAACGCAATCGCTGCCAACAAGGCTGTCATACTTGCTTATGCTTTTCAGGCCACTGGTGATTCGAGATATTTAAACGGTATTTATGAGGTTTTACATTACATTTTCGGACGTAATGCGCTCGCAATTTCCATGGTTACAGGGCATGGGTTCAGCTATCCACGCAATCCCCATCATCGGATTTCGGCGAGTCGGCCCGATCAGTCGCCTGCGCCAGGCATGCTAGTTGGAGGACCGAATCAGCGCAAAGAGGACCGTTTAGACTATGGATCCTGCGCGCCGGAGAAGTGTTATCTTGACGAAAGAGCAAGTTTCGCCTCCAACGAAGTAGCGATCAACTGGAACGCTCCTTTGGCCCTGATCTTGGCAACATTATTAAACGATCAGCCGACACTTAAAAATTAGCCAAACATTCTGACTAAACCAGGTAAGTACTCAAGAGTACCTCTAAACGTCCGATAAGAGAGGGTGGAAACACTTAATCTACGCTTAGAGGTAGCAAACCATGTGGCTGATAGCGACACGCAATCGTATCGTCATCTTATGTCAAATAACGATAGTCGTGGCTTGCGGTCCGAAAACTCTCGTCAAAAAGACTGAGACAAACCAGCAAAACAGTTCTGATGTCATACCAGTTGGTAGAACTCCAACTGTGAATAATGATGATGTAAGTCTGTCACCTCCAGAACAGCTTCCACCTAATACTCAACAAGATACTGCACCAAAAAATTCAAATTCAATTGCGGACTCTCCTGGCTGCCAAATTCCGGGACGCGATCTAGGGCTTAAAAACGTATCGATAAAAGCTGGATCAAACCAAAGATCTTTCATCCGCGTTGTTAGCAATAACTATGACCACACGCATACCCACGCCCTCATAATCGGCTTTCACGGCTACGGACTCGATGGAAACTCACCACGGATGCACCACAAGTGGACGGAAATCGAATCGCTTGCTGGTGACGACGCGATCTTTATTTATCCTAACGCCCTCGGCGGTAGCTGGAACGGCAGCAGTGGCTCAAGTCCCGACGTGATTTTCTTCGACGAAATTGTGCGAACTACCAGCGAACTTTATTGCATAGATAAGAATCGTGTGTTCGTTCATGGTTTCAGCAACGGTGGCTTCTTTGTAAATAGCCTAGCTTGGCATCGTTCTACCGCTATCCGCGGAATTATAGCGGTCGCTGGGGGCGGTGGCGGTGCCAAAATCCCTGTCATGGTCATCCATGGCTCAAGCGATCCCAACGTGGGCTACTATTTTGGACAACAGTCAGTCAGCGCCTATGCCAAAGCCAATGGTTGCGGCAACATAAACTTTGGTGCCATACGATTTGGCGAATGCCAACAAATACCCGCATGTCAGGCTGAATACCCAACTTGGTTCTGCCCTTGGGGCGGCAACCATCACTGGCCTGAATTCACACTACCAAGTGTTTGGGGATTCATTTCGTCGTTCAAATAAATCTCTGTGGAATCCAAATCCAGGGAGCCAGCAAATCTGTAGTATCGATCAACAGACGGCATTGGCATGTCCGTTGATTCAATAACCAACTCGTCTCCAAAATAGCCAGCCAAATCAATGATGCAATCCTTGTGAAGGATCACTCTAGTAGGACCATCATCGACTTCAAAATCAAATAGCCCGCGATCTGGCGCTTTGGAGCGCGTCATGTCGATGCGCAAATATTGCTTAACTTCAATATTGCTACTAGAAATGTTCATTCCATCTTCGGTGGGATTTTCAATGTCCAGTGACGCAACACTGATTCTGGAGTTAGTAACGTCAAATCCATCATCTCCAGATGCCACACTTTTAATTGACTTGATTCGCCACTCAGATTTGCCAATCCCAAGCAGGGAAATTCCATCGATGTCGTCACCGAATTCACTGTCGTCATCGCCAGGGTGATGACGCATCGAGGAGTCTTTATCAGGGCGGCCGAGAAAATACGTCTCAATCACATCTGCTTTAAAACTTGAACGAAACGAATTCCCGATTTTTGTGACCTCAAGACCATCCTTAGCCGCTAAACGTGCCGAGCCTAAAAACCAAATTCCGGCGTTGTTAGCCTCAGATACCAAGTTGCCATCTTCATCAGCCGCCGCAACTTGAAATTTTTTCGCAATCAAATTCGACCCGGTGTCAAACACCAATGCATTGCTCCCTAGGGAGCCTGGGAGTTGGCGACCATTAATAATTCTCACATCGGCTCCGTCCCCTATCCTCAAGGTAACACCCTGAAGGATGTGAACCTCAGCTGCAACGAGATAGATCATGTCAGCATGCCACTCTTGTGATGTCGCCACGTCCTCATCAACTATGACGTACCCAGCGCGAGCAAATCCAGTATTACTGATGGCAGTAACGCTAAGTACCGAAATCGCAAAAAAATCTTTTATATTCGCGAACATATCTATTCTCCGAGATCGTCATCATAGTTTCGCTTGGGCATTATAGCTGAAGAATTTTGAAACTAAACATCATTCTTTTATTCCACCGACACCATGCGAACCAAGGGACCTGCGACGAAAATATAAAAACATCCAA
>OMIY01000047.1 GCA_900299215.1 bacterium | reverse complement strand
GGCTGACAATGGCTTCGTATACTTTCTCTAACAATCGCGGCACAGTCGCCATGATCTGAGGCTTAACCTCAGGCAGGTTCTTGACGATAGTTTCTACACTCTCAGCAAAATAAATAGCGGTGCCCAAATGTTGATAGGCGTAGCAGGCTAAGCGCTCGAAAACGTGCGAGAGCGGCAAGAAGCTAAGGGCCCTCTTCAGATGACTGATGTTGACCACTTCGAGTACCGTGAGGCAGTTGCTGAGAAAATTTTGATGACTCAGCATCACGCCCTTCGGCGTACCGGTTGTACCAGAGGTGTAGATGATCGATGCGAGGTCGTTGGTGGTCACCGAGTCGCGGCGCGACTTAAGCTCGGCCGTCACACTTGCATCCGCCTTTTTGGCCGCCTCAAATAAGTCAGTGAAGTGCTCCACGCCCTTGATGCCGCTGCCTTTGAAGTCGTCAAGCATGTAGACCGCCTTCAGCCGTGGCAAAGTAGCGCGCACACTTGCAAGTTTTTGGGCGATCTCGGCCGATGACACGACGGCAATCGTGACCTCTGCATGGCCTAAGATGTACTCGTAGTCCTTGGCGGTGGCCGAAGGATAGATGGGAACCGACACGGCACCGAGCTGAGAAATGGCTAGGTCGGTAAACACCCACTCCGGGCGGTTCATCGAGATGAGAGCGATGCGATCACCCTTGGCAACTTGGTGACGTGCAAGTAGACCCAGAGCTAAAGACCGAGCGGTGTCGACCACCTCCTGGCTTGAGTAGCGCCTCCAAGTATCGCCAACTTTAGCCGCCAGTGCGTCAGGGATCGGGCGCTCGACAGCTTGCAGTTCCATAAGTTCAAATAGGCGTGTTGGCAGCATAAAACGACTCCTCAGGGTCAACCCATCCTAGTCTGGGGACGGAATGGTGGGGGATTGTAGTGGCACTCTCTTAAGTGATCCATTTAATTGTTGGTGCCTTCCTCTAAGCTACCGTGATAGCTGTCCTAGTCTCGGGTAGGCCGAGGTGTTCCGATAGCATCCCATAAAGCGCTAAAAATATTAATAAATAATGGCTTTACCAACAATTAAATGCATCAGCTTAAAAGTGATCTGGCAAGACAACCACTGCCTTGTGGTCAATAAGCCTGCACGTCTTTTGACGCTTGGGGACGATAGCGGCGACGACACGTTGCTGAAGTTGGTACGGGAGTATCACGCCGGTCGGCAGGCCCCTGGTAAGAAGGGGTATGTGGCCCCTCTGCACTCACTTGATCGCCCGGTGTCGGGGGCGGTGATGTTTGCCCTTAGCAGCAAGGCTGCGACGCGGCTCTCCGCGCAGATGCGTGGACGCGACATAGGCAAGACTTATTTGGCCCTGGTCGAAGGAAGGCCGCCGCGGGAGAGTGGGGTACTCACGGGCGCACTTCTTAAGGACCGCGATCGCAACGTGACGACTGTGGTCAAGGCCGGCACTGCTGGGTCGAAGAGTTGCGAGTTAGCGTATCGCGTGGTGGCTCGCCAGGCAGATGTGACGCTGGTAGCTGTTGCTCCTAAGACTGGCAGGAGTCATCAGATTCGGGTACAGCTGGCCGACGCAGGGATGCCTATTTACGGCGACGTCAAATACGGGGCATCAGGCCCGTGGGACGGACAAATTGCCTTGCATGCCAGGGCCTTAGCATTCCATCATCCGGTCACCAAGGAGCTGATCGAAGTGGTTGCTCCGCTGCCCGAAGCTTGGCAGTCCATTTGGCCGATGCCGATCCCGGAGGACATCAGTGTATAAAAAGCCCAAACTAGAATTACAGACGACCACCCTGTGGGAATATCCCTCGCAGCACTATGGCGAGGGGATGCAGGGGAACAAGAACTACAAGGGTGCCACTCCGTCTTGGGTTATTTGGAATCTGCTCAAGCGCTACACTAAGGACGGTGACACCGTCGTCGATCCGATGTGTGGCAGTGGGACGACGCTCGACGTTGCGCGTGATCTTGGCCGAAAAGGGCTAGGCTTTGACTTGCAACCGCAACGCCCCGAAATCGCCCGTGCGGATGCGAGGCATTTACCGTTGGCCGATGCGTCTGCCGAGTTTGTTTTCGTCGATCCGCCGTACTCGACCCACCTGAAATATTCGGGGTTACCCGAGTGTATCGGCGAGTTGGATGCCGACGGTGGTGGCTATTATGAGGCCATGACCGAAGTGATTAAAGAAATTCACCGGGTGCTGAAGCCTGGGGGGCATATTGGGCTTTATGTCAGCGACTCGTGGCGTCAAGATCACCCGTTCTGTCCGATTGGTTTTGAACTCTTTGCCATCATGCGCCAATTTTTCGTTCCCATCGATATCATCGCCGTGGTGCGCCACAATCGCACCATGAAGCGTGACCACTGGAATCGTTCGGCAGCGATTGGGAATTACTATTTGCGCGGGTTTAACTATCTTTTCATCATGCGCCAAGGTGACGTGACGCTACCCAAAAAGCCCCGCGCTCCGAAGCCGCCGCCGCTAACGCCGCTCGCCAAGCCGATGCCACGCGGTAAGCAACGTAAGAAAAAGAAGCATCGCATCTAGCCGATGTGCTTTTTTGCGTTTCCTTGATCGTTGCCTCCGTGTACCATGCGTGATAGGGATTCATTTGTAGCGATTCCACTTCACCATTACGCGAACACTTTGCCACCAACGAGGGCGAGATGATCTTTGACTGGCTTGCTGGCTTATTCTCCAACGACTTAGCGATCGACCTTGGCACCGCTAACACCTTGGTTTATGTCAAGGGTGTTGGCATTGTGATGAACGAGCCTTCGGTTGTTGCCATCAATAAAAACGTGACCGGTCCTAAGCGTATCCTTGCTGTCGGCAAGGAAGCAAAAGAGATGCTTGGTCGTACACCTGGCGACATCGTGGCGATTCGCCCACTCAAGGATGGTGTGATCGCAGACTTTGAAATCACTGCTGCGATGATCCGCTACTTTGTAGAGAAGGCACACAATCGTCGTACGATGGTTAAGCCGCGCGTTATTGTCTGCGTACCTTACGGCATCACCAACGTTGAGAAGCGTGCAGTTAAAGAGGCTGCTGAGAGTGCGGGCGTTCGTGAAGTATTCTTGATCGAAGAGCCGATGGCGGCGGCGATCGGTGCAGGTCTGCCCGTAACTGAGCCAAGCGGCAGCATGATTGTGGATATCGGTGGCGGTACGACGGAAGTCGCCGTGATTTCTTTGGCTGGTATCGTTTACTCGAAGTCAGTCCGCGTGGCGGGCGACAAGATGGATGAAGCCATCATCAACTACATTAAGCGTAAATATAACCTTCTCATCGGTGAGCGTACCGCTGAGGAGATCAAGATTGCCATCGGTAATGCCTACCCAAGCGATGTGATCGAGTCGATGCACGTTAAGGGACGTGATATGGTTGCCGGTATTCCAAAGACGATCCAAGTGACGTCTGAAGAAATTCGCGAAGCCATTGCTGAGCCCGTCAATATCATCGTTGAGGCGGTCCGTGTTGCTCTCGAGCAAACTCCGCCCGAGCTAGCAGCTGACATTGTCGACAAAGGCATCGTGTTGGCTGGTGGCGGCGCTTTGATCAAAAACCTGGACGTACTCCTCCGTGAGGAAACTGGGCTGCCGATCATGATCGCCGACAACCCGTTGACCTCTGTGGTAATCGGTAGCGGCAAGGCCCTTGATCAGATTCACGTGCTGAGTGGTATCACCCAGTAAAGGAATTCAGACTTCTCCGCTGTCGGATCGACGGCGGATAGTCTCTGGCTGAGGTCTGCAGTGGTTACGGAGCGGTTTCCGGCAAAGGTTGTCCGCAAGTGGGTCACGATGTCCTTCATCTCCGGCAGTGTCAATGCCGGTGGACTCATGGCGTGTGACCGCTTTGTGACGCATGTGACAGGATTTGCCACGTTAGCTGGGATGGAAACGGGCAATCGCCAGTTTCGCTTGGCAGCTGGTATGCTCAGCGTGCCGATCTACTTCGTTCTCGGTGTGATGGTGGCATCGTTTTTTACCGATGCCGCAATCCTGAACGGACGCAAGCCGCAGTACAGAGGGTTGATGTATTTTGCCGCCTTGCTTCTGGTCTCAGCCGGATTACTTGGACACTTTGGCTACTTCACACCGTTCGAGTCTCCGTTCCAGCTAAGAGCGGACTACCCGCTCTTGATCATGCTGTGTGCGGCATCTGGACTGCAAAATGCTATTTTGACGTCTGCGTCTGGCGGCATCGTCAGGGCTACCCATCTAACGGGGACCACTACGGATGTTGGCATGGGACTTGTGCGGGCTCTTACCTGTCGGCACAGGCCTGAGATTTATTCCAAAGAAATGCACCGAGCCGTAGTTAGATTCGCTACGATTTTGGGCTTTATCGTCGGTGGGCTCATCGGCGGTACGGTGTTCCACTACACGCAGTACCTGGGCTTTCTGTTGCCGGCAGCTTTGGCAATCTATG
>OMIY01000046.1 GCA_900299215.1 bacterium | reverse complement strand
GTAACTCAAGTTGTTTGTCGTGTTGACACGACAACCTGTCCCAACACCGTCTCCCAAGCGATTTTAGCGTCCCGCGGGGCATTGGGCGAGAGTGAAATGACGGGCAAAGAAAAACCCCGCTGGAGGCGGGGTCTATCTAACTTGTTTAGTGATCTGCGTGCACGGCCATCTGTGTTGGGATTGCGTCCCACACCCGCTCCACCTGTGTCCAGCAGCTGCCACAGCAGCGTACCTTACAAACCTGCATAAAGACTGCAGAATGGTCAACCTGAAATGGCGTCTGCTTGCTGGGATTTCAGGGCTATGTTCATGAGATCTTTGGCGGAAGAATTTTGTTGCAGCATTCCGCAGTCGCTGCGGCGGGACGGGAGCATTGCCACCCGATCTAGATGCGCGAGAATGCAATTGGTGATCAAAGTTATCTTTCCCACCCGCTATGACCGCTGTGCACATACCTACATATCTGCTATCTGCACCCCTGCAACTTTAATTTTCTGGACCTGATCAATATGTTCTGAGCCTAGTCTGTAAAACCAAAGTCCATGCAAACCTACTAAAATATTATACACCTATGTCAAGTCGCTGAATAAGCAGATTAAGAAGTAGATCTCTATCTAAAAGTAATTTCATCACTTGCGGAGAGTCTTCTCCCTCGTACTTCCTGAATACATAGGGTTTGCCAAAAGGTAGTTTATTATATGTCTCAAGCTGGAATGAATCCAGCATCATAAACGGAAGCAGCCCGGCGTACAGCTCATTGGTGGCGATATGGGTAGGCCAACGATCTTGAACCCCGTTAAAGCATTCGCTGACATAAGCAACTCCTCCGGGTTTTAGACAGCGACTTATAAAACTGATGAATGAAATCGGATCTGATAGATGCTGTATGACTTCAAGACATACGATGGCATCATATTGGTATTCGACCTGCTCAATGATGCGAGGTATGTTATTTGAAGGGCCTGCCGTTGTGCGCGCGTAAGTCGCGATGTTTTCAGCTGCCACTTTGCTCATATTGGATTTGTCGACATCAATGTAGTCGACAAAAAAACCGGCCGCTGCCAAACGAATACTATCAAGTGCAGTTCCATCCCCAAGTGCTAAAATTGAAAGCTGTTGGTTTTTATCTTGCGTCTCTTGTTTCAAGTGACAACCTATAAAAGCTGCCATTTGAAGCCGCCCTTCGTCACCAGATGTTGCCACGAGTTCGATAGCTAGTCCGAGACCCTCACGGTAGAGACGCTCCATTGCCTCAGAACTGCCGAATGGAATGACGCCAAACCGTTTGATGTCAGTCGTGACCGCGTTTCCCGGCAGATTCCGCTCTTGTTCGATCAGGAAATCGATTTCATCTAGGGTTAGACTTAACTCATTATAGTTTGCTACATTAAGCAGACTCTGTTTTAACTGAGGCGTGTCTAGTGGCACATCAGCAATACTATCAGTTAGCGACATTAGGTCTTTGATGCCAGAATATGATGAAGGCACTGTCTGATGGGCAGCTGCTAAAAAAGCTTCAAACTCTGCAGTTTTAGCCGGTGAATGATATGTTTCATGTAAATCTTGATAATTAAGAGAAGCGTCTATACATGCAGCTGGGTAATCCTGCCAAATAGATAAAAGAATACGCGCGCAAACATCAATATCATTCACAGGGTAAAGACGATTCGGTCGCAGGAGCTCTGAAGGTCCTCCAGACATGGAGGCTACCACCGGTATCCCTTGATATAGCGACTCTGCGACAGTTAACCCATAAGGTTCTGTTGTGGAACACACTAAAGTAATTACGCGGGAGTTGCTGTTAATGACGTAAGGGTCTATCTCGTGATTGATCAATCGAGCCGAGATCCCGCGCTTTTCCAGGACTCGCTGCACTCGGTTAATGGAGTTTCCTCCATTACCAATAATATCCAGCCGCACTTTATGGCCTAAGACGCCAAGCGCCTTGGTTACGTCCGCAGCAAATGTAACATTCTTTCGGAATGACACATTGCCGATTACTTGAAGAACCAAATCTTCTTGCGATGGCTGCTGTCGACCTATCCTTGGTTTTGGGAACGAATAGGGAGGCAGGACCAGTCGTGGCTGTTTAGTTTTGGAAGAAAACTGCCCCATAACCATCGATGAGCAAGAAATGATCCCTGTCGATCCTGATTCGACTAAATCTAAAAACTTCTGTTTAGTTATAACTGTAGGCGCCAACTCCGGATCATCCAAATATTCATGTACATAAGTCACGTGAGGTAAGCCAAGCAGATGTGCAATGAGATTGCCATGCAAGATGGCCAAAGTATTTGATAACACCAAATCATACTTTTGAGGTGCCAGAGATTCTATAATCGTTTGCCAAGAAAAATTTCGAGCCACAACAAGGGTACTAGAGAGATGCGGCAGCCAAAAGCCTAAAGGCAATTCGAAACATGGCACCCCCATCGCGTCATAGTGCCTTACCTCCACCCCCTCAAGAGATGGAAACACTATGTGAACTTCATGCAACAAAAGTAATCGAGAAACAAGATTGCGTAGAGCAGTTTCCGCACCACCATGTTGGCTCGAATGAGAAAAAATAAGTAACTTCATGAACTTCCCCCTGAGGGTAAATGTTCGCCCAGATCGAATTCGGAAGCAACTGTTCTGTGCTACCTTATTTGTGAATAAGGTTGGTAGTGTCAGCAGAGGGGTGGGTAATTCTACCGGTTGATACGATGTAAAGTTGGGCTTTGGCTATACTTGAGTGCGGTTCCAATTTCGAAGGCATGCGCGTCCTAAACATGTCAAAATAATAGCTCTTCGCCTGTATAGATTGCTAGGCGAGCTTGAAAAGAGCCGCGGTGTCTCAGGTTTTGATGATTTTCATATTTTAACCATCGGTAACGGCAACGTTGAGAAAGGCTGATACATCGTGCCTCATCGTTCAAGAAGGTTGGTTAACTGTTCATCACCAATGACAAGAAAACTTTTATGCTTAAGAAATGGCTGACGCCTCAGGCTAAGACCGAGCGCCCGCACGATGGCTCAATAGTTATGACACGCTTGGATGTTTTGACGAGCGGTGACCGCAGCGG
>OMIY01000045.1 GCA_900299215.1 bacterium | reverse complement strand
GCATCTCCAGACACATCAAGCACCCCTTGAGGATCTGTCGTGCCTATACCGACGTTTAGCCCTTTGGTTACTAACTGATTAGTGCCAACCCAAAGGCCATCAGCAGGAAGCGTCAACCTGCCCGACATCGAGTCGCCGGTCTTGCTGACTTTGTTGTCAAAGTTGCTCCAATCTCCCGCACTTAAGTACCCATCCTGAGTGGCATTAGCTGGTGCTATTGAAAGTAGACCTGTTACAGGACTATAGGTTAGGGGGCTGGGGTTTGGAGTGCTGAAGACAGCTTTCGCTCTGCTTTCTGTGAAATAAAGGTTGGTTCCCTCGGGAACGGCATTGGTGTTCAGAGATTGCCATGTTTTGTCACCACGGAAGTATTGGCTAGTGGAGCCAGAGGGTATATTAGCCGCCGGCGGGTCTATCCAAGTGGCATAGCCGTTAGCATCGCTGCTGAGCACTCGCCCTGCTGCAGGGCTGCCGCTACGAATTCTAATCTGGCCATTGACGTCCAGTGCCGCAGTTGGGCTGGTAGTGCCGATGCCGACGTTACCAAGAGTACCGATTGAGCCGGATGTGCTGATTGATGTCGTGCCGCTAATTGTACCCGATGTGATCGCGGACCCAGAAACTTTGCCAGCAGTGCTTATGGTCGCCAGTTTAATATCCGCAATCGCAGCTGAGGCAGAAATATCAGCGTCTATGATGGACGCATCCGTGATCTCTGTGCTGCCAATGGTGGGCGTCTGCCATGTAGCCATACCGTACATATCACTCGTTAGGACTTTGCTAGATCCTTCGCTGCCATTGGTGATTTTTAGTGTGCCATTTAAATGCAGGGTGGCAAGCGGTGATGAGGTCCCGATCCCAACGTTGCCACTCGCCGTCAAGGCAGTAAACTTACCAGTGTTTGGTGTCGTCGAACCAATAGCTCCAGGTGCTGCCCAGTTTGCATCTGGCACAGCCCAGCTTCCGTTTGCTTTAAGAAATTTGCCAGCAGCTGCATCTCCAGCAGCGGGAGCAGGCACTGCACCCAAAGTGCCTCCAGTACCATTATCCCCAACTAATGTGGGGAGATCACTTGCCTGAATCCTGTCGACTGTCACCGTTGCGCCTGAGGCTAATTGTTTCAAGAACTGGCCAGTACCCCCAGTAAGCACGAGGCTGTTACCGAGACCGCCGTTGTTCACACCCAGAACGCCGGTGATTGCACCAGCAAGTCCGAGATTTGGCGCGGGTGGAGACTGCCATGTGGCTACGCCGTTAGCATCGCTGGTTAACACTTTACCGGCACTTGGTGTACCATCGTCAATCTTCAGTAGACTGATCGTCGCTCCGTTTATCAGCGTGCCGACCAGAGTTTTATGAGTGAGTGTCTCCACTGCATCTTGGGTGACTACGGTGCCTGAAGTCGGAAACACTGCGCTAGAGTTTTTCCCCGTGCCCCCGAAAGAGGGCGATAAGATACCGGAGCTAATTTTTGCTGCCGCAATGTCCGGAACATCGCTCGCAAGTAGAGAATGGCCGTATGAGACGCGCCCTTTTTCATCGACCGTAATCTTGGTGTAGGTCCCAGGGGTGACCCCAGTCAGGGTGAGCTCAGGGTTTGGGAACGATCCCGTCAAATCCCCGCCAGCTTGTCCGTTAACCGAACTCACTGCTACGGTTCCACCTGACACACTGGCAGCAACCCAGCTCATGACGCCGTTGGCATCTGAGGACAGAATGCTAGTGCCGCTACCAATTGGCCTTTGCGGTTTAAGTGTCAGCAGTCCTTCGTTAGTGTAGGTCAGTGTAGTCGTGTCTATTGGCACTTTAAGTGCGTAAGGTGTGACGCTAAATTGCTGCTTAGCATAAGTTTTGTTGTGCGTCTTATCGGTCACCTGAATGTAAACAGTTGCGGCCGTGTCGGAGAAGACACGATGAAAGTTGGCCGGGGATAATCCTAAGCTAATTTGAAAAACACCGTCAGAAACCGCTACGTCAGGTATGACGATCGGGTCAATTTCAATCCTGGGTGCACCGTCGGCGTCATTGGAGTAAAAGTCGACACTCACCGTAATCGGTCCTTGAATCGGCGTACCTGCGGCATCTGTAATGCGATTGCTATAACTCAGTTCATACGGAAACGCCGACAGAGTGGACGCAAAAGGCAGCAAACAAAGTGTACCTACGGCAACCAGCTTTCGCAGGTAGTTGACGTGATTTTTTGTGCGTCTGTCCATTGTTGCATCTTTACCGGTGTAGTCGCATGCGGACCCCGAGGAGCCTCTGCTCTACTGGGTTTGGAGCGAAGTAACGGCACAATCTCTTTACCCATTCGATAGTTCGGTCGATGCTGGGTGCACCTTTAAGTTTTTTTCGGGAAGCAGGATAAGCATCCAGATTGATGGGGTTAATTTTGAAAAATTTTGGTTCATCTAATGAGGTTCAAGCGACGGTGTCATTTTTTTAGACATCTGATTCGCGAAGTTTGCGGTTTGTACTTTCTCGACTAAGCAGTAACTAAGTGATCATGTTTCGATATAGCTGCTTCAATGGTGACCATGACGAGATCCGACTTATCGACCCGATTATGGACGATGATTTCGCCGTATTTTTTTACGTCACTCCATAGATGACGCATTCTTTCATAATCGGCTTTGACATCATTGCTGAGCAAAAATCCTGAACTTATAAAAATCGAATCTTCCTGAATCTGTTGACATCGGACGCTACCTGAGAAGTATGTCTTCGCTTCATTCTGGTCAATATAAGCTATCCCCAATGAAAGTGGATGAGGCGATTCAGGACTGAGGTGAACAAGCGTGCGGTTTACGGTTTTTACCCATGTCTCCGGATGCCAGTTTTGGTTGTATAAACTTGACGTCCAGAGTGCTTGCAGAGTCTGCACAACCAATGCAGCTGTAACACCGTCACCACTGCTTTCAGCGACCGCGACCACAAATCGATTGTCCGCGAATCTGTGGGTGGCTACCCAAATGCGACTAAAAGAGTCGATTGATTTGCGCATGATTCGCACTTCGTATCCATTAATTGTCTGAACGGGTGGGGGATTAGAGAGCGAGTTTTGTAGATCTCTTGCTACTTTTAACTCCCCCTCGATGGCCTCGATCGCGAGCTTTTCCTTTTTAGCTTCCAAATCTATAGATTTTAACTCAAGTATTGCATGATCTTCCCTGCGGCGATTCAGGGAATAGAAGAATGCGACGATGAAAGTCTCAAATATGAATACATTTACAACTAATGGCAGGATGCTTCCAGTCGAATCAAAGTAAAAAGCAACCAAAGGTGGTATCAATAGACATGCTTTAAGTACGATGATTTTTGAACCAAAAAAGGTCTCAAGCGCGCCAATAATCCAGGAAACGCTAATCCAAATTAAGCCGCACACCATTAAGAGTGG
>OMIY01000044.1 GCA_900299215.1 bacterium | reverse complement strand
TTCTAAGCATGGCTAACGACCGCGAATTAAGGCGCAAGCTAGCTTTTAAATACTTGGTGTCTAAGCATTTCCGTGTCGCCGAATTTTGCAAAGAATGCACTGAGCGCAATACTGCGGACGGCACCAAGCGTCACCTGTGGAAGTTTTGTAAGAACTGCAAGATCGACCGCAACTTCTACAACGTCGTGTCGATGCACCACAAGTTTAACGACGGATCGGCGACGCTATTTTTGAGCAATGACTTGATGAGCGAACTTAAGGGCCTGCAGATCACGCGTAAAGGTAAGCTAGAAGAGGTGACCGAAGAGGCACTCTTCCAACGCTACCATTACAACGTCCGCAACCTCGACGCTATCGAACTCAAATCCGTGCTTGATTGGAATAAGCGTCTACTCGCAGGTAAGTGAGGCGCAGATACTTGCGCCACCTCTTTAGTCGCCAAATATCTTGTGGAAGAAGCCGCTGCCGTTGCCGCCAGTGTCTTCGCCAGAAATTTGGGCAAAGCGCTCGAGTAGGTCCTTTTGCTCCTTGCTCAGCTTGCGCGGAACGACGACCTCGAGCTGCACGTGCAAATCACCCCGGCCGATCCCCTTCAGATGAGGGACGCCTGCGCCCGGAATCGTGATGCGGTGACCATGTTGAACCCCCGATGGCACGTCGATCGTCTTATCGCCATCAAGAGTTGGGATGATCAATTTGCTGCCAAGCGCAGCTTGGGCCATGCCGATGCCGCGGCGCAGTACTAGATCGTCCTCGTCACGCTCGTACAGGCTGCTTTCTTTGACATGAAGAACTACGTATAGATCGCCCGACGGAGCACCACCGCTACCGGCTTCTCCCTCTCCACCAACTCTCAGCCTTAGGCCCGTGTCCACACCGGCCGGAATTTTGACTGAGAGTTTCTTCTTCTCCATCTGGATGCCACGCCCACCGCAAGGCTTACATGGCTTAGTGATGGTCTCGCCCTCACCACGGCACGATGGACAAGCCGTTTGGATGGCAAAAAAGCCTTGATTACGTCGCACCTGGCCGATGCCGCCACAGGTCCGGCATGTCTGCTTGCCACCTGGCTCAGCCCTCGAGCCTTGGCAGGTACCACACTCATTGGCGCGCTCAAATTCGAGCTCTTTTTCAATCCCGCGGACCGCATCCTCAAACTCAATGGCGAGGTCATAGCGTAGGTCAGCCCCACGACGACCACGACCGCCACCGGCACGCCCGCCACCGCTGAAGCCGAAGAACTCCTCGAATATACTACCAAAACTTGAGAACACGTCGCCGACGTCCTGAAAGCCCTGGAAGCCCTGGCCGGACAGACCTGCGTGACCGAAGCGGTCGTAGGTCGCTCGCTTTTGGCCATCACTGAGGACTTCGTAAGCCTCCGAGGCCTCTTTAAACCTGATCTCAGCCTCTTGATCACCGGGGTTACGGTCCGGGTGGTATTTTAACGCAGACTTCCTATAGGCCGCCTTGATTTCAACCTCGGTGGCCGTACGCTCGACGCTCAGAACTTCGTAATAATCACGCTTAGTAGACATGGGCTCTTCACTTAAAATTGCTGGCTGTGCATGAAAGCTCAGCTTTAATCTTTAAAACTGTGCTCGGCAGCGGGAAAGCTACCGGCTTTGACATCCCCATCATAGGCGCTGATCGCATCTTTGATGATCTTGCCTAAGTTAGCATACTTTTTTAAAAACTTGGGTTTAAACTCCTCATCAAAACCAAGCAGGTCATGAAGCACAAGAATCTGGCCATCGCACTGCGGTCCGGCACCGATTCCAATGGTCGGGATCTTTAAAGCAGCGCTGATCCGCCCTGCAAGCTCTGCCGGCACCATCTCTAAAACGAGAGAAAATATGCCTGCCTCTTGCAATGTCAAGGCGTCATCCATGATGCGCTTGGCGGCATCACTACCCCGCCCCTGCACCCGGTACCCACCCATCGCGTGTACACTTTGGGGCGTAAGCCCGAGGTGACCCATGACGGGAATCCCTGCCTGCACCATCGCCTTGATCTGCGGCACGATCGCCGCACCGCCTTCGACCTTTACTGCCTGAGCCCCAGCCACTTGCACCAGACGCCCAGCGTTGCTGAGTGCTTGCTCTACGGACAAGTTATAACTGAGAAAAGGCATGTCGGCGCAGATAAATGGCCGTCGAAGCACTCGTGCCACCGCCGCCGTATGGTGCACCATGTCATCCATCGTGACAGGAATGGTACTGTCATGACCTAAGACCACATTCCCTAGGCTATCCCCGACCAACACCAAGTCTACCTGAGTTGCTTCGATCAGCTTGGCAAAAGCGGCGTCGTAACAGGTAACGCAGCTAATTTTCTTGCCCGCGGCCTTTGCCTGGAGAATCTGACTGACCGTGATCGCCTCGCGCTGAGTGTATTTGCTCATGTCTGGTCCTCGATGTGGCTGGAACCAACTGCTCTACTCAATGCCAGCAGTCGTGACAATATTTTTCTAATGTTAAGGTCTTGCGGAGGCCACTGTGAGGATGACCATCCGGATGGTCCAAAGCATAGTACGCGGCCAATTAGTACTGACTAAGGCAGCAGCTGCCTCAGCAGAAAATCCGCCGGCCAATTGGTTATGGTTAGGGATACTGAGGAGGGCGGTCGAAGCCCAAATGGCTATGACGCCGGCCAAGTTTGACCACCACCACAGACTGGA
>OMIY01000043.1 GCA_900299215.1 bacterium | reverse complement strand
TCCCGATCGATGATAAAACTCTCGGGTTTAACAGTGATGGTAAATTAGCACTCGCTACCAGTGGTAGCGGCGGAACTGGTAAGTACCTTACTAGCGATGCTACTGGCAAGCTCACCTGGGCCACACCGGCAACGATCACCGAGCAGGATATCAAGCCCACAGCTACGCCGACATTCGCAGGTTTATCAGTCACAGGCGATGTGAAGATAAACGCAGCGAAGACGCTGGGCTTAGGCGTTTTTGATAACACCAGCGAAGTAGCTATGCTTGCGACGCTAAATAGCAGCGGAGCCGCATCACCAGACCGCGGCAAAACTTGGTATAACTCCAGCTCGAATCAAATCAGGTTTTGGGACGGCAGTCAGGCTCGCTCACTCGGTGTATCAGGATCTGGATTATCGAGTCTAAATGGGCAGTCTGGCAGCAGTCAGTCCTTTTCCGTAGGCAGCACCGGTACAGCACCGGCTATTAGTTCTACGGCAGATGTGCACACGTTAAATATTCCGATGGCCTCTGCAGGTGCCTCAGTTACTGCTGGTCTGATCTCCAATGCTGATTATCAGGCATTTAGTGCAAAGCAGAGCGCGGGTAGTTACCTCAGCGCTCTCACTGGAGATGTGACTGCTACTGGACCAGGAAGTGGTAGTGCGACACTGTCCGATACCGGCGTGACACCTGGTACCTACAGCAAAGTGTCCGTAGATAGCAAGGGACGCGTGCGCAGCGCTGACTCTTTAGTTGCGGCGGATATTCCTCCACTACCCGCAGCAAAGATCACATCGGGAATCCTACCCACTAGCCTTGGTGGCACTGGAGTGATCTCCACTGCGACTTATCCAGCAAGTGGTGTGGTCGTCACCCGAGATGCTAGCGAAACTTTAACCGGTAAGACGCTTGCGGCACCGATCATCGCAGCAGGCACCTTGAGCGGGGCGTCGATGATTTCAGGATCTACCGTAGTCAACACTACGGGAAGTGTTACGGCATCTGATGGTAACTTTAATGGAACCGTCGATATCCGAGGTAACGGTAGCAATTCGAGTCGACTGGTCTTGCAGGACGGCAATAATAGCCACTCTCTGGCACTTAAAGCACCTGACACTCTAGCTGCATCAACTGTCTGGACTCTACCCAACGCAGACGGAAGCAACGGACAAACCTTAGTTACAAACGGATCTGGAGCGTTGTCTTGGACCTCTGGCCTATCCCCGACGGGTGCTGCTGGTGGAGATCTTACTGGTAACTTTCCCAACCCAACACTGACTGCCACGGGCGTCACCTCAGGAACTTACACCAAGGTGGCTGTAGACGGTAAAGGCCGAGCTTATCTGGGCGCCACACTTTCTGCGAGTGACATACCACCTCTGCCAGCAGCGATTATCACGTCCGGAGTTATGCAAGTTAGTAATGGTGGCACTGGCGCATCCAGCTTCTCAAATAATGGGGTCTTACTCGGCAATACCAATGGGAATTTGCTTTCCACAGCAGCAGGTAGTGCTTACCAAAGTTTAGTCGTACCTAGTAGCGGTGGAGCCCCCGCGTTTGGTCCAATTAATCTCGGACAAAATGCTGCAGTGACAGGTCTACTCCCAACATCTGCGGGCGGAACTGGAGTGAGCTCTACAGCTACGTATCCAACTTCGGGAGTGGTAGTTACCGAGGCTGCGGCTGAAACATTGAGCAACAAGACGCTATCCTCACCCGTAATCTCTGCAGGCACAATCAGCGGAGCATCTCTAATAACCGGGGCTACCGCTATAGACACTACCGGCACCATCAACGCGTCATCAGCCTCCCTAAATGGCAACCTCACGATCCGCGGTGATGGCGCCTTAGCAAATAAACTCGTAATGCATGACAAAGGTACCACCAACCTTCTGGCCTTGAAGGCGCCAGATACCTTAGCAACATCCACCGTATGGACTTTACCGAACGGTGATGGAACCAGCGGTCAAGCCTTGGTGACTAACGGCTCTGGGGCTTTATCTTGGGCTTCGGGACTAGCTCCCACCGGTGCTGCAAGTGGGGATCTTACAGGAGCGTTTCCGAATCCCAGTCTCACCGCCACTGGTATCACTGCCGGGACTTACACCAAGATTGCTGTAGATATCAAAGGACGTGCGTACCTAGGAACCGCTCTAACGGTTTCAGATATCCCTGCGCTACCGGCATCCATTATTGCTTCCGGTATCGTTCCCATTGCCAATGGCGGTACGGGTGCAAGTAGTTTCAGTAGCAACGGTGTGATTCTAGGAAACGGCGCAGGCAACCTATTTTCAACTGCCTCTGGAGCTGCCTATCAGAGTTTAGTCGTACCAAGCAACGGCGGGGCACCAACTTTTGGTCCAGTCAATTTGTCGCAAAACTCAGCTGTGACTGGTTTACTCCCGACATCGGCAGGTGGCACTGGAGTGAGTTCTACAGCTTCATACCCAACTTCGGGAGTGGTCGTTACGGAGGCTGCGGCTGAAACGCTCAGTAATAAGGCGCTATCCTCACCCGTAATCTCTGCGGGTACAATCAGCGGAGCATCTCTAATAACCGGGGCTACCGCTATAGACACTACCGGTGCTATTAACGCGTCGTCAGCCTCCGTGACTGGTAATCTCACGATCCGCGGTGATGGCGTCTTAGCAAACAAACTCGTAATGCATGACAAAGGTACAACCAACCTTCTGGCCCTGAAGGCGCCAGATACCTTAGCAACATCCACCGTATGGTCTTTACCGAACGGTGATGGCACCAATGGCCAAGCCTTGGTGACAAACGGATCCGGCGCTCTATCATGGGCCTCTGGTCTCTCCCCCACGGGCGCTGCGAGTGGTGACCTAGTTGGTAGCTACCCCAATCCCCTGCTCACGGCCACCGGAGTCACTGCCGGAACCTACACGAAGATTGCTGTAGATACCAAAGGACGTGTGTACCAAGGCACAACGCTAACGGCTGCAGACATTCCTTCACTACCTGCGTCGACCATAGCCTCTGGCCAAATACCCGTCAGCAATGGTGGCACCGGTGCATCTAATTTCACAAACAATGGCGTCGTCCTTGGTAACGGAACAAGTAACCTACTGACAACTTCAGCAGGTGCATCGTATCAGAGCTTGGTGGTCCCAGCTGGTGGTGGCACACCGTCCTTCGGCGCAGTTAATTTATCGCAAAATGCTGCAGTTACCGGCATCTTACCTACCAGTTTAGGTGGTACCGGCGTCGCATCAACCGCAACATTTCCCGTCTCAGGAGTTGTTGCAACGCAAGCTGCAACTGAGACTTTTAGTAACAAAACTCTAGCATCACCAATTATTTCTGGAAGCACTCCCGGTGCAGGAAAGATGCTCACCAGTGACGCCAGTGGTGTGGCAACATGGTCGATCGATGGCAGTGCATTAACAAACCTAAACCCAGCCAATTTATCCGCAACTGTCAGCGTAGCAAAAGGCGGTACTGGAGCGAATCTGCAGGGTACAGGCGGTGCAGGTCAGTATTTAAAGCAAACCACTGCCGGCGCAAGCATCTCGGTAGGCACCATTAATGCCGCTGACTTACCCCCGATGATTGGTGACTCCGGATCCGGAGGAACTAAAGGCGCTGTGCCACCGCCTGGATCTGGTGATGCAGCTGCAGGTAAATTTTTAAAAGCTGATGGGACTTGGGGTGTGCCAACGCAAACCGTGAATTGGGCTGCTCCCGGTGCGATTGGTTCCACAACTCCGAGCACTGGGGCATTTACCACGATAAATACAAGCGGTAGTGTGGGGATTGGGACCACAAATCCCCAAGATAAACTCACCATCGCCGGCACTACGAATTATCTTTTTTTCCGAACCAATTCAGACACCGTTATTAATAACGGTATGGGGCTGCGAACTTCAAATACTGGATACAACCTTAATATCGATAGTTACAGTAATATAGCATTCCATACTGATACCGACTTGAACGAAGGCGGTGGTTCAAACATGGAAAAAATGAGGATTACTACCACTGGCAATGTTGGGATAGGAACTTCGGCGCCTAGCTCGAAACTGCAGGTTTACGAAACATCCGGTAGCGCTCTCATCCAAGTAACGACGGCTGGCAGTGGTCTGGCTGCAGGATTTCTGGCCAACGCCACCTCGGGCAATACCCCCTATTACGATCTGCGCAGCAATGGAACGTTAGTCGGCAATATGTGGTGGGATTCGACTGGTAGCTATATGGGGCTAAACGGCACTGGCACTAAAACTGTACTCAATGTGAACGGCGGAAACGTCGGGATTGGCACAACTTCGCCTAATGATAAATTGCATGTTGTAGGCAATATCTCTGGCGACTCCCTTTCAGTCGGACCATACCTGACGGGAGCTAATGCAGGAATTGAGCTAGGCAACAGCAGTGCTGGTTCTACGATTCCTTACATTGATTTCCATTACGGCACGGGTTCAGCCCAAGATTACAATACGCGCATCATCAACTCTGGCAACAATCGCCTCGATTTCACCAATTGGGTCGGTACGCCATTGTCACTTAATGGCGGCAACGTCGGCATTTCTTCGGCCTCTCCTGCCGACACCCTCGACGTCAACGGCAATGTTTTTCGTAACGGCGACCGGTTTCATATGTCGTTACCCAATCTCACCACGGCGGCATGGTACAAACTGGGAACCTGGACCGCGACAAACCAGGGCGGACGAGCTGAGCTATTGTTTCACGCTACAAACGGTTATGGCGGCACTGCAGGCACCAGCGGCATGACCCATCTTGTAATGTCGATGCTTAACCAAAGCAGCACACCCAACATCACAGGCTATTTTTGGTCGGAGGGAGGCACCCCGACTGTAACGGACATCAGGGCGTCAACTGCTTCGTCCTGCAGCAGCAACGGTCAAACCTGCCAGAGTTGGGACATCTACGGATACATTCAAACCTTTGCTGGTCCGAACGATAACTTCTACGAAGCTAAGACTGGCGGAGTTGGTACCTGGACGAACAGCATGACGGCCAACACGCCGACGGGTACTGTTGGCACGACACAGATCGTTTTCACAAATAACTTAAATTTCAGTGGTGGTAACGTTGGCATCGGTTCGACAGCACCGACCCAGGCACTTGATGTGAATGGGACAGTACGAGCAACCCATGTAAGTATTACGGGAACAAGTTGCTACTGGACTGGATGGGCCTGCGGTCCGACATGCCCTGCCGGGTATTACCAAGCTGGGACCTATATGGGAGCTGCCAACAACTGCAACGGCACTGGACCTAACGTACAGATATACTGCTGCAGTTTCTAATCGCGCTGATCCAATAGCAATTTCAGTTGCCTACCCTATTTTATCTAAATATTTATCCCATTCTTTCCGAAGCTATCCTAGCGACTCGCCGCAGTCCCAGCGGCCCCAAGATGACTCGGGAGTTTATCCTTTATGGCCCTACCTGGCCGACATTTAAACAATCACGCTAGCTCTGCAGAAGACCAAGTCTCCTATTCCGAGCAGTATCATCTGCTAATCGGACGTGCTCTCATTGAGTTTCGTGAAATGGACATTTTGGCGATGCGAGCCGCACGGCGACAATCTACAAGCCAAATAAGTATCTCAGCGAAGCTTGAAATTGGTACGGTCGATGCCGTTCATCTCAGTTATGACGAGGCTGTTCTACTAACGCTCATTGGCGAATTCGCGCAGGCAAACGAGATTTTTAAGTCAGTAAATGCGAAATCATCACACTCACAACAACGTCTACCGACATCGGTCATAATCTTTGCTGCTCTATCAATCGCCTATATTTTACCTAACAGTCACTTCTGGCAACGCATGAAACTTAGACGCCAGTTTAGAAAACTAAGAAGCCAACTACTCACGCTGAGCTCAGCTGGTCGAGAGCAGTTTAGGCATAAAATCGTATTTCTCGATGCCCTTTATCAGGCTATGCATTATGGCCAACTCGGGTCAGTTGTCACTAAACTCGAGGACGCTCTCTACCTTTCTCGCGTGCAGGGTGATGTCAAGGATGAGGCCTGCATTGCAGAATATCTCGGCCGTTATCTACTAGCGCAGCATTGCCCAACTATGGCAGCATCGGCTCTGACAGCAGCTCGAGACGCTTATCAAAAATGGGGACTGACGGCCAAAGTCGGTGAGCTAGATGCTCTGCGCCAGGTGTCACCTCTCTTCTTCTCGCAGGACCGACGTTAATGTGTTACTCGGCTTTGGTAAAACGCGACTTGGAGGCTCTAAAAAAGAGTTACGGTGCTGTATCGATTCGCCAAGACATTGAGGACTATGAGCAACGATCTAAGGCTGAACCTAAGTTGTTTCCGCCACTTCACAGTAGGATTTACCCCGGCAATTTCGCTCCGGTGATCGTGGCCAATGGTGAAGAGCGGCAAGTACAACTACAGAGATACGGTGCTTATCCGCATCCAAGTATCCCACACCCTGAACGATACACCACTTTCAATGCGCGGCGTGACAATTTGACTAGCCACTTTTGGTCGGATGCCTACTTAAAGCATCATGGTTTTGTCGTGCTTAATGGTTTTTTTGAATGGGTGGAAGTACGAGACTTAGTAAAGGCAGGTCACGTCAAAATCAGCGAGATTGAGGCTGAATTCGAGCGGCAATCCAACGAACGCAAAGCTAAGGTGCTGTTAGCCGGTAAGAAGTACAAGAAGACTCCTACCGAGCTGAAACCAGCCCTGCAACGCAAGATCATCATCCAGTTTAAACCTGAAGACGAGAGCGACCTCCTCGTCCCTGTCATTTTCTCAGGCTCCGGGGCGAAAGATGTTTTCGCCAATGGATTTGCAATCATCACAGATGAGCCGCCAGACGAGATCAGAGCTGCTGGCCATGATCGCTGCCCGGTCATTCTAAATGCCGACGCGTTGGAATCGTGGCTACATCCGTACGGGCGCACGGCTAAGGAGATGGACGACCTCCTTAGCAAACGTCAACGCCTCACGTTTAAACATCAGCTAGCCAAAGCAGCTTAATTCGTCGCGAACTCAGAACTGGGGCATAAGCCCTGGTCCATGATTCTTGGCGGCAGCAATTTCCACTTGCTTAACGTTGTCATCGAGCAAGATACGATTTGCTGCCTCCCGCCCGGTACTCACTGCCCGTTCCATCAAAGCGTTAGGATAGGACAGTGCGACCCAATCACCGGCCAGCCCCATGTTGCTGATGCCAGCATCTCGAGCTGACAGAGGGGTAGGTCTGCCCACACCTTCTCCAACCCCGAAGGATGAGAAGTTTTCAAAAGATCCGAGAGTGAAATCGAGAGCTTTTGCCTCGGTTAATTCGGGTAAGGACTTGAGCGCCTGGGGTTTAATTTTCTCCCAGATCACGTCTGCGCCAAGTCCAGAGTATTGGGGTGTGTTGTAAAGATGGAACTCGAAAATTGAACCGTTGGCACTCTTAGCCCAGTTCATACACTCTTCCTCAAGCATGCCGTAGTTCGCAATCAGAGTAATTGGACGGAACTGCGGCGTCTCAATCACTGACTGGTTAAATGGTCTATCTGCAGATGGTTTATCAAACCAGCCACGCAAGATGTGATATCGCGGCGCCACAGTCATCTTACTGACTTTCTCTTTAAGCTTGGTCAGCGCCTGAGCACTGCGGTCGTCGCTGGTTTTGGATCCAGCCAGCACTTTTTTAACACCCGGGACATCAGCGGCTAGCACCACGTAGTCATAGGTCTCGCCACCACCAACTTCTCCTACAGCCCTACCTTCTTTGAAAACAAGACCAGC
>OMIY01000042.1 GCA_900299215.1 bacterium | reverse complement strand
TGTCAGAGATATGCCCGCTTTGTCCTTGTCTGGTAGATCTCTTCAATTAAAAGCATATTGATTTCATATCATTTTGATATAAAAATATACCTAAGCTGAGGAGGTGCAATGTACACTTGGGATCCCCAAAAATCTGCATCTAACAAGCGAAAACATGGCATCACGTTCGAGGAGGCCCGGGATGCCATCTTCGAAGGCCATAATCTTTTGGCTGTAGGAGTGGCATACCAGTATAACGAACCGCGTCATGCGGTCATCGGTAGATTCCGTGACAAATTTTTTACCGGAATTTTTACCATTAGGGACGGGACAGTAAGAATCATTTCGGTAAGGAGGTCGAGACGTGAAGAAGAAGAGCAAGCGCTCCGCGAAGGACTTTGACAGTGAGTTTGACGAAGGCCGGGCAGTGATCGACTTTAGTCGGGCTTTACCTACCGAGGGACTCAGTGAGGTGGTGAAATTGCCGCCGATATCTGTCCCAGCGTGGCTTGCGCTAGAAATTGAGGGTTTAGCACGTCTTCAGGCCAACTCAAAGGCTTCGGTGGTGCGCCAGTTGCTTGTCGAGGCGGTACGTAAGCGAAAAGAGTCGGCCTGATTTTTTTGTCTTGAACGACTTATTGATTCATTTTGATCAGGAATGACTGCTCTTCTTGAATTACTACCGCTTACCTTGGACAGCTGTCTTAAACGTGGATAAAAATAGTTAGTGCCGTAATCTGCGTCTCTTTGAAAACACTCCAGCAAAAGTTGACCGAACGTGCCGAGGCGGTGAGCTTGCAACCAGTATTGCCGCTGTCTTTGACGCGAAATCTCCGGGTGGTTTACGGCACCAATGATAAACTTATCGCAGAGTGGTGTGTCGAGAACAAAACCTGCCTTAAACGTGAATAAGAACAGCTAAGGCTATTGCTACAGCAGCACCGCTCTGAACGAAGTTCGGCCGTTCTAGTTAACAAAAATCACCTTCTCAGTCACAACATAGTACGTAATTGCGAAAGCCATACGATGAGGCGTCAGTGCTCCAGGTCGGAACCCCGTAGATTTGACCAGAAATCTCCGTATGACGTTGGCACGAAGGCCAAGCAGAGCCTACGGCCACCCAGTCGTTAGTCAGATCGGCTATAGCTGCCCACTGGTCACCTGAGGCAGGTGATCCTCCCCACGGTGTATCAAGTCCAGCCGAGCCGTTTGGACAGTATTGGTCGCGAGTGCATAACTTCTTGCCATTGTTAGCACAGATCGCCGCTGCACCCGCATAGGTCGTGGACTGAGGCACGGAAAACCATTGCCGATTTACCTGATTGCCGATCTCTTCGTCTGGTTTCACGTAAACTTCAGTATAAGGAATCGAATGCGCCTCAGAACCAGCTTGCCAAAAATAATTCGTGGATGCGGTGGATCCACCGCTTACATTTAAGCCATAGGAGAATCCCATAACGTTAGCGTGACCCCCCCAAGCCCAGGTAAAGATGCGCGACGCATCGTTGCCAGTAAACGAGTAGTCTATAGTGTCACCACCTGAATACTGAATCCCGTTAATGTAAGTTTTGGTCAAACCAAACTGGTTAGTAAATATCCAGCTCCAAGTACTGCGGTCAGTAAAAAACCAACGATAGTATTGCCAAGCAGTACCCGAAGTATTGGCTGCACGTTTAAGGAAAACACCATTTTTTAGGTCCTTAGGTGGTTTATAGCCTAGGATCTCATTCACTGTTTGCTGCGAATAATAAGACGGCGTGAATGCCGAAGTTGTGCCTACGTTAAGATGGACGTTGCCAGTATTCATCCCTGCATCGGACCAAGCCCATCCCTCACGACCTCTGCCGATCAAAGTCCAGCCTCCGCCTTGATCTGTCATATTGCAGTAAACTGACTGGGACGATTTGCCACCACCGGGATAGATCGTAAACACGCCGTTAGTGGTTGCATTGCCATTGCGCTGACGTCCAGACAGTGCCGATTTACGGTGAGTCCCTTCTGCTGACCGGCAACATAATGAGCCTGAACCTGCGCAGCCGTTAACTGATAGCTATACAGTGCAACCTCATCAAGGAGTCCGTTAAAATAGCGGTTGGCGTGATCGCGTCCTATAGTCCAGTACTGCGTGCCGGTAAAATGAGACGTGACTGAGGACGAGGTAGCCAGTGAAATACCGTCCACATAAATAACCATCCCCGAAGCTCCCACGGTCGCTACGACGTGATGCCAAACTCCGTTGTTAAAGCTAGCAGATGTCGCGATCGTCGCCCAGCTGGGAGAACAGCAAGCATACATTTCGACAGCTCCAGATGAGTTTACCGCAAGATATGGGCTCATCCAGCCGTTGGTTGAATTCGCCAGGGTCGCGATACTTCCAAAGGTGGAGGAAGTAGTCTTAAACCATGCTTCTATGGAAAGACTAACGGGCCCGTACCCTTTGGGTGTTGTGATCACACAGTTTGAACCGTTAAAGTTCACGGCGAAATTTGTATTGTTCTGAATCGCCCCAACTTGACCGTATGTGCAACCACCGCTATAGGTTCCAGTGTTGCCGGCAATGGAGCTATCCTCTGCAGTTGCGCCACTGGGTTCACCCAGGCGCCAATAGCCCATGTTAGGCTGGTCTTTCATGATGAGGTTGCGATAGGAAGCGTAGTTCGTAGTTCGAGGCGCCCAAAAAAAGGTGTTAAATCCAAATCCCTCAAGCGTAAATATGGCGGAGATTGCGAATATGAATCGCCAAGCTTTAGTCACCTGGGGTGAACGACTCAATTTTGAATTTTTAAGCAGGCGCATCATCTTGCACAAAGGTCTCCTTACCAAGTCATATCTATGCGGTATTACATC
>OMIY01000041.1 GCA_900299215.1 bacterium | reverse complement strand
CCCGCAACATCTAATTTTTGCGTCGGAGATGCCGATCCGATCCCGACGTTGCCACTTGCAATTAGCGTTGTAAATCCACCGGTGTTCGGCGTCGTCGAGCCAATTGCACCAGGAGCTGCTAAATTCGTCGTGCCAGGAGGAACGCCCCAAGTGCCATCCGCCTTGAGGTACTTACCTGCCGCAGAGTCACCGGAAGCCGGTGCTGGCACCGCTCCTTTCGTGCCGCCAGCCCCCGAGTCACCGAGCATCGTAGGTAAGTCGGAGGCCATAATCGCTCCAACACTTACCGCGGCACCAACGGCTGTTTGTTTTAAATATTGACCGGTTCCACCTGTAATCAGCAGGCTGGTACCGGTACCACCGTTGCCAACATTAAGTGCACCTGTCACAGCCGAAGATTGAGACACATCGACTGCTCCAAACGCGGGTGCTCCCCCACCAGTCGGCACGCGCAGCACTGTATTTGCAACTCCGGCAGAAGTAGATGTAGGAGCAGCACCTGCGCCGCCACCGAGAACTACTCCGTTGCTCGTGAGTGCTCCCGACGAAGCCATCGTGCTATTTGCGTTGAAGTATGGAACGCCGCCGGAGGTACCTGCCGTTAGTCCAGTACCACCTTTGGTCACGCCAACGGCAGCGCTGAGATTTGCTGGGTTGAGGTTAGTCAAAGCACTGCCATCAACAGATGGAAGTTTAGCCGCAGCATCGAGTTGCACAATTTTGTTAGCAGTGGTGCCGACGTCTGCATTGAGAGTCACAGATCCGTTAGTACCCCCTCCGGTAAGACCGGTGCCAGCAGTGACTCCAGTGATGGAGATTAACGCTGCGGGCATCCAGCTTCCCAAGCCATCAACGTCACTCGTGAGCACTTTTCCGACACCTGGACTGCCGCCTTGGATTCTGATTTGTCCGGTTATGTCGAGTGCCGCGCCTGGTGCCGTTGTTCCGATCCCAACGTTACCGGTCACCGCGGCGAAATAAGAGTTCCCGTTGCCCGACAAAAAGCTATTTATTGTGCTGGAATTGTCACCCTGGAAGATTTGGAGGCCTACTGGTCCTGTTGTATTAGTACTTCGGAACAATCGGACACTAGCATTTTTAGCACTTGGAATCGTATCCACTGGCGAGGGATTTAGATCAATGCTGGCACCTGTGACATCCGTTGACCATTTCGTGATCTGCATCGCACTTAGACTGCTATCGGTTATCTGTGAGTAATCGGTGCTATTGGCGGTTCTTGAGATACGCAGCGCAGCACTACTGCCACTGACTTCCAGAGCTGTGTTTGGTGCAGCCGTTCCTATTCCTATGTTGCCCTGAACTGCCAAAGTTCCGGTCATAGTGTCGCCAGCCCGGCTTACTTTTGCTGACGCATCGGCGGTGGCATCGATCTTAATCCCGCCGGCGGAATTTGTGATTTTGATGCCTGTACCTTCGGTCAAGGTGGTAAGCGCATATCCAGTCCCGTTGCCTATTAGAAGTTGGCCATTGGTCGGGCTCGTAGAGATACCAGTGCCGCCGCGGTTGATCGGTAGTATGCCAAACACCTCAGATGTGAGATCGATGTCAGAGCTTTGGTTAGCAGATGTGATCCGTCCTTGCGCATCGACAGAAATGCTAGCTCGCGGGTAATAACCAGGAACCACGGTAGTATTGGATAAACTGATTTCACCTGCCACGTTAACTGGACCACCTGTGAGTCCAGCGCCGGTGGTTATTTGAGTCACTGTTCCGGCTTTGGGAGTGATCCAGCTCAGTAAACCAGTGCTATTTGTACTGAGTACTTGGCCATTTGTACCCTGAGTCGCTGGAAGCGTCCAAACAATCGGTGTAGCAATGGCATCTGGTGCTTTGAGTCCTACGTAGTCTTGTCCGTTTGCAGCGAGTTCGCTAAATCGAACCTCACCGGTGTTGCCCGGATTTAGTCCGTAAGGCTGAACTGATAATGCTTTCCGCATGGCTGTCGAGAGAGATCCCGCCGTGAGATTCGATGCGCTGTTAATACTATCTTGTTTACCATCAAAGCGCTGCCAATCGGTTTTACTCAGGTAGCCATCTATCGTACTTCCTGCCGCGCCTTTGAGAGCAGCTGAGGCTCCGAGTATGGCGCTGAGTCCATCAACCTTGGCAATGGGGACTGATTTGACCGTTAGTAACCCAGCTGAACTAAACTCAACGGTGCTGTTATCTACTGGAACTCGCAGCGCAAGAGGGATGGGCAATAGTCGCTGCCGAGGATAGGCCTTGCCTACAGCTGTCACTTCCACAAAGGCAGCCTCAGCACCGTTGCTAAAGATTGTATCGATTTCTACAGGAGTGAGTTTTAAGTCGACTGTGAACACACCCTGAACTAAGTCGACTGATCCGATCTGTAGGGTTGGACCAACTGCCTCGCCGCCCGTCGGTGCGCGGTAAAAGCTGATGGCAATCTCAACCGGACCCGTCATCGGCGATCCGTTGGCATTAGTTAGGCGACCCGAGTAGCTAAGATACTGCACACCAAGTGCTTGGTTGGTCGGTAAAAACACACCTATCAGAGCTAACACCGCCAACCATAGGCTAACAGGCATTAGTCCACTGCGATTGTTTGTCCTGTCGGAGTTGCCGCCCACCGAGCAGTCCTCCCAAAGGCAACTGGTTAGGATCTAGAAACTAAGTCACCGATACCTAACCTGCTTTTCGACAAAACTGCGCAGTAACTTTAGGTCTGATTTGTTGGGCGAAAAAATCGGGAAATACAGAGGCTTATAAGGCCCCAAAATGGACTTTGTGGGGCGCCCACGGGCTCTTGTAACCATCTAGAATAACTAGCATTTTGGCTAACCGATTAAAAGCCCTTTATTTCCCGACCGTTGCGTGACCCCCTTGTGGAGGTTTAAATCTCGACCTGCGCGCACCCCAGCGTCGTAGGTTGACCGGTCTCCGCGGACGCCACTGGTGCGCCTGGTGCTAAGCCGCGGGTAACGATCTCCGACGAATTCATCTAGGGCTTGGTCGGCTATCTTCACGAGTGCAGTGGTTTCGGCCGCGGTGAATCCGGCCGCTTGGTTTGGAGTGGTGTCTGCTGATTTACGCAATTTGCTGCTAAAACCTGAAAGCACACCGATCATGTAAGAACGACGTACTTTTGCAGCTACGGCGTTTGCTTTGCGGTAAGCACCCCAAAGTGAGTCGAGTTGATGGCGCAGGAAGTGATAAACATACTCAGCCATCAGCACGTTTTCTCTGGTGCCTAGCAGCTCGACGGCCTTGTAGGTGCACAGGTCGTGCTGATCATAGTGATCGAGAAAAATTGCGCGCACGAAAAAGTGTTCCGTCAACACACTAAAGATCATCGACTCTTCAGCGCTGATCTTTTTCTGCTTACGGGACATGACACAGTAAACATGGGTCGACTGGCGTCTGGCTTTGACTGACTCTAGATTGTACTGTGCATAGAGCTGCCTAACTCTGGCCATGGCGAGCGCGGCCTCGTGCTCATTAGTGGAACCTGCGAGAGCAAGAAGCTTCTCTGCTCGCTTAAGCAGTCGCTCTTCTTCATCGCCTAGGGCGCGCTCCCGCCAACTCGGGATTTGCTCCGGCAACTCACCAGATGCTGCTCGCGCCCAGTCAGCGACGCCGAGCATATCGCAGCCTTGCTGGAAAGCACGCCCGTGCGGTAAGCCTCCGCCACCGAGCAGCTCATCAGCAACTTGATGAGCCATCTCGTGCTTTAGGATCTCGATGACGATGTCCCATGAGTATCCTTCAATGAGGCGACGGCTCAGCGTCAATCGACGCGTCATCCTAGTCCACTGCCCCCAAGACGCAGTCAATGCCTCAACTGCGATGACTGGAGTTGCCAGTGAAACACGAAAGTACGAGCAAATGTGCTCGTACTCTCTGTAGAGCTGCTCAGTCCAGGCCCGGGTCAAATCTTGTTTGATATCCTCAGGCCTAAACATCGGCAGCTCCTAAAATTCAGTATTGTTTCACGCGCTCTTCGACGTAGTCGTGGCTGCCCATAATGCTGTAGCCACAGTCGACGTGCAAGATTTCACCCGTAGTGCCAGACGACAAGTCACTTAGTAGGAATCCACAGGTTTTACCCACGTCATCCTGAGTGATATTGCGCAGTAGCGGTGAACCTTTAGCATGCGCATCTAACATGCGCGAGAAATCACCGACAGCCGATGCTGCCAAAGTCTTCATCGGGCCAGCACTCAGAGCGTTGACGCGGATGCCTTTAGGTCCCAAGTCAAACGCCAAATAGCGCGTCGCCATCTCAAGCGCTGCTTTGCAAACCCCCATCATGTTGTAACCGTCGATGACTCGCTCCCCACCATAGTAGGACATCGT
>OMIY01000040.1 GCA_900299215.1 bacterium | reverse complement strand
GGTTGGGTCATCTCAACTCGTAGTGGCTGCTGGAAGCGTTGGCATCGGTACTTCGATCCCAAGTCAGTTACTCGAAGTTCGAGGCGTTAACGGCTCGTTGAGAGTTAGAAACAATTCTAACGGTGTCTTATCTATATCCAATTACATGCCCGGGCTTGAGCTCGTAACTGGTAACACTGACTTATCGAGTAAATACGAAAGCGCTCTTAAATTTATGAGTGCGGATAGTGACTTTTTATCAGTAAACCCTAAATTGCACGCAGCGATTATCCCACGTGTTACCGAGGCCTATACTGCAGACTTTTACGGTGGCGTTGCACTTGATTTCGCTACTTCTACGAATATGCCAGGAGTTTCGGCGGTGCCCACAGTAAGGATGACGATTGACCACAGCGGCAACCTCGGGATAGGGACTACGTCTCCGAATAACTTGCTCGAGATCTCGGGGGGAGCTTTCAGCTTCTATAAACCATCTAGTTATGTGGCAGTAGGTATGGATTACGATGCCACAAGCGACGCTCTGAGGCTGCGCACCAACAACGGGTCCAGTAATCTAAACCAAACCGCTATGTCGATCAGCAGAGTGAGTGCCAAAGTGGGAATCGGGACGACAGCGCCTATTGGGACCTTAGCGGTCAACAGAGTCGACAACAACGGGTTAGAACTGGTTGGTACAACTCCGTTAATGCTCAACACTTGGACTAATGGCGCAACCTGGTTCTACGATCAGTCAGGTGCTGCCGGCAAAATAGATACTGTCAGCGCCACTGGTGGCAACGTGCAGGTTTCGGTCGCGAACAGCGGCACGGCTGGCTCCGGTGCCACCCTGACATCCGCTCTCGGTGTCAACAGCAACGGTGGCATCGAGGTCGGAAGCAGTTATGTCGGCTCCTTCACTCCACCGAGCAATGGCGCCATTATCCAAGGCAACGTCGGTATCGGAACCACAGCACCAATGGCGCCACTCGATTTTCGCAGCCCTTCCAGCGCCGGCCAGGTCGATATCTTCAATCTTCTGCGCGAAAACATGCCGGACACTTCGTACAGTTACGTCAAATTGGGTAAGGCATTGTCCGATAAAGACGCTGCCGACATTTTTTACTTTCATAATAGCACCAATTCAGACTCTAACAGTTTGAACTTTGGCTTCTACGGCACTGGTCCACGGCTTACGGTTCAAGCAGGCGGCAACGTCGGTATTGGCAGTTCGAATCCCCAAGGGGCTTTAGACGTCGTAGGCACACTTTGCCTTGGCGGTGTTTGTAATTCGACTTGGCCAAGTGGATCTGGACCGTGGAGCACCTCTGGCGGGAACACCTACCTTTCCTCGGGGAAGGTTGGTATAGGAACAGCCTCGCCCGATGCCTCTTTGAGCCTGGAGGGATCAGCTCACAGGACTATCCAAGTGGACCGAATCGGGGGTCAGCCAAATGACTTCAACGGAAAAAACCTAACAATACGTGCAGGAGGAGCAGAACCAGGCGGGACTAATCTTGGCGGAGGGACTCTTATTTTATCCTCAGGGATAGCCACCGGTAACAATAGTTCGAAGATTGAATTACAAACTGCTACTCCCGGTGGATTTGGAGCAGATGATGCTACTCCAACCACTAAGATGACGATACTTGGCAACGGAAACGTCGGCATAGGAACAGTGAATCCGACAGCACCGTTAACTGTGATGGCCGATCCTCAAAACTCCCCAGGTTCACCGTCCGAGGGAACTCCTCAGTTGCGAATCACTCCGGTCGGAAACGGTGGTTCGATGGAAAGTGTCCCATCACTTTTAGATTTTTGGTCAACATTTAATGAATATTCTGGCGACCAGACACCCTATCGTGTTGCAACTATAAGGGGTTTGTTTGCTGGTGCTTGGGGCGGGGAGGCGCTCGCTTTTCACGTCGGTCTAGTGGGCGCCACCAACGAAAATGGAATTTTACCCGCCGAACGGATGAGAATAACCGGAGGGGGAAGAATTGGGATTGGCACGACAAACCCTGCAGCACAACTCCATATATACGGAGCGAATGCCAACCATAACAATTTCCCACCATATCCGACATCACTATTTAGAATCACAGACACAACCCTACAAAACTCATGGCTAGCTATTGACAATGGTGGAAACGAGGATGGCTATCGGATCATCACAGGATCTTCAAGCTCTCAGCCGAAAAACATTGAATTGCAGACTTCGTCAAATGGGTATCAATTGTTTCTAAAAACCGATGGCAACGTCGGTATCGGCACGAATAATCCTACGGAAAAACTCCACGTAGACGGCAATGTTACTGCATTAAGTTTCCCCACTACCTCCGACTTCCGCCTCAAAAAAGACATCAAAGACCTAGCCAACAGCCTCGCTAAGGTTCTTCAAATCCGCGGCGTCAGCTTCAAATGGAAGGACGATTTAAAATATGACAGTCGCGTCCACTTAGGCGTAATTGCTCAGGAGCTGGAGCGTATCGTGCCAGAAGTTGTAACCACCGGCTCTGATGGCATCAAGAGGGTAAGCTATTCTGATCTGATCCCACTGATTATTGAGGCTATGAAGCAGGAGCGCGCAGAAAATTATGCTGAGATCGAGCACCTAAGAGATGAGGCTGCTCGTTTAAAATCGCGACTCGAGAGGTCTGAAGAGGAAGCCGCGCAGATTAAAGCAGTGATTTGCGCTAAGTTCGCGGACCCAGCCTTTTGCCACTCGTCAGGCAAGTAGGTCTTTGCTCTGCACCACTGCTTAATCCCCCTTCAACCAACAACCAGACCGCCACCCACACCACTTACTTCATCACCTGAATCTCCCCAATCGCACACCAAGACGGGTCACAATGATTCAGCGTGATCTGCATTGCACCAGCTTTAGGCCAGTTGGCATAGTTTATTGGTATCATCTTGAGACGCTCAACTGGCAATGCAGTGTTGGATAAAACTACATGTGAATCCTTGAGCGTTGCGCCCGCGCCCTCAAAGGCTGACCCTATTTCTACCTTGATGTCTAAATTTCCAGTAGTTACTGGTTGATTGTTAGCATCTTTGTAACCGTAATCAGGGAAGATATTGATCGCACAGATTTGAGATGGGTCAGTCCAGCTGAGCTTTACCACCATGTTTGAGTAACCACCAACATTCCAAATATTGTTTACATCACCATCGATCAGGTAACTTGCTGGTCTATTAAAGGCATCCAGCGTGGTCGGAAATACGACGCTAAGCCCCGCTACCCCACCGACGATAGGCCCACTGCAGATCTGCGGAGGCTTGGGACTTTCATCCCCCTTGGTGCGTTCGGAAACAGCGAAATCCCCGGCGTATTTCTTATTCTCAACCGTGATCGTACCGTCGACTGCCTTTAGGCTTGCGGCTAAATCCTTTGAGATCGAGGTTAAGTATTGGAACCGACTTTCTTTTGGTGCCGGTGTAAATGCGGTGCTTTTTACGGTCTCAGCG
>OMIY01000039.1 GCA_900299215.1 bacterium | reverse complement strand
ATCAGACACCTCTACCGTTGCTCCCTTCCGGGCCTGGCGGGGTTCGTGGGCTAACGTCACCCAGGATCTGGCTATCACACTGGGCTGCCATTCGCGCCCCGGTTATATCGCACCGCAGAGTGGCTGTCCACAAGCGCCTTTCACTGTGACCATGTCTGTCAAAGATGACTACCACATTACGATGGACCGAGGAGTCGACTTGCAAGTACCCTAGCATTATGACTTTTGATCTTATTCAACGTGAATTTGCTTACTTAGCGGGTGCCTTCGTCACTCTGTTCTTCATTATTGACCCTTTAACGACAGTACCGGTCTACATGACTCTCAGCGAACGATACGGTGAGAGTCATCGTCGAAGCATTTGCGCCAAAGCCAGTCTCATAGCCTTGGGGATTTTACTTGTCGTTGCCTTTGCCGGCCTGAAACTGTTCGAACTTTTTGGCATCACCTTGCCAGCCTTCCAAATTGCTGGTGGAATCCTGCTAGTTATGGTCGGCATCGCGCAAGTCAATGAGGTCCGGACTAAGGTGAGTCCCAATGAGGCGGACGAAAGTTTAGAACGCGACGACATCACCGTATTCCCCTTGGCGATGCCTCTGCTTGCCGGGCCTGGAGCCATTTCGACTGTCATACTCATGGCTACCAAGGCATCGGGCTTAATCCGCAAATTAGAACTAGCACTGGCAATTACCGTTTGTATCGCCTTAGCCTACATGACCCTACGCGCAGCTAAGTATCTTTTCAAACTCCTGGGCAACACCGGGCTGAACCTATTATCTCGGATCATGGGCCTACTGCTCACTGCAATGGGCGTGCAGTTTGTCATTAACGGAGCCAAAGATATCCTGCCACTGCTGATGGCAGGCGGCGGCTAAAGTCTTACTCCCCACCCGCGTAAGATTTCTGTGGCGTCAGCCTCAGACAAGGCCTTTTTAAACCTTGCACCAGATCGCCCTTTGACGCGCCGTTCACACTCAGCCCAGGTGGCATGCCTCATTGGCACACCATCGACCAAGCTTAAGTAGCAATGAGCTGCCTGTTTCACCTGTTTTGGGCGCATTTCAGGCAATTCCGTGTTGTCTGGCAAATCATGAATAGCGACAGGGTATTTTAGAAGCGGCCCTCGGTATAAATTCGCTCTTTGCCCCTTGGTGTAGGCGACGGCTATTTCATCAACACGCTCGTTACCAGGGACTCCGGTGTGTCCACGCACGTATCGCCAATCAATTCCGCCTAACCGAGTGCGCGCTGATGTCAGCCTTACCAACTCCTCCCACAACTCCCGATTAGCTACTGGCTGCCCCTCGGCAGTCAACCACCCGCGTTGGCGCCAGCCCCAGACCCACTGCGTGATACCGCGGATAACGTAAGTAGAGTCCGTATACACTACGATGGGCTGGTTGGCAGACTTGGCCGACTCCAGACCTTTAATTACTGCCAACATCTCCATTTGGTTGTTGGTCGTTGAGGCATCGCCTCCCCCCAACTCGACGACATGGCCTTCAGGGTACACCACAATCGCAGCCCAACCGCCCGGTCCCGGGTTTCCTGAACACGCACCGTCAGTGAACATGACGACGCTCTCAAGATCCTTCTCGTTTGCTCCCAACATCGCGCTCCCAGACTAAATTAGCAGTCGAGCGCCTAAATTTTCACCAGCCAGATGCTGCGGTCAACGATTGTTTCAGGAATTCGATATTAGTCGGTAACGTTAAGTCAACGTAACTAGACGCCTTGACCGTTTTGAAGTGTCCGTTAACTGGCAAGGAAACGAGCCCACCGCCAGAAGTCGTCGCCACCAATTTGTCATCGATAAACATTGGACCACCTGAGTCACCGGAACCACTGGCTACTCGCTGACCCTGGGGAACCGAGCGGTCCCTTGCAGTCGGAACTCCCGTGAATTCAATCATCCCGTTAGAGATGCGTTCAATTTCGTTCGTGCCCATCCGCTTTATGCCACCCCCCGATCCAACCTGATTGCCGTAGCGATCACGGTCATAGTCGTTGAGTCCGAAGCCTACAATCGTGAACTTTTGACCAACGGTGGGGCGCTTGACTTGAAATGAAACAACCGCCGGCGCAGAGCCTGCGGGAAAGGTGATGACAGCGATGTCATGATTATTCAAGACAGCGGGGTTATTGACGAAGTCTGGATGATGAGCAAAGCGCATAGCGTCAATTTCTTCCACTGTGCCATCAGATTGCTCGTGTACGAATTTTATAGCCGACGCTGGCGATCCTGCTTCAGCAAGGTCGTACACACAATGCGCAGCGGTCACTACTTGACTGTCATTGACGAAAGTTCCGGTGCAAGTACCTGAGACTCGCCCAGCCTCTAAACGTAACGCAACCACGGCTGGAAAAGCCCCATTGGCATTTAGACCGTTAGTCACGCGGACCGCGGAGACCGCATCTTTATGGCCACCGCAACCGTAGCTAGCCGCCGCTAGGGCCAGAGCAAAAAGCTGGAGCATATACTTGTTCATCAGTCGCTCTCCCTGAACTCTCGGCTGCCCTTTACCTTAAATTTGGCTGGCTGGCTAGTTAAATCCGCTAATAACCTGAGTTTGCGCTCAATTAAGCAAAAAAAACGAAAAATTACAAGTAGCTCCACACACGCCTACCGCCTTTAGGCGGGCGGACGTGTCGCTGAGCTACTCATTGCCTATGGACTAAACGTTTACTTAGAGGCTGCCAAAGCACCGTTATAGATGAACTGCAATGTGCGGGAGAGAGTGTTGGTAACTGAGGTCTTAGCTGATGCGGGCGCTCCGTAGTCGTCGCCTGTGACATTAGCTATCGTGACAATGTGTGCCTTACCTTCGATATCAATCATTGCACTCAATATGCGGTAATCACGGATCGTACTTTTAGAATCAACTAAGGTGGACACGTACATATAGTGCCCGTTGCCGAGATTATAATGCTCGGCATTGTCTGAGTAGACGATCTTGATCGTCATCACTGATACTTTTTGGCTGCCTTCGTGGTCGATACGCCACCCTCGTTCCCAACCAGTATCGGTACCTTTTGGTAACGCCGTGACGACGATTTTACCTGGGGTCTGTCCTTGAAAGGAGGCCTGCGCCTTCTGATTTTCAACTTCACCCTCTTTCGGTGCCACCACCGTAAAGTGCTTCTCTGAGTTTATCGGCAACTTCATGGAGCTCCCCATGAATGCCGACACCTGCCCGTTACTGGCGGCGATCGGAGTGATTTCGGCCGCAGCTGGAGTCCCGGTTCCTTGGTAAGGCTGCTTGAGTAAGTCAATAAACCGCTGGGTAGCGGTACCGCTAGCAGTGCACAGCTGGGCAAATTGTTCGGCATGTTTGGGACTTTTGACGATCTCCGACTTAGCTGCCGTAGCACACCAACTATTCGGCGTGGCCGGGGCGGGCCCGCCAGAGTTGGCCGCCTTGCCACTGGTGTTTTCGAAGGGGTTATCTGCCGCTTCTTTGGTGGCGTTACCCGACTCTTGGGTGACAAGTTTCGGGTTCCCGAGCTTTTTGCCGCTGTTTTTCGACGACGGGGCACTAGATTCCGGCTCCGTGCTGCAAGCTGCACCGGCCAAATTCCCGATTACACAAGCGATTCCGAACATACGCGAAAGCCGCATAGCTCCCCCCAATCACCATGTTCCTCGAGATAGCTCCCTTATCGGCAGGACCGCCTTAAAGTTGAGCCGTTTTATTTCAACCTCATAAACAACAATAATTTCAATTATTTAAAAACTATTTTT
>OMIY01000038.1 GCA_900299215.1 bacterium | reverse complement strand
TCCGGTCACGCCTGCCTCATCACCGAGCACTTCATCGACGGCATGATTCCATAGAATTGTTACTTTCCCTTCTTTTTCTTTGGCGAATAAATGGTCTTGGAGTATTTTTTCCGAGCGTAGCTTGTCGCGTCTGTGCACCAAGGTGACATGTGATGCGATGTTGGAAAGATAGAGTGCCTCTTCCACCGCAGTGTTGCCTCCGCCGATAACCGCTACTTTCTGATTGCGAAAGAAGAACCCGTCACAGGTAGCGCAGGCAGACACACCTCGTCCGCGGTAGGATTGTTCTGATTCCAATCCTAAGTATTTAGCCGTCGCTCCTGTCGCGATGATTAAGGCATCACAGGTATAGTTTGCTGTATCCCCATTGAGCACAAAGGGGCGTTTAGACAAATCCACTTTGCCTATGTAGTCATTAACAATCTGTGTGCCAAATCGTTCAGCGTGTTCGCGCATACGTTCCATTAACATCGGTCCTGTTAGCCCGTGAGCGTCTCCGGGCCAGTTGTCGACTTCGGTCGTGGTCATTAACTGCCCACCGGTTTCCATGCCAGTAATCAGCAGTGGATTCCTGTTAGCTCGAGCGGCATATACCGCCGCCGCATATCCAGCCGGTCCAGAACCGATAATGATTAAACGCGAGTGAACAGGGGTCGTCATGTATACTCCAAAATTGAGTTATGCCTTAACGGCAGAGAAAAACACAATGCCTACCTGGTTGATTACTTAATCAATCATTCAGGTGGTGCACGGTGGTTAAAGGCAGCGGGTTTTCGGCCCCTGTCTGCAGCAAAATTAGTATAGTTGCCCATGGTATTCGAGCGGCGGCAATGAGCCAAGCTGATTCAATTCCTAAATTGGCAGGTTGCAATGATTGATTCTTGATCCGATATAGGTATCTGCTTAAACCAATGTGATGGGCGAGACAATTTAAGTGGCTAATTCAACAGTACAGGACAAACGATTGAGTGGTGTAGTAACCAGGGCCTTGCGAGAGAGCGCTTTGTTCGTTTTGGGTGCGCTTGCCTTAATTTTATTAATCTCATTGATGAGTTTTGACGTAGTTGACCCCTCGTTCTATACCACCGGTGAACCAGGACCTGTGGTCAATTGGATCGGTCCTGTGGGTGCTAGTACGGCAGGTTTTCTGATGGGGCTGTTCGGATGTGCTTCATTCTTATTTCCACTCTTAGTTGGTTTCCTTGGGTGGTTTGTTTTCAAAGGCGAACAAGTCGACAGCGATAGCAGGTCTTCTTTAGCTTTTCGTATTACCGGTTTCTTTTTAACACTGCTAACCAGTTGTGGCTTAGCAACTTTACATTTCTCTGGAAGCCGCTATCCAAATACAGCCGGTGGGGTGCTGGGTGACATCATTGGTTCGGGGTTGCTTCACGGTTTGAATATTTTGGGTGCCACTTTACTGCTGTTGGCGTTATGGCTAGCCGCTGTTTCCTTGTTTATGGGAGTCTCTTGGATTCTGATCATGGACCGAATTGGCTTTTGGGTGCTCGCCGGTGTGGACTGGGCACAGCAACAATGGCAAAACGCTCAAGATCGCAAACTAGGGCGCGAATCGAAAGAAGCTCGTAATGAAGTAGTGCGTGAAGAGAAAAAACGGATTGCAAACCGTCCTCCTGTAAAAATCGAAACGGTGCCGCCTAAGGTGGAAACCAGTGCTCGAGTGGAAAAAGAACGTCAAGTGCCGATGTTTGATAGTGCGGCAGCGACGGATCTTCCACCTCTTTCGCTACTGGATGATGTGCCAGTTCACGAGCCTAGTTATTCCCCAGACGCACTCGAAGCTATGTCGCGATTGGTTGAGTTGAAGTTGCGTGATTTTGGGGTCGAAGCTGAAGTAGTGGCCGTGCATCCCGGGCCGGTCGTGACTCGATTTGAATTACAGCCGGCTGCTGGGGTTAAAGTCAGTCAGATTAGTAATCTGGCCAAGGATTTAGCGCGCGCGCTGTCAGCAGTGAGTGTACGTATCGTTGAAGTCATCCCTGGCAAGTCCACCGTCGGCTTGGAAATACCTAACGAAAAACGGGAGCTGGTTACGTTGGGTGAGATCATTAAATCTAAAGCATATGACGAACTGGCTTCGCCTTTGGCCTTAGTGCTCGGTAAAGACATTGGCGGGGCGCCTGTGGTAGCAGATTTAGCAAGGATGCCGCACCTGCTAGTCGGAGGTACCACTGGCTCGGGTAAGTCCACTGCGGTCAATGCGATGGTGTTGTCGCTGCTTTATAAAGCAACGGCAGAGCACGTACGCATGATCATGATAGATCCAAAAATGCTGGAACTTTCTGTTTATGAGGGTATCCCACATCTTCTGTCACCCGTGGTGACCGATATGAAGCAGGCTGCCAATGCTTTACGTTGGTGTGTGGCCGAAATGGAACGACGCTACCAACTCATGTCGGCTCTGGGTGTACGTAATCTGGCTGGATTTAATCGAAAAGTTAAAGACGCACAGGAAGCCAAGCAGCCTATTCGTGACCCGATATTGCTTAAGCGACTTGCTCCAGATCAAGATCCAGAGGCCGTTCCTTATCTAGAGCCTTTGCCATTTATTGTGGTGATTGTCGATGAATTGGCCGACATGATGATGATTGTCGGTAAGAAGGTTGAACAGCTGATTGCACGTCTAGCGCAGAAGGCCCGCGCCTCTGGTATTCACTTGGTTTTAGCCACCCAACGCCCTTCGGTTGATGTAATCACCGGCTTGATTAAAGCCAACATTCCGACTCGAATCGCTTTCCAAGTGTCAGCTAAGGTGGATTCAAGAACCATTTTGGATCAGATGGGAGCTGAACAACTACTTGGGCATGGCGATATGCTGTTTCTTCAGCCTGGCACATCAGTTCCGGTACGAGTGCATGGTGCTTTCGTGTCAGACGCAGAAGTGCATCGCGTAGTAGGTGCCCTAAAAACTAATAGAGACCCATCTTACATACAGGAAATATTGGACGGTCCAACTGGTTCCATTCCAGGTTTGCCTAATGAGGAGGGCGAAGAAGGCGGCTCCAGTTCCGATTCCGAACAGGATGCTTTATATGATGAAGCCGTACAGATTGTGATCGAGAGTCGTAAAGC
>OMIY01000037.1 GCA_900299215.1 bacterium | reverse complement strand
TCGCGCGCCAATATCACGGTCGATGCACAAGGTCGCCTTACGGGCGCAGCTAGCGCCGCTGCAATTGTCGATGCCGATATTGATGCCGCAGCAAATATCGCACAAAGCAAAATTAGCGGACTGAGCGCTTCCTTGAGTAGCAAGGAACCAACTATCACCTCTGGCACCAACACCCAGTATTGGCGTGGTGATAAGACTTGGCAAACGCTTAATACTACCGCTGTCGCTGAAGGTGCGAATCAGTACTTCACACCAGCTAGGGCGATATCATCGCTTTCATCAACAGCACCCATCACCTACAGCACCGTCACCGGTACCATTGGTATCAATCAGGCAAGTGGATCAGGTAACGGCTACTTAAGCTCCTCTGATTGGACCACCTTTAATGATAAGCAAAATGCCTTAGGATTTAATCCATTAAACAAATCCGGCGATACCATGGCAGGTATCCTGAACTTAGGTGGTTTTGATGTAATCAACACAGGTGATATACAAATGGCTGCTGCGAAGACCATGAAAATCAGTAACAACACATCCGATCCAAGCGGACTTTCTGCAGCAGACGAGGGTAAAACTTGGTACAACTCAACTAGCAATCAGATCAAGTACTGGGATGGCAGTGCAGCGCAGTCTCTAGGAGTCATTGGTGGGAGTTTAAACCGCCTAAACGGCCAGACTGGAAGCGTCCAGACCTTCGGACTTCCCGGAACTTCTGGTACAGCTCCGGCTTGGTCGTCATCCGGAGACTTGCACACCCTCAATATCCCGCTAGCATCTACAACAAGTGTGACTGCGGGTTTAATATCTAACGCCGACTACCTTACGTTCAATGCTAAGCAGCCTGGTGGCGATTATCTGACAGCGATCACCGGAGACATCACATCGTCAGGATTTTCCTCTGGGACTGTCACAGCTACGTTGACCAACGTTGTCACCGCGGGCACTTCGCCTAAGGTCACTTACGATGCGAAGGGTCGGGTGACCGCGGGCGGCGCTCTTACCGCATCCGATATCCCTGCGCTAAGTGCTTCAATTATCGCATCGGGAACGCTCCCAGTTGCATTTGGTGGAACCGGCGCTAGCTTGCTCCTTACCGGTGGAAGCGGACAGTACTTGAAGCAGACATCTGCTGGCGCGGCTGTGAGCGTCGGCGCCATTGCAGCCGCCGACTTGCCAATTATGGTCGGCGATTCAGGATCAGGTGGTATTAAAGGTGCGGTCCCGGCACCGGCATCAGGTGACTCAGCAGCTGGAAAATTCCTCAAGGCGGATGGGAGTTGGGGTATCCCGTCATCGTCCACCAACTGGGCCGCGCCTGGAAGCATTGGATCAACAACGCCAAGCTCCGGGGCTTTTACGACGCTAACTGCCACTGGAACTGTTGGCATCGGCACTTCCACACCAAATAGTGCAGCTCAACTAGAAATGAACTCAACATCGCAGGGTTTTTTGCCACCGCGCATGACGACAGCTCAAAGGACCGCCATCTCATCGCCGCCGGCCGGGTTAATGGTTTGGGATACCACCACAGCATCATTGCAAGTGTACACAGGCAGCGCCTGGATGGAGCTTGGCGGCGTCACCTCTGGAACTATTGCCTACTTTGATCGTACCACCTGCCCTACGGGGTGGACCGAAAAAACAGATTTAAGAGGTAGGTACGTGGTTGGTGTACCATCGGGAGGCACGGTCGGTTCCACGAGTGCGACTGGCACCGCCTTGACCAACATGGAGAATCGTAGTGTGGGCCAACACACTCACGCTGTCAGTGATCCCGGCCATTCGCATGGCACTGCCTGGTTCGTAACCAATCCCAGCAGCGGCGGTACCGATATGTCGGGATTTGGCGGATCTGGGGTATATCCTTACAAAAACGGAACGAGTGCATCGGGCACTGGAATCTCGATCAACAACGCAGGTTCAGTGGCGGGTACGAATGCACCGTTTCTTCAGTTGCTAGCTTGCCAGAAGAATTAACCAAAAGAGCTGGTTTGCGCATTTTTCGAGTCGAGTTCGTGCAATCAAGCTGCGGGAGTTGCATCGAACATCAACTGGAATAGACATCACCCTCCTAACGTGAGAGCATCGCCCCAAAAGCACTCAAGCTAGAGGCATATAAATGAACCACAGGAAACTTGGGGCTAACCCCACTGCCCCCACTGGTGACGTCCTGATCTCCGGCCTCACTCTGATCACAGAACCAGGCACCGTGCTGCCAGATAGCGCAATCTTGATCCGTAATGGGTTGATCGCCGAGATTGGCCCAAGCAATGCAGTCGCGGCGCGGCACCAGGACCTTGAGGCCGTGGATGCAAAAGGCTTTATTGCAATGCCTGGCCTTATCAATGCTCACACCCACGTTGCCATGGGGTTCTTCCGCGGGCTCGGACATGGCCAGGATGAGATGATCGAACGCTTCTTTTTTCCAGCTGAAAGTTCACTTACGCCTGAGCTGCTGGCCCCACTGAGTTACTCGTATATTTACGCTGGGCTAGTTGCCGGCGTGACCACTTTTAGCGATCACTACTACTTTAGCGAGGGCGTGGCCAATGCGATGGAACGCTTTGGCGTCAG
>OMIY01000036.1 GCA_900299215.1 bacterium | reverse complement strand
GTCCGATCGGCAAGCGACATCACAGGTCGCCTTGCCGTGGTCAGCTATTACGAAAACATGCAAAACAATATTTGCCTGCACAAAATAAGCGGGTTTGGCGATCAACGATTGCTTGCCGCAAAAGCTGCCGTTGACCAATTACTACTTACTTGGCGGGAAAAGGTGGCAAAAGCGTCGAATCCCTAGACAATGCCCAAGCTATACACTCAGCCTACAAGATTCCGCCGCAGACGAATCAAGTACTTATCACCCAGCCAGCTTGGCACGAGTTTCGCAGCACTCCTCGCGCACAAATCCGTTAACCTTAAAGGAAGCAACTATGACTAAGCCCATAACTTTGGGACTACTGTTAGTTCTGTGCGCCTGTGGCTCGGGATCTAAATCAAATGCAGAGTTTACTAACGCTGGTCAGTCCACCTTCGAAGATATCGAACTGGAACTTGCACAACCTGTGGCAAGTGATCGGCTCGCGGCACTTAAAAAAATATCGGTAAAGAGTTTTTACGATTCCCTAGTGGCGCAAAGTACTGATGATCCCATTGTCATCAATGGCACTGTCATTCGCGACGTGCGGACACAGCTCAAAGCGGCTGAACCCTTTTTCGCTCGCCTCGGTCAGGCCTATGGTAGCTGGGGCGAATTCGCCGAAAAAAACTTTGATCTATCCGTAGCTCCTGGTCGAGAAATCACTCGCGAGGCCTTCACCAAACTGACTCAGAACTTCGCCACTCGCGCTGGCGCATTTTCTAAACTAAATACACTGCCGCCTGTTGCTGGCAGCAAAAAATCACCGGCTCAAGACACTGGCTTGGAATTGGCTGATGCGCGCAAGGATAAAGTCAATTTGGGAGCATTGGCAGCACTGTCGCTAGCGATTCAGTATGCTCGTGGGCAAGGTCTGGGCTTAGCTGACAACACTATCGAGGCCACCAATAGTTTTGAGGGCCCAGCTTGTAACAAGATGACTGACATCTCCGCAGTCAACAGGATCGACATTTCAAGTGGTAATAACTACTCTTTATGTACAGGAACTTTTTTTAAGGGTGACGGTAACTATGATTACTTACTTACTGCCGACCATTGCACGGCCTCGCCAGACTCGGTTCCGCGCACCAATAACACCAAAGGAGTGAGTGTGCGTGGCATCGTTGTACGCAAAGCCTTTGGTTCAGGTCCAGCACCTAAGGACGTCGCTACTCCGGTGACCGCCTCAAAAGACCTATCTGTGATTGCGTTTCCTCCTGGTACGGCTCGCGGGTACATGCGTCTCGCGCCTACCGGAGCGAAGGTGGGAGACCAGGTAAAATTAGCTGGCTTTGGTCAAAGGCACGAGAGTCTGACGGTGCCCTCGGATGCTGGGGTCTTAAATTGCGGTACCAACTCCGTGCAACGTGTAGTCGAGCAGCAGGGAGCCATAGTGCTGACCGGTGTTACCACCACTCCAAGTCCGGTAGCGCCCCTTGGTACCGCTTCGATTTCAGGTCGAGGTGATTCCGGCGGCCCATTAATTCGTATAGGGGCAGATGGCAAACCGGAAATTATTGGCGTCGCCTCCAATGTACTTATGTACAACGGGACATCCATGCCAGCCGCAGGCGGGCTCGGTAACTACACCGACCTTAATTCGAGTTGGAGCAAGCCTTTCATCAATCAAAGGTCCAATCTCCAAAAGAAGGACTTGCCCCTTTGCACGAACGGCTCGAACAACGGCGACGGTACAGGCATTCAACCGGGCATCGGTGGTCTTGACGGCAAGACTTGCTTAGTTCCTCCTCCGCCACAAGGTGCCGCGACCCCGGGCAAGCAGGCTGGAGAAGAGTGAGGCGATGGTGGGCGCTGGTGACAGTTGACTGTCACCAATGCCACGGGGACAGTCGACAGTCACCGATGATAAAAATCCAACATCCAACCGAGGACGACGATGCGAGTCCCGTCCTCGGTGGCATGATCGGCAAGTTCTTTGAAGATCGAGCGCGATAGCAGTCGCTCAAAACCACGTAGACGTGCCACCATGCGCGCGTTCGTAACCTTGGCGTATCCACGTTGAAAGCCCAGTCTGGACAAGTGGTCGAAGATCCCCAAGGTGAGAGCTGCAAGCACATGTTTGTCGGCCAATTGAGGGTCAACAGCCGCCAAGTCGCAGTAGAAGAGGTCTCGCGCTCTTTGGCTTTGCCAGGTCTTTGGCACTTGAACCGCGTCTAGAATCCGCCCCACTTGCGCAGTCTCTGGCGTCAGCACTTCTGGCGAGGGCACGAACGGTGCGAAATCGTCTTCAGCAGTGATTACGCCCAGCATCGCACCACTTCGGGAAATGGCCACGACACCCGTACCTTCACGCGCACAAAAAGCCAGGTGTTCACGAAACAGTGGCATGAGATCTTCGGTACGAAGCTTTAAGTGCCGAGTCAGTGGCTCACGCGTCGCGAACTGCAGTGCAAGTAGGCGCGCCGCTGGTTCAATATCCTGTCCCTCTATCGGGCGTATAGTCATGCGCAGGTGGAAAAACCAGCGCAACACTGTCATGAGAAAGCCTGCCATCGTATCACCTGGGAAATGCTGGTTGGTAAAGTTGCACCATACGCCTCGTCGTAAGGACGTCTGGAATCAGTTTTGCGACAAAATTGCGGGCTGCGCTTGCTACAGGGGACTTGGGCTGAAAAGCGGTGTTCATTACGTTGGCAAGGCGCACCATTTCACGCACGCGTGGTTGACGGCTGTCGTCGTAGAGTTTCCACGCCGCTTCAAGTTGCGTGGAACTGGCGATGGCATGCACGATCCACAAAGCGTCTTCCATGCCTAGAGAGGCGCCTTGGCCCATGTTGGGTGGCATCCCGTGACTGGCGTCACCAATGACCGCTAGGCGGCCCGCAAAACTTTGCTTGAGCCCCTCCACGACGCTAAAGTTGAAGGGTCTTAGGCTCTCAAGCTCAGCCTGCAGCTTTGTACTGTCGAGTTTATCGAGCTGCGCATTCTTCTTCTCGTTGAGAGCCTGCTTTTTCT
>OMIY01000035.1 GCA_900299215.1 bacterium | reverse complement strand
GCGGCGAGATGGTCTTAATCAATTTTCCGCCTGGGCTCACGATGAAGAAAGCTCCGCTGTGGATAATTGTATAATTCCCTGCGGCCAAATCCTCGGGGGACTGGCTCTCTATTTCATAATAGACGCCCAGCTTCTTGGACAGGGCTTGTAGAGCTTCGTCGCTGCCAGTGGCACCGATAATGCGGTTGCTGAAAGCACCGACGTACCGCTTGAGAACCTCGGGGCGATCTCGTTTGGGATCGACCGAGATGAAGATCGGCTGAAACTGCTCACTGGCCGCACCGGCTGCCATCAATTCCCGGTTGAGATAGGCTAGGGACATGGGGCAGACGTCAGGGCACGAAGCATAGCCAAAAAATAGGATCAGCCATTTGCCACCGGATTCCTCTAACCGGAACGTTTGTCCGTCACTGTTTACCAAGACCGTGTCGCGAACTCCAGACTCGGCGGACACTCGTTCGGCAAGTTGCGAGGAATCTAGCTTCTGCGTCACCACAAAACCGATAGCAATAACGGCAATCACCGCAACTGTCATAATTAAGGCTCTAGCGCGCATCTTCTCACTCCTAAAAGAGCTAGGCGCGTCTTATCGCGAGCCCTAAGCAATGTCCAGCATCGTCTGGCATCAAGCCTAAGTTGTTGGGCGCTCAGCCAAAAAAAAATGAATCTCAACGCAAGGTCTTTGTTGTTTGTGTTCGCATGTGAGATTATCTTAGTTGCGAACGAAGATTACTCTTTTTGACCTTGGTCATTGGTGAATTGATGATCAAAATTGCTACTCCTGTCGTATTGTTGTCCGCCCTTTTCCTGTCGATGGCGCCTCGAGCCGCTGCGGAAGCAGCCGCGCCGCGTGGTTGGGATGATCGGCCCACTGAGCTGTATCGTCTTTGCACCTCGTGTCACGGTCCTGACGGTAAGGGTATGGAAAATGTGGGTGCTCCTGCTATTGCGGGTCTGCCTGAGTGGTACATCGAAGCGCAGTTGACCAAGTTCAACCAGAGCGTTCGCGGTGGCCACGTGAAAGACATCAACGGAATGCGGATGCGTCCGGTCGGGCTCACCTTGAGTGAAGCCAACCGCAAGACGCTGGCTAAGTTCGTATCCTCAATGGCACGGCCTGTGACTCCGGACACAGTCAAGGGCAACCTCGCCAAGGGTGAGAACACCTATCAGGTCTGCCAGGCTTGTCACGGTGCTAAGGCTGAGGGTATGCAGGCAGTCAATGCGCCGCCGCTGGTTGGGGCAAATGACTGGTATCTGTTGACCCAGCTCAAAAACTTTAAGGGCCGTGTGCGTGGCTATGACCCCGCCATCGATCCGAACGGGTATGCCATGGCCGGCATTGCTGCGACACTAGATGAGGCAGCGATGCTCAATGTGGTTTCCTACATCAACTCATTTAAGTCAGCTCCAGCTGCTCAGTAAATCACGGGACCTCGGGGGGTAATGACGTGAGCACTAATGATCCGGATCTCACGGCGAAGAAATTGTTTTTCACGATTGTTGCGGTAATTGGAACTTTTGGAGCTTTGGTTTTTATATTTGTGGTCTGAGGCCCTTCAGAGCGGAGGCAGCAGGTAATTTATCATGATGGAATCACTAATCCACGCAGCATCGTCTTATGCCGGACAGATCGACCAAGTGATCTTGGTTATCACGGTACTCAGTGGCTTCTGGCTGCTTTTGGCCGAGGCTGTGCTTTTCTACTTCGTTCTCAAGTTTCGCCGGTCCCGCAGCCCCAAGGCTGAATACATTACTGGTGAAACTAAGGAACAGATGAAGTGGATTCACTGGCCGCACAACTTGGTACTCGTCTGCGACATCGTCATCTTGGTATTCGCTGTCAAAGCCTGGTACCACGTGAAGCAAGAGATGCCTCCGATCGATGAGGAAGTTAAGGTTGTCGGTCACCAATGGGCGTGGGAGTTTGTCCATGCCGGACTTGACGGCAAGCTTGGCACAGATGACGACGTCGCGACCGTTGATGAACTTCACCTTGTTGTAGATAAGACCTACAAATTCAAGCTGGAAGCAGCTGACGTGTTGCACAGCTTCTCAATCCCAGCCTTCCGCTTCAAGCAGGATGCAGTACCAGGTCGGCAGATAACCGGTTGGTTCAAGCCCACTAAGACGGGGCAGTACGATGTTCCTTGCTCACAGATGTGCGGCATAGGTCACGGGATCATGGGCGGGCAGGTGTATGTTCAGACGGCAGATGAATACCGTCAGTGGTTAGAGAAGAAGACTGCTAAATCGGCAGCTGTTTCGGTAAAAGGTGTGGATCGGATTGCAATGAATCGGGGTGGGATCTAAGCATGTCAACGCACGCACACAGGGCTGCAGCAAGCGATCATGAAGCTCACGGGCACCATGATCACCACGAAATGAGCTTTTGGGAAAAGTACGTGTTTCCGCTCGATCACAAGATGATCGGGATGCAGTATTTCTTCACTGGGGTAGCAATGGGCGTGATCGGTGCGATCATGTCGTATGCTTTCCGGATGCAGATGGCATTTCCGGGTAAAGCGGTTCCCCTTTTCGGGCTCATCACGCCTGAATTCTATAACTCCATGGTGACCAACCATGGATCAATCATGATCTTCTGGTTTGCGATGCCGGTGTTGATTGCGGCTTTCGGAAACTTTCTGATTCCGTTGATGATCGGTTGTGACGACATGGTGTTTCCCCGTGTCAATCGTCTCTCGTATCAGATCTTCCTGCTCAGCGCGATTATCCTGCTAGTTTCGATCTTTATGCCAGGTGGTGGTTTCGGCGGTGCTTGGACCTCCTACCCTCCGCTATCAGCCAGTGCAACTTACAACCAAACGCCTTATGGCGCTCCTATGTGGCTGCTGGCAGTAGCTCTGGAGTTTGTGGCATTCCTCCTTGGCGGTATCAACTTCATCACCACGCTCATGAACTCGCGGGCGCCCGGTATGAAGATGTACGACATCCCGGTAGTTTTGTGGATGATCGTGGTTGCCAGCATTTTGTTTATGGCCTCGGTTGGTCCGCTGATTGCAGGCGCCGTGATGCTGTTTTTTGACCAGGTTCTCGGCACTGGGTTCTTCGATCCAGCGCGCGGTGGTGATCCGGTACTGTGGCAGCATTTGTTCTGGTTCTTCGGCCACCCAGAAGTTTACGTAGTATTGTTGCCGGCTATGGGCATCGTCGCTGATGTGATGGCAACTTTCGCTCGGAAAAAGTTATTTGGTTACAAGACCATCCTCTGGACCGCTATCGCTACCGGTGTACTGAGCTTTGTCGTGTGGGCTCACCACCAGTTCGTTGCAGGTATCGATCCACGGATGGCGAACATCTTCACAATCACCACGCTGCTTATTTCGGTGCCAGTTACGGAGATGTGCTTCGTTTACATTGCAACCCTGTACGGTGGATCCATTCACCTGTCCACGGCCATGCTGTTTGCGATAGCCTTTGTTGCTGAGTTCCTAATCGGTGGTGTTACGGGTATTTTCCTCGGTGCCAGTGGTGCGGACATTTACTTCCACGACACCTACTTCGTACTGGCGCACTTTCACTACACGTTCATTCCGATCGCTGTGATCGCTGTATTTGCTGGAGTTTACTACTGGTTCCCCAAGATGTTCGGCCGGTTGATGAACGAGTTCTGGGGCAAAGTCCACTTTTGGGGGACCGCGATCCCGTTCAACGGCATCTTCCTACCTCTATTCTACACCGGTGCTGCTGGCGATCACCGTCGTAGCTTTGACCTACTGAACTTCCCTGAGTTGAACCAACCGTCGCTGATCTTTGCTCGCCAGTTCGCCACGGTTTCACTGCTGGTGATGCTAGGCTTCCAGGTCATCTTCTTCATCAACTTCTTCTACAGCATGTTCCGTGGGCGCAAAG
>OMIY01000034.1 GCA_900299215.1 bacterium | reverse complement strand
GCCTTTGGATACAACAAACGGGAACTCAACACACAATAATGTTTTGTTCAATCTTGGGCACACCTCGACTCTAGACAGCTCTTGGGATGGAGACACAAAAGATGCCGCCCTCAAAACCAACAGCATAACTTCCGACATTCCTGGTTTGACATTTTTTGACAGTTGCGCCTCGGCTACAGGCTCCTATGTGTGCAATAACACAACTACTTCCAGCGGCCTAACACTCGACAACAATCTTAAGATGGTATGGCGCTGGAGCGCCTTCGACCAGGGAACTTATTATTTAGACGTGGCCCCACAGACCACAATAGAGGGTGGAGTGACTGCGTTGCCGACTGCTTCTTACTCAGCAACAATTCCCCTTCAATCTGCGGGAAATACACAAATCACCGCCTCTAATGATACGGATTCGAATAACGACTACGATCCACAAATGTACCGCTACGGACTAGCAGTAAGTAATCTGAGCACTCAGCTTAATCCGATCGTAGGGCTGGTTTATACTGGGAAAGGCACTGGAGTCAGATCCTATTTCCAAAGAGTAAGCATCGATCGAACGGCGTTACCTGGAGGATCATCATCCGGAGTTGTTGAAAATGGTACCAGTCTTGAGCAAACAAATGCCGATTCCCAAGACTTTTCAATAAATAAGCTAAACGATGGATCTTGGTTCACAGTTGGTGGCGCTGCCACCACGGGTAGCTTTGATGTGCTGTTTACCAAGATCAATGATTCTACTACCGCACCTTCAATCAGCGGCTCAGGAATACTTTTGACAAGTTTTAGCAATACTACTGAGAGAGCAATTGAAGTTAGTACTACTAAGCCATTCGACGACATTGGGACCACCAGAATCGGTCTAGCCTTTGTAAGGCGCGACACTTCAAACTCTAATAGGTACCTAACAATCGCAAAAATCAATCCAAATGGTACGACTACAAATTCTGTGCTTGACGATCTGTACTATGGAGTTAGTACATCCGGCGGATACTCTCGGTTTCAGATGCCCGTTACGACCGCTGGCTTAGATCGAGTTCGCATAAGGTGGATAGCGGAAAGCAACAATGGTTACTTTTACGTTGCTTACAGAGAGGGCGCTGACTTAAAAATGCTGAAATTAAGCTCGCATTATTCCTCTGGTTATAATCAGACCAGCGCAATTGTAACGTCAAGTGCGTTTGCAATTGCTGACACTGCAAGTAGCAATCAGCAGTCACTCGATCTAGCTTTAGGTGAAGTTTCAGGCTCGACTATTGCAGCTGTTGTCTATAGAAACAGCAGCGGTGACTGCTATTTTCGCCATGTAAATAGTAGCTTGCAGGCATCAACTGCAGTGAAATTCGGATCAACTCCTTGCTACAATCCATCAGTACATTACTCTAATTCGGGACGTTTCGTAGTAACTTACGCAGAACGCCAGGTCAGCCCAAGCACAAAATACGACATAAAAACGACTGAGTTCACCATAGGGTCCACGGCAGACACATATTCGACCCCAGTTAAGGTTGTTGCAGACCTATCAACCTACCCAGTCAAGCTGGTCACAGACTATTATTCTACTGGCAACTGGATGGCTATATTCTATCGCCTTTACAGCGATTCAACCCTCCGCTTCCACGGCTACCACGTCCCAGGACGGTAAAGCATAAACAAAAGCAAGGTAGGTGTGCCATGAACACGAAAAACTCAAAATCCATCCTGATCGCCTCGCTCTCGATAATCGGTGCCGTGGGCGCTGCAGTAGCATGCGGATCGATGACTAAGAAGGATTCGGGAGTGTCGGCAGCCAGTGACTCTGGAGATGGGAGTGAGACTTCGACATATACCGCACCGGGGGTGCTGACCTTAGGCACGACAGCGGTTGAGTATCCTGCCAATGCCTTGCCTGAGGGAACCAAACTCAAAACAGGGACTGCGGACGATCCAGCGGAATTCGCAGTGGTTGGTGATGTAGGCGGTGGCGCGGCATCATCGTCAGTATCCGTGGTAGCAACAGGAGCTGATGGATCAGATGTAGGTGAGACGTCAAGTCCGCTGACGATTGCAATACACGTACCCGAGACCACAGCCTTAACTGCTCTTGCTACTACGGTACCAAAGGTCTACGACAACCTTTGTGCAGTTGGCAAGGGCCGCAACGGCACTCTACGAGTTTGGCGTCGTAGCGCGATGACTACTGATACCAAGTTGCAGGGTCGTTTTAAATTCAAGACTAAATGGCTTGGTGTTTACCAGATGCAGTTCTGCGGCGCTATGCCGCTCAAAGATATAGCCTCGGCAAATACCGATGGTAACGACGCGAGTGCTTATGTGAGTGGGTCACCGATTGCATCATGTAAAGTTACCCAGGCCGATGGCTATAGTTCGTGCGAGGTGTTTACCGGCATCGACTTTGGTGATAACCGCCTGTTAGACACCTACAAGTCTAAATGCAGCGAGAAGAGTGGTACCTTCAGCACGGCCATCTGTGCGGACACCGCGGCGCTTGGATCCTGCGTCAGTAACAAAGGCAAGACTCAGGAGAGGGCCAGTATCTATTCGGCTCCCACCCCGGCCCCAGCCGATGCAGCTTTGACAGCTGCGAAAACAGTCATGAAAAACGCCTGCTTAGATGTGACAACCAACACCTGGGCTGAGCCAGGCACCCTGACTGCCACCGCTATGGCGGACCAGCAGAACTGATGCCTATATTTTAGGGTAGTGCGCCCAGTGCCATCGGCATAAGATCGGCGGCATGAGCTACAGTGACGAGGCGGCCTTACCGCCATTTGACATCATTCTTCACCCCCGGCCTGCGTTACAAATCCAGGTGCCAAAAGCGGCCAGCCACAGCCCGGTGGCGAGCCTACGCGAATTATCTGGAGCCTTCGCTGCCGGTGTCGGTACGGGCCTTTTGCACCTAGCCAGTCACTGGCCTACGGAGTCACTGTCGACTAGCGTTAGCTACTGGCGAGATTTGGCTCGACTACACCTGACCCGTAGCTTAACCGAAGCCGAGACTAAACTCACTAGTGTTGATCTTGAGAGGCTGCTGCGAAGCGCTCCGCCTTTACCCGGGGGTGAGCATCTAAGTGCAGAAGTCATGGAGACGCTGTGGCAAGAGATGGATCAAGCGACTGTCGATTGGCAGAGATCTTCGGGTGAGCTGCTACAAGAGTCGTTAAAACGTATTCATCCAGCGTGGGACACTCTCGGTCGCATTTGCTTAAACTTGGCGGAAAATCGCCCGGAATCACCGCATCCATTTGCATTCCTAGCCACCTACACCACTCGCCTCTCGCTTGGAGCAAAACCTAAACACGCGCCTCTAGGTCGAGTCTTGCAGGAGCTAGTAACTAAAGAACAAGCGGCGACAATGACAAAGATAGGCGCTGCTCTTGAGTCAGCAGCGGAGTCCAGTCAATTCGTCGCCTCGATGATGACATCACGCCGCCTTTATACTCCGCAGGGAATTACTGCCGCCGAGGCCTATCAACTACTCTCTGAGATCAACAAGATCGAATCTTGTGGGCTCATGGTCAGAGTACCTGCCTGGTGGGAGTCACAGGGTCGACCTAGCGTTAAAGTCGCGATTGAGCTTGGATCTCAAGCTCCCAAAACTAATGATGGCGGCGGCGGTAGCGCCATCCTAGATTTTCGCATGCGTCTCTCGCTCCAAGGGCAGCCGCTGAGCGACGACGAGTGGCGGCAGCTACGCGAGAGCGCTGATGGCCTCGTATTGCTCCGTGGACAATGGGTAGAAGCTGACGGCAAAAAGCTCGACAAGGTACTGCGGCACTGGCAGCAAGTAGAGGCACTGCTTGGACAAGAAGGCATGAGTTTTGTCCAAGCCATGCGTATCCTCAGTCGCGTTACCTCATCTGGTGCTGCGGGCAGCATTCCTGAAAGGCCCGTTGATGCCGATGTGCAGCGCCAATGGACCGATGTGCAGGCAGGCGCTTGGTTGCGTGATCGCCTTGGTGAGATTAGACAGGCTGCTAACGCGTCCAAAGACAACCCCGTACCAATGGGTGATGACTTTAGAG
>OMIY01000033.1 GCA_900299215.1 bacterium | reverse complement strand
GATGTCTCCGACTCTGGCGAATGCCATCGATACCTGTTCAGGAATGCGGTCTTGCCTAATTGCCGTGTCTAGCTCTTGGACTGCCTCTAGGTAGCTATGGCTCTTCACATAAGCCTCAGCCATAATGCGGTGAAAATCTGAGCGAAACTCCTTACGGCCAGTTTGGCGTAGGAAGTTAAGACCATTCATTGCCGCGCCAAATGCACCATCGTAGCGCGTATAACGCCAATAAATGGCGGCCAAATTATATAGCCCTTTGGGCGTCACTACATCTAGGACAGGGTCAGGTTGATCAACCTTAACGACAAAGGCCCAGCTTAGAAAAGTACTGGCGTTGGCCATGTTTTTACGTACATCGGGCGTTTCATAGTTCTGGCTCTTGTCCTGCAAAAGCTGAGCGCCAGAGTTAAGGAACGAATATCCGATAAAATAATCGTTACGGCGGTGATAGGGATATTTGTTGCCAAACCTCGCCCGCCCACTGAGCCAAGTGGCACGCGCCTGATCAAATTTTCCCTCTAGAAAAAGGACTCTTCCACGATTTAAATGATCGATCGGTCGCCCCTCACCTCTAGTGGCTGGGATTTCTACTGATGGATCATCGAATTTAACGTGAATGGGAAATTCAACGGGTGCCAATTTATAGGGATATCGCCAGAAGATCTCCTTAGAGACTTCTCGCGTCTCCTCTTTTTGATAGAAGTCACCAACAAATGTGTACTTGTCGAGCAGTTCATCTAGACGCGACTTTTCTGCTGCCACCGAGCTTTGGCTAGTGGACAAAAGAACTGCAAGGACTACCCATTTATTGCGGATCACTTGCCGTCTCATGGTCATAATCTACGTGGATTTCGATGCGGCGATTTAGCATACGCCCTGATTCGGTACCGTTACTTGCTATCGGATGCGTGTCGGCATAGCCCGAGGCTGACAGCATAGTAGTTGGAAAGTTATGTCTTCTCACAAAATATTTGAGGACATTAGTTGCTCGCAGAGCTGATATTTCCCAGTTGCTGTAGTCACCCTGGGCAGGCACCGAGTCAGTGTGGCCTTGGATATTGATTGGACGACCTAGTTCCTTCAAAATTTCGGCGACTTGGTCTAGTTCCGGTAAAGCATCTCTATTCACCTCTACGGCGCCAGGTTCAAAAAAGTGACGTGCCAACATCTGCAGCTTAAAGCCCTTAGCAGTTCTTTGAATATCGATGACGCGATCTTGGCCAGCTCGGTTTTTATCGCGAAACTTTTCCTTGCCATAAAGACGCTCCTCAAGCTTGAGCTTGAGCCTGTTCATCTCTTTGTCGATGGTTTTGACTTTGACCGGGGAAGCCGGATATTTCTCAATGAGCGGAGGTCGCACCGATTGGCCCTTGAAATGCTCAAAAATACCCATTCCTTGCTCTTTGGGACCGGTGCGACGATCCACCGGAATATCAGGAAGAGGGGTGTTGAAGCTTTCTTGAATCGAGGCCGCTACCTTAACCTCTTGTTTGGCACCCTCTTTTTTCAAGGCAAAAAGCACCACGAATACGGCAAAGAGCAGCGTCACCATGTCGGCGTAACTAACGAGCCAACGTTCGTGGTTTTCAAATTCAGGGCACTTTTGTTTCACTCAGCTTACTCCTCGCCATGGTGGCCGTGGCAGAAGACCGCGAGTTTCTCTTCAATAACCTTGGGGTTCAGACCAGATAAAATGCCATCAACCCCGATTGACACCATCGCTCTGGCGTGACCGTCTAAGATTACTTTGCGTTTGATCTTCTTACCGATGGGAATGAAGAAGATGTTGGCAGACCCCACGCCATAGAGCGTAGCCACGAACGCAACGGCGATACCAGGACCGATCTGCTCTGGTTTGTCCAAGTTCTCCATCACGTGAATCAGACCAAGCACGGCTCCCAAGATACCGATCGTCGGAGCGATAGCGCCGAAGTCTTCCCAGAACTTTACGGCGACCTCCCCCTCCTCGAGAGTTACATGCGCTTCGGTCTCCAAGGTGTCTCGAATAACGTTGGGGTCAGTGCCGTCGACTGCGAGTTTAATCGCTTTAGCTAACGGAGCGAACTTGATCGCATCACGTTTCTTTTCTAGGGCAAGAATGGACTCTTTCCGGGCCGTTTGTGCTAAATCAATGACATCCTTAAGAATATCATCTGGATTCGCACCTGGATTTTTCAGCCAAACGCCTAAGGACTTAAAGGCAAAAATCACGTCTGGCAGGGGATAGGCCACCATAAGAGCGCCTAGCGCCCCACCAAGTACGATCATCGCTGCCGTAACCTGCAGAATCGAGGATAGGTGACCACCCTCGAGAAAGAGACCACCGATGATCATGCCCAGTGATAAGACTGGACCGATGAGACTGGTCAAATCCATGGTGATTTGCTCCGCGGAGTACTGTCGTGACTAGGGTGTGGAGGAAGACTTGGCTTGAGAGAGTAGTTTCACCCTATATTGTAGCACGCGGCGGTCTATTTCTTCTAGCGACTCACGGACAATTAGACTATCGCCGTTAATAAAGGATATGACGCTATCAGGCGTGGCTTCGATGTATTTAATCGCATCCAAACTGACAAGAAGTGGTGAATTGTCGAGCCTAGTCAGATGGATCACAGCTTAGTTTTCCTTGTCTAGCTGACATCGTTCGTTTTATCGTACGGCGTTCGCCTAAACTCTGTCAATCTTAGGAAATATCATGGATTATCAGCAGCTTGCCAACGAAACCAAGAAAGCCCACGAGGCTTACAACAGAGTCTGGGGGTTTCTTTGACATCCCTGGCAAGAGGGAAAAGCTCAAGGGTATCGATGATAAGGTCAACGCTGATCCTAACTTTTGGAACGATCCAGAGAAATCAGCTCCCGTTCTGAAAGAAAAAAAGGTGCTGGAACTTGCCCTGCAACGGGCCGACAAGCTAACCACGACTCGCGACGACTTGGCTGCCGCCTTAGAACTGGCGGCCGAGGGTGATGATGATTACCTTTCAGAGGCTAACTCCCTCTTTCAGGAACTGACAACAGAGCTCCAAGCGCTTGAGGTGCAAAGCCTACTTGGCGGTCAGATGGACCTTAACGACGCCGTCGTAACGATTAACTCCGGCGCCGGGGGCACTGAGTCCCAAGACTGGGTATCGATCCTGTTCCGTATGTACCTACGCTATGCCGAACGCAAGGGATGGACGACCGAGATCTACGATATGCTTCCTGGCGAAGAGGCGGGGATCAAGAACGTTACCTTCACAGTAGGAGGCCCGTATGCCTTCGGGATGCTTAAGTCTGAGTCTGGAGTCCACCGGCTTGTCCGAATCAGCCCCTTTGACTCAAACGCAAGGCGCCATACCAGCTTCGCCTCAGTGTTCGTCTCGCCAGTAGTGGACGACAACATCGAGATTGAGATCAATCCGGCCGATCTCAGGGTTGATACATACCGGGCCAGTGGCGCCGGTGGCCAGCACGTAAACAAGACAGAGTCTGCGGTTCGGATCACTCACATACCCACAGGTGTTGTGGTGGCCAGCCAGACTCAGCGCTCGCAGCATCAGAACCGTGACAACTGTATGAAACTTTTGCGCTCTGCCCTTTATGAGAGGGAAATGGAAAAGAGGCGTAAGGCGCAAGGCGATGTGGAAGCCGCCAAAAGCGACATCTCATTTGGTAGCCAGATTCGGAACTATGTTTTGCATCCTTACCAACTGGTTAAGGATGTCCGCACTGATCACGAAACCTCAGATAGCGGTGGCGTTCTGGATGGAGATATTGAGCCCTTTATCAACTCTTACCTAGTGGCAACACGCAAGCCCTCGTAGCCCATGGTGAAAACTTAAGAAATACCATACAATAAATATTCGATGCCTTGGTGATTGCCGTTTTAGGAAAAGGAGTTCCGCATGGACGCGCAAAAGCTCTTGGACCTTGTGAACAGCCGTGATTTCGGTCGGGAGTTTGCCGACTTGAATTGGTCCGGCTCGTTCCGCGACTACCTAGACGTGGTCGTTGAAAGACCCGAGGTAGCAAGGACGTCGTTCCAACGGGTCTACGACATGATCATGTCCTACGGAACCCGGACTTACACCGAATATAAAAAAGAAATCACACACTTCAACTTCTTCGACGACCCCGTAGACAATGGCAGGGACGCGATCTACGGTTTAGACGTCCACTTGCAGAAACTTGTCTTAGTATTTAAGGCCGGCGCTCAACGGTATGGACCGGAAAAGCGCGTGATTCTGCTTCACGGGCCAGTCGGTTCGTCGAAGTCGACCATAGCTCGCCTGTTAAAAAAGGGACTCGAGCGCTACTCTCGTACCCCCGAAGGCGCTCTGTACACCTTTGTTTGGCGCAATCTTGCTGACATCGTCGGTATGGAAGACGTCATGCCAGATCCGATGCACGGTGAGCCGTTGCACCTGATTCCGGTCGAGAGGCGTGAAGCGGTACTTAAGGCTATCAACCACAATCGCGACCGTGGACGTCAGGTTGCCATTGAAGGCGATCTCAACCCTGCCAGTCGGTATGTGTACCGTGCACTTATGGAACACTACCGCGGCGACTGGGAAAAGATGATCGCCAATCACGTTGAAGTGAGACGCCTAGTACTATCCGAGCGTGACCGCGTCGGTATTGGCACCTACCAACCAAAAGATGAGAAAAACCAGGACTCAACTGAACTCACAGGCGACATAAACTACCGTAAAATTGCAGAGTACGGTTCAGATTCGGATCCTCGAGCATTCAACTTCGACGGCGAATTCAACATTGCTAACCGTGGAATCGTTGAGTTCATCGAGGTGCTCAAGCTTGACGTTGCGTTCCTGTATGACTTGCTGACAGCTAGCCAGGAACACAAAATCAAGCCGAAGAAATTTGCTCAATGCGATATCGACGAAGTCATTATCGGTCACACCAACGAGCCGGAATTCAAAAAGCTCCAGAACAATGAATTTATGGAAGCTTTGCGTGACCGGACGATCAAAATCGATGTCCCCTATATCACCAAGCTCCAAGAAGAAATCAAAATTTACGAAAAGGACTTCAATCCCACTTCGGTGCCACACATTCACGTAGCTCCTCACACCCTTGAAATGGCATCTATGTGGTCTATCCTGACGCGTCTCGAAGAGCCGAAAAAAGCTAACTTAACGCTCATGCAGAAGTTGAAGCTTTACAACGGCAAGACGACTCAACAGTTCACCGAGGACAACATCAAAGAACTTCGGAAAGAGGCGAAACGCGAAGGGATGGAAGGTATTTCACCTCGCTACATCCAAGATAAAATTTCTAATGCCCTAGTCGTTGACAAAGGTGGTGGGTGTATCAATCCATTTATCGTCCTCAACGAACTAGACTCTGGATTAAAAGCTCACTCGCTCATCAACAACGAAGAGATACGTAAGCACTACCGTGAGCTTCTTTCAGAGGTCAAACGCGAGTATGAAGATGTCGTCAAGCATGAGGTGCAAAGAGCTATCTCGGCTGATGAATCTGCAATTGACAAGCTCTGCGGCAACTATATCGACAATGTCAAAGCATATGTGCAACGGGAAAAGGTTCGTAACCCGTTCACCGGTGCCGACGAAGAACCAGATGAACGCCTGATGCGAGCTATTGAAGAGAAAATTGACATCTCCGAAAGCCGCAAGGATGACTTCCGTCGGGAAATTATGAACTACATCGGTGCACTTGCACTCGAGCGACGTTCTTTTGACTTCCGCACTAACGAACGCCTCCACCGAGCTCTCGAGCTCAAGCTCTTTGAAGATCAGAAAGACACCATCAAATTGACAACCTTGGTCTCAAGCGTCGTTGACCGCGAGACCCAAGCCAAGATTGATGTGGTTAAGAATCGTCTGATCAAGAATTACGGCTACTGTGAAATCTGCGCTAGTGATGCGCTAAGCTTCGTAGCTAGCATTTTCGCTCGCGGAGACGTCACTAAAGCGGACAAAGACAAACAGCCCTAAGTTTTTTTGATAAGAGGTTCCCAATGCCCATGCACATGGAATCGGACCTCAACCGGTTTCGTAAAATCGT
>OMIY01000032.1 GCA_900299215.1 bacterium | reverse complement strand
GCCATCACGACTTATTGCCAGAATCTGTTTGTCGCTCGTAATTGATTCAGTCGTGAAAGCTCTCGAGAGAAGAAGCTTGCCAGCAAGATGCGACTGGGCTAGGACGGGGGTTCTTTGTTGTCAACTAGAGACAGTAGTCAAGAAGGCATGAAAATTTGCCGTTTTTCTTTTTGAGGAGAGGATCCATGTCTAAGTTCTGGTTTCGCTTTTTGAGTGCCGCATGTCTAATCGCACTGACCCATTCAAGTACCTCTGTCGCCAATATCTGTTACGGTTGCATCTTTGCTGCTCACAAGCGGGCTCAAAAGCAGGCAAACGCTAATAATGGCTACTGCGACTACAGTGCCGCCCCAGCAAATGGCGGTTGGGGTTGGAACCCGGTGACTCAAACCCCATGCGCACCAACGAACCAAACCGGTTACTGCGATTTTTCCAATGCCTCAGCTAACGACGGTTGGGGCTGGAACCCCGTCACGCAACAGTCTTGCCACTAAGCCTGCGGAAGCAGGCTAAAGCTCCCGTACTTCTTGAGTACATGGAGGGATCTAGAGCAAAATGTTCATTTAGCTCTAGATCTCCGCTCCGGCTACTTTGCCACTTAGGTGCCCGCGATGGGCTCACCGATACTAATTGACACTCCTCCCTTGAGCATGCGCGGTTCGGCCTGGTTGTAAACGGGATCTAACTTCAGTGCAGTTGCTTTACTCTGCTTTACACCGAAGATCCTCTCCACCAGTCTAAGTCCTTTGGTAAACAAGTCGGCTTCTAGCGGCTGCGACAGTGCATTTACCACCTGCAAGGGCGACCTCCCCGTAGCCAACATATCGACGGTCATCAGAGCCGGCAAAAAGTCATAGACCAAGTCACTAGGTGTTGAAGTCGGTAAGCCACCACCAAAGCCAACGGCATGAATTAAGTCTTTGGCCGCAGCAATAGATGGTAGCTTACCATCCTTGATATCTAGGTCCAACGAGTCGCGATAAGCATTAGTCCAGGTAAAGACCGAACTCGCTGACTGGCACGATGATGTTAAGACAAAAAGTGAGTCTGGTCTGTGGACACGACGTCGCGACAGTAACTCGGCGAGTTTTGGTCGAGTGATGGTGACAGAGCGATTCGATGTGGAATCTCGTAACTTCTGCGGAAAAGTGGCGACAAGCTCTACCGGAATCAGTTGGTGATTAGGACCGATATAATAGCGAGCAAATCGGAGTAAAACGCTGGTCTCCAGACCAACAAGCAGATGATTGATATCGATCAAATGAGCTGCCGGAACGTAGATGTCGGACTGGGTAAAATACCTTTCAAATACGGCCTCAGTTTTCTGTCCAGACTCCATCCCGTGATAAACCCAGCCCCTGCTGCTTAGGTAGGCGATCGCTGCCGCCAGCAGCTTCTGATCAGATTCCTCTGTGAGCGCGTACGTCACCAAAACTTGCACTTTACCGCGTTGCGCCATCTCGCTGATATCGAAGTCAGGCGGCAGAGGAAGCGGCTCGCCGTCGTCCTGAAGTACGGTCACTGGATAGGATTTTTGACCGCATTTAAAGCTGAGAGCCTTGTCCTTGGAGTTATTGTACACATCCCAAAGATTAAGCCTCGCCGCTGTAATAAAATCACCTTGATAGGAGTCCGCGTCTAACAAGTCTTCAAACGAGGCAAGCTGACTAGCGCAGATAATATTGATTTCCTCGGGAGTTGAGGGCTGCTGATCAACGATGACTTCGGGAATATCTTGGGCACGATGATCATCATCAGGACCCATATTGAGATAAGTAAATAAAGCCTTATGTATGGCCTTGGTCAGTGGGATCTTATTAAAGGACCACGACCACCTTGCATAGATTTGCCGTAAAATCGCTCCCTGCAGCAGATCAAAGGGCTCGGTTCGAGACTGTTCATCCGCAGTATTTGTGTTGCGGCGATAGCGGCCACGAATCTCTGAAGTTAAGTCACCCAATACCTTTTGGAAACGAACGGGATTATTTGCAGCCACTATGGCTACAGTGGCGACGGCAAACTCCAGGTCTGAATCGCTATACACAAAGCGTCCTAGTTGCCCATCATAGGCAACCCCACCGTTAAATGCGGATGCGCTCTCTAAAGCGATCGCTAACTGAGAGTCAGTGATACCTGGCTCTAGACTACCCTGCTTGATGATCGCTTGCATGACGGAGAGCGTATCGCCGTCTGCTGTCGGCAGTGCATATGCATGAAGGATGAAGTCCCTCAGTTGCGATGGTGTCAAGCGGCCAAGGACATCTTTCAGAGCATCTCCGTATTCAGGAGCCGCGCTAGTAATTAAAGCGATGACTTTGGACTTTTTTGATCTGAGTTCGTCATATTTGGCGCGAAATGCGGGATCGTTACCCAGATCGTCCTTTTCGGAATGCGGCAAGGTCTGAAGAGTGAGGGTGGATGATTTTGCATCGTCGCTCAAGCTCCACAAAATTAATTGCTGCAGCTCAAGCTTAGTGGATTCGTCTATGGTTTGCGTATCAGCTGCGTAGGTGAGTGAAGTCACGGAAACGAGCGAAATGACGGACAAGAGAATTAAGTAGTGTGACCGGTTTCGTCGTATCATTCGGGGGGACCTCCTGCGCGAATGCCCAGTATACACGCAAGCCTTCGACTCCCAACACCCAACTCCTTGCGGGATAGGTTTGCAGTTACGGAGTTATCTACCCGCAATTTGACGACTTGGGTAACTAATCATCTGAAAACATCCACCATCAAATCGCTTCAACACCTCAATTCCATTAGACTTTTGGCCGACAATTTTTTCGCCTAAAGATTTACCCACCCGTACCGATGGAATGATCAAAGACGGCGGGGTGTTAAGGCTAGCGCCGAGGACACCAGAGCGCCCCTCAAACGCAGGGGTAAGATTGACGACTAAACAGACGAATTTGAACATCAAGCTGAGAGCTGCAGCACTGACTTGCTGTGCTTGGGGATTCGTTGTTTCGTCTGGAGTGACTAACGCTCAAAGCCCGACCTTCCCGCTCGCCTACTCTGCGCGGCTCACGCAAGCTAACGGTGCTCCGGTTGAAGGACCTGTTGACGTTGATGCCAAGTTTTACTGGGCAGAGAGCGGCGGATCGCCGCGGGGACGCGTGTTTAACTTCGCTGCTACCGAGCTCACTCAGGGCATGATCTCGCTGCACTTCGACTTGGGCCCTAGTGACGTAGAGACGATCTTTGGTGATGGATCTCAGTCAGTCTACGTGGAGCTATCTGCATCAGGGAAGACGTACCCAAGGCAGAAATTTAGCTTTGTGCCCTTTGCGCTGCGAGTGCCGATAGACGACAAAACGCTAGCGTTTAACGGAGACGGAAGACTAGCACTCGCTACATCGGGCACCGGAGGATCGGGTAAGTACTTAACCAGCGATGCTGCAGGTAAACTCACTTGGTC
>OMIY01000031.1 GCA_900299215.1 bacterium | reverse complement strand
GCGCAAATAAACCTCAGTCTTGCCTGCTCCGGTCACGCCATGAAGTAAAAAAGGCTTGGATTTTTCCGGCTCGGGCAACTTCGACCCAATCAAATCTAGCGCGCTCTGCTGCAGCGTAGTCAAGCATGGCAATACAGTCGGATCAGAACTGCCCCCAGACGTATCAAATGCTCGGCTTAAATCTTCACTGCGGCGAGCTGAGATTGAGGTGTCAATGTCGACGGTGATAAGACCGAGCCGTTTAAGCGAGCTGATTTTCGCTAACTTAGAATCAATATGCGAGTCCTGCTGCAGCCTTTTGATGCGGGACTTAGCTGTGGCTGACGAAATTTCAGATTTCTTTGCGCCAAATACTGTGTGCAGAATCTTTGCATGTTTGGAACAAGGATCAGCACGCTCACGGACACCTTGATCGGTAAGACGTAGTTTCTCGCGTTTCGACTTTGTACTAGCAGCTGGCAACATACTGCGCAAAACTTCGCCAATTGGATGCATGTAGTATTGCGACATCCATTTTGCGATTTCGATTAAAACCTCACTATAAATTGGCTTAGCATCGATAATCTCAGTAATATCTTTTAGTTCAAATTCCCGAGGCTCGTGCTCATTATAAGGACATGATGCTAGAGCAACTCCAACTACCTTCCTCGGTCCAAAAGGAACCATGACGCGGCAGCCTGTCGGCACTGCTACTGCTGACTTATACGAGAAGGTTTGTGCCAGGGGGCTGGGGACCGCCACCTCGATCCGGAACATAACAACCTGTAATTATTGGTTAATCATAAAGGGGCTTCAGTTTGACTTGTGCCGCTTTCGGATCCAAGGCAGTTTACTCGCTTAAGTTTATAAAGCTAGGGACATTCGCTCTTGCTCCTTTTCCGCTTCTCGTGTAGTTTTCCGGACTCTCGCGGGGTTTATCAGCGTGTGGTGCAGACCTTTATTCGGACGGCCCAGAAACCCTAACAAACAGAGTTCCATTAGTTGCTGGAGGCTGCATGGCTCCGAAGACAGGTAAGAAGAAACGTCGCCGCTTTATGTTGCGCAGAAAGCGCACACTCGATCCGACTACTCCGATCGATTTCAAGAAGCCTGATACACTCAAGCGCTTCATAACAGATCGCGGCAAGATCATCCCACGTCGTATCTCTGGTGCGACCGCAAGCCAACAGCGTGCGATTACTACCGCGATTAAGCGTGCGCGCTATCTAGCGTTGCTGCCTTGCTCGGTGTCGCATCGCCCTGAGCGCGGCTTCTCTGGTGAAATGGCCGCAGCAAATGCTGGCGGCGGTTTCCGTGATGGCGGTCGTGGCCCAGGTGGCGGCCGCTTTGGCGACCGTGGTGGACGTGATTTTGAGCGTGGCGGACGCGACTTTGACGAGGGCTTAGACGCCCGCGACGGCAAAGATGATGATGATTTTGGCGGCCGGGAGGACTGAGCCATGTCGAGGAAGTGCCTGAGTGGCAAAGGAATTCAGGTGGGTCACCGTGTGTCCCACTCCAATCGCAAGACCAACCACCGCTTTTTGCCCAATTTGCAAAAGAAGCGTTTCTGGTCGGACGAGCAAAAGAAGTTTGTAACCCTGCGTGTTAGCACGGCTGCAATCCGGACCATTGACAAGATTGGTCTAGATGCGTTCCTGCGTCGCGTAACTCCAGCAGTTGCTGGTTAAGGAGAGTTATCATGGGTCGTGGAGATAGCCGCCGCAGTCCTTTAGCTCGTCGCCGTAAGGCATGGCGCCGCAAGAAGCTTCGCCTTCGCGCCAAACTGGAAGCTGCAAGCAAAGCTAGCAGCCCAGCTAGCAAAGCGAAGAAAAAGTAAGCTTCAGGTTTCAGCTTTTAAAAGGCACTTGCTCACAGCAGGTGCCTTTTTACTTTAGCTAATTTCTAAGTGACTTAGATCACTAGCGCGATTTCAGCGAGTAGTGTTTACGCCATCCCTTAAACTGGTGGACTGCACCTTGACCTATGACGGCATTGAAACTCGCCCATGCAAATGCCGCTAGGGTGACCCCATTGGTGCTTAAATTTCTGAGGCGCCGGAGCCGCCTGCGAATATATCCGGCATTAGCCGCAATAGGCTGATTTTTGAACTCGCTCAATGCGACTGCAGCGGTCATAACGCAAGCCACAAACAAATTGCCCATAGCGTAAGTATTTACCCTCTTATCCTCTAAAGCCTGGATAAAACGTTTGGTGGCATGGCTATCAAAACCTAACATCTGCGCCTGGACCATCGCAAACGTCTCCACCACCCGCTGCGGCTCGATTTTTGCCAGCTTCATTAGAGCTTCGTTAGTGGCTGCCACTGCTTGCTCAATTTTGCGGGCTATTTCTTCAATCTGCGCAAAGGCTGGGTCGTTTTCCCAGGGCGACATAGGGATGCTTCCTCAATACCTGGTTAAGTCCAGGCTTAGAGATGCAGCCTAGCAAATTGTACCGACTTAGCCAGGTAGGTTTTGCAGCGTTAAGTCCAGAAATCTTTGGCCGATGAGGTCATTAGTACGCCTGCATGACAAGGAGGTCTCAGGATGCATTATAGACTTGGCATAGTTCGGATGAACTTAATTGTTGTGGCAGCCATTGCCCTTTTTTCCAACCGCCTTCTTGCAAACTCGGTAGCACTCACTTCCGCATCAGGGCCGTGGTTGACAACCAGCCATGTTGGATTTTCAGTTAACGATCAGTCATCTACAGGTTTTAAGATGACTGGTGGCACTATGGCCATGCTCGACCTTTCCCGACCCATCGGGAAGAATTTAGAACTAGGTCTGCGGACAATCGCTAGTGGAGCTCAGGCTAAGACTCAGGAGTTCTACCGCTTGGGTGCCGGACCGTTGATAGTTTGGCGATGGAACGATCGCTGGACTGCCCATGGCACTATCACCAATTTCAATGAAACTGGTTTAAAGCCAGGGTCCGACCCTAGTTACAAGTCAAAAGGATTTCAGTACTTAGTCGGCTGGGAGAGAGTGTGGCAGTTAAGCAACCGAGTTGAGGCCTTGGCCGGTAATTTTATAACCTACCATGCAGGCAGCATGTCCACCGAAGGAACCTTTTCGGGGATTACGGCAGATCAGCACAAAGTAGTTTCGAGCTCAGCACGAAACTTTGGAGTTTCCCACGGGGCTGAATTGGCTATAAGGCTAAGTATGTGAGGACTGCGCTTGACAGTGTGGGGGCGTCTTGCTAGAAGCAGACACTTCGCGTTGGGACCCGGCGCACTTAATCGGCCGGTCTTAAGGGCAGTTATTCTAGAGTAGCCGAGAGGGAATCTGTGGCACATCATAAGTCAGCTATCAAGCGTATCCGTCGCAACGGCCGGGCAAAAGTCCGCAACAGTCAGTATCTTTCTGCAGTCAAGACTGCCGTTAAGAAGTTCCGCCAAGCAGTACTTGGCGCCGGTCAAGGAACTTTTGACAAAGCTGAAGTAAGACCGCTCTTTGTCAAAGCGCAATCTGCCCTGAGCAAAGCTGCAACTAAAGGCGTGCTTCACGGTAACAATGCTTCCCGCAGAATTGGCCGGTTGGCTGCAATGCTGCGAAGCGCAGAAGCTGGTCAAGTAGCTAAAGCTAACGTTAAGGCGACCAAGAAGTCTGCAGCTGCGAAGCGCGCAGAATCAGCCACCGATGCACCGGCAAAGGCGCCCGCTGCTAAGGCGAAGACAAAAGCTAGCTCGACTGCAGCTAAGAAGCCTGCAGCTAAAGCTAAAAAGTAAATTGATCCAAAAGTGAGTAGGCCAAGCCAGACTTAATGTCAGGGCTTGGCTTTTTCCTTTGCTTTCGCTTCAACCCAAAGTGCTTCGAGTTGAGGGCGGGAGGTTTGGCGCACGTCTATCCCTTTTTGCTGGGCAATGGCCTCCAAGATATCAAATCGTCTCAAAAATTTTTTATTGGCGTCCAGAGTAACCACCTCGGAATCAAGATCGAGGTGACGGGCAAGCTGTACCAGGGAGAAAAAAACGTCGCCTAGCTCCTCAGCTACCTTTTGACGATCCATTTGTTTTTGCTGCAATTCCTGATGCAGCTCGTCAATCTCAGACCGCACCTGTGTCCATACCTCTAAAGCTGAATCCCAATCAAAATTGATTTTAGAGGCAATTTTACCAATCTTAAATGCCTG
>OMIY01000030.1 GCA_900299215.1 bacterium | reverse complement strand
TCGTCCTGGCGGAGGGGTTTTAACGTCACCTTGATGCCGGAATCAAAACGCCCGAGTAATAGGTTTTCTTCAGACAAATTTAATGGCGTCTTACCAATAAACTTATCGCCGATAAATGTATCTATGTTTGGAGGATTAGTTTCGATCAGTACAGCTGGCTGGCAAGCTGTTAGCGTAGCCAAAAGCAAAGTTATTTTTGCAAATTGACATTGCATGGAATGCGATTACTCCTTCGGCAATAGAGCCCGAGCCCGGGCGTAATCTAACTTTGCTCCCCGATAGTCCTTCTCCAAATATGCGATGTTTGCGCGCAGCATTAGTAAGCCATAAAATGCTCCACCGGCATCGTTTTCAATCTCCGTCAGCTCACTTTTAGCTTGCTTAATTTGCCCTCTAAGAAAGCTTCTATGTGCCGCCAACAGACGATCTAAAAGGCGATCATCGCGCTGGCTTTCCTCACTCGATTTCGCAATTCCAGGCTTCATATCAACAGTAATTTTTCCATCAACTTGCGAAGTAGAAGGAATGATTATCTGAACTGATTGGTATCCTGGATGGCGCAGAAAGATAGCGTCGCTCCCTACCTGTAGCTTAATCCTTTGCGGTAAATTCCCAATTGTCCTGGGACTACCATCTGTCGGACTTATTTGCAGTGCTTCAGCTTCGACATTTGCAGCGATCTCGATTGATCCACTTGCACAGCCTACAGTAAAAATTGTGGCCATTACCAACAAGCAAACTAGGTAATTGGCCGGAGACTTTTGTAGCAGAGGCATCACGCAGCCCCTTTCACAGAATTTGGCGTTGCCGGCTGAGGCTGACCCACCTGGGGCTCAAATGCCGCTAGCTCAATAGTTCCGTTATTTACTAGGGTGAGAACGTGCTTGCTAAGTTCCTTTTGCAAAGTCTGAGAATCACGCTGTCGACGGACTGAGGCCGTCGGCGCCTCGTCCATCATCTTTAAATCATGGGATATCGCCTCGGTTCTAATTGGCGGCAAGGCGTTGACGACATATTCGCGTATCGTTTTAGAAGCAGCAAAGAGCAGCGTTGCCACCTGGTCGTTACTACGACCTTCCATGAGCTGCGCCACCCATTCTTTAGGCACCCTGGTAATTACGCGGAACGGCAAATAGGTTCGCCGTAACCGTTCCTGAAGATCTGGGTTATTCTCCATCGATTTTGCGACGACCTCTTGATCCTCAGGATCCAAGTCACCTATGATTTCACTCAAATGCTGCACGTGATCGAGCACGCTGGTGGATTCTCGCACCATCTTTGCTACATCCAGCGAACTGTTGCCGAATTCAAGGAAGCGTTGCACTTGATCAATTTTCACCTCGCCTAGCCGCGGCAAGGTCGTAATGATCTGCTGTCTAATTTCTTTTGATTTAGCAGCCGCAATGATTCTCTTCGTTCTTTCGGACGACAAACATGCCAAGAAAGCGGCCCGATGGTCATCAGTTAGTTTAGCGGCAAAGGTAGCCATATCTTCAGATGACATCCGCGTCAGCCAACCCACCTGCTGCAGCTGAGCCAATGGACTGCCCGTAAACTCGTCCATGGCGATGCGCCCATAAAAGCGCTGCAGGGACTGGCGCCTTAGAGCCTTGGCTGCCGCAAGCCCGCCCTCTGAGGCTAGAAAGTTATTTATCTTACGTATGTGACCGTTGGAGATGTCTTTGACCAGGAGTTCTGTTGCTTCCTTGGGCAAAGTTAGAAGTATGGCCGCCGCCATTGGTAGACTTTCATCGTCCTCAACTAAATCTACAAAATGTCGGGTGAAGTTGAAGTTACGCTGGCGGCTGAGGACATCCATTTTCTCCTGTACCTGAGCAATATATGACTCAAATTCTGGGGTCCCCGTGGTCCAGGCTGGTTCGTCGACAATAGGCGTGATCTTTTTAACCTCAGACTCACCGCCTACTATAGCACCTATGCTTTTGGTAGATTCAGCCGCCTCGACTCGAGCCATCATCGCCGTCCCAATGCCCGTACCCGCCGAGCGAATTCCATCGGCCATGCTTGCGAGACCAATCTTCAGTGAATTGCCAAAAAGCATGAAACAAAGGAGAGCGCCAATAACTATAAAGATACCGACAAAAGCAAGCTGAAAGGTCTCAGCAAATTTAAGTCCCTCTGGTTTTGATTGTTCGACTTTCCTTGCGTTATCAGCATCACGAGCTTTTTGTAGTTCCAGATCTTTTTTTGCGACCTCAAGGCGCATTTTTTCGGCGTCTAATTTTGCCTCGCTCCGCTCTAGCTCAAGCTTCTGCCTCTCTGTCGCTAACCTTGTGGCCTCGGCAGCATTCGCGCTAATAGGCTCGTTATTTGGGTCAAATATCTTACGTCTCTTTACAGACAAAAGTCGGTCTTTTCCGTCAATGGCAAAGCGACTGGTGATAACCTCTTGCAACAAACTTACAGTTGCCGCCCCAACCATTGGATCAAAACTAAGGTTGATGGTGAACTTAAAGTCCTCAAATGCTGCTCCGTCGCCACTTTCCCCACCGCCATTTAGGAGACTCGAGTCAACGTCAAATGGAGAAAAGGGCAATTTTCCGGCATCTTTTTCATCTTTTTTCTCTACCTTAACAGTCGCCATGAATAGCTTTTGGTCGACTTTGCCAGCTGTAAGCTGACTGATTTCTTGCTCGATGATGCGCTGCAGTTTCCTGCCGGCTGGAGCGGCTTCTGCCACATTCGACCACGGTCCAGATGACCAAAAAGTCGACAGCACCAATTTCCCGAGATGAAATAGGCAAATGATCAACAAAATCGTGTTGATCCTAGACCAGGCAGATTTTACCGGCCGTGGGAGTGTCATTTTTGCCTAATGAATGTGGGATTTATGCAGTGGTTTTGTGCACTTACTACATTATCAAGGGTAGCTCGACTTGTCACGTATCGTAGAGTCTTTTGCTAATTGTTGAGCCTGACTGGAAAAATAAAAAAAACTTAAATTTATCAGGTGAAAAGCCGATAGCCGACCTTATGAGGGGACGTGTTTTGTGCATGATGCCAATGCCCGTTTTACCCCCAACTGAGATCACGACTCGGAGCAGAGGTGACCGTGCAGGTACGGTTCGATAAAATTCGAATCTATGTGACTGTCGCAACCACACTTGTGGTTGCAGCTTGCAGCCCTGTTGGCTCGAAGATCTCGTCACCAGACGAGATCAAGCTACGATTTCAGCTCACCGTCATTGATGGGAACAACCAGGAATCTTCCCCTAGATCTGAGTTGAATGCTCCGATCAGATTCAAGTTAACCGACCGCAACGATAGACCTAGCCCAAACGTCCGGGTTGCTTTTTGTTTAGTCGATCTTGGTACCACCGAAGATGCCACACTGACAGAAGAGCTGCTAGCCAAGTGCCAACAGGACTCAGCAGAACCCGCAGTTCAAGCTGACCAAAAAGAAAGCAGCGGTCAGGCATTCACGCAACAAGCTGGTGCTAACGACTTAGGCTTGGTCACACCAAGTGCCAGCGTCACTGATAGTGACGGTATCATTTCTGCCAGGGTGGAGGCTCCAGCTGCGTTTGGTAGCAGGATTGGCGTGATTGCCAAATTGCCTGCCGCTGGTGCCCAGTCTATCGCGACGCTCGCTCAGTTCCGAACAGCTTCCGTCGATACAGCGGGCGTATTTACATTCGATACCTCAGGTCACCTGACAGAGTTTGCAGGTGAGCCATTTGGCATGGTTGTCAGAGTCACCGACAAAGTTGGTTATCTTATCCAATCTTACGAGGGCCAGCGTGATTTTGAGCTAAGCAACGATCTAAATCCGGCGTGGTCAGGAAAAACTTCGGAGCTACCAAAGTCTAAATTTACATGCCGTTTCATTCGCGGCACCTGTCAGGTCCCAGGAGGTCCCTGGAATGTCGCACCGGCTGGCAAAGCGAAATTGCATGCCAAAGATTTAACCTCAGACAAGGCTTTGAACGATTTAGTCTTGCAAGTAAATAACAGTACCGAAAGTGGCTATGTGATTGCATCAGATAACGCAGAAGCAAATCTTTCGCGCCCTCTGGATAGTGTGCTACTTAGTTTCGGCCAGTCGCTGCCACTAGCAGCCTTTGTCGTTGACCGGGGTGGTAACCAACTAAGAACCGCCGATGAAGTCATCTGGAAGATCAGCAACAGCAAACTTGCGCGTAATTTGCCGACGCTATCACAAAATAAGATCAGCTTCTCGTCGCAATTATCTGGGCAGGGTAATCTTACCGTCCTAGGTTCACTCGGGAGCTCACCACCCGTAGCAGTGGATATCAGGGCCGGTAGACAAGAAAACTGGAAGATCGATACGGAGCACGGCAACCGTGAGGT
>OMIY01000029.1 GCA_900299215.1 bacterium | reverse complement strand
GGAGCTAACGTATCACTATCCACCGAAGTTACCGGCACACTGCCGATAGCCAACGGCGGTACCGGAGCGACAACCGCAGCTAACGCCTTCAATGCCCTGTCGCCCATGACTACGGTAGGCGATTTACTTTACGGTGGAACTTCAGGCGCCGGTACCCGGTTAGGCGGTAATCAGACGACTACTAAACAATTTTTAACTGGTACGGGAACAGGCTCCGCAGCAAACGCTCCAACCTGGGCGGTACTCGCCGCGAGCGACATCCCTGCCCATAGCGCTGCTCTGATTACATCTGGGACTTTAGGCGTAGCCAATGGTGGCACTGGTGCTTCGACCTTAGCCGCTAACAATGTCCTGCTCGGCAACGGTACTAGCGCCCCACTCACAGTAGCCCCTGGGACAAGCGGCAACGTACTGACGTCGAACGGCACTACATGGACTAGCGCAGCAGCTTCATCTAACTGGACCACTTCTGGAGCTGATGTTTACCGCGGCAGTGGGAATGTAGGTATTGGGATTTCAAGCCCAACGAGCCCATTCACTGTAATTGGCAGCAATAATGTCGAAAATCCCTCCTACCCGCGGGTATTAGCTGTCGCTGATACGTCGGCCACCACCAAAACCATCTCTCTTGGCTATAACACCACGGCAGACGCCGGGGTGCTCCAGTCCACTCATGCAGGAACTGCATGGAAAAATACGCTTATTAATCCAAGCGGTGGCAACGTCGGGATTGGGACAACGGCTCCGGTCGCCGCACTGCAGGTCGCTGGTGGCGCCATCATGCCAACCGTCGGGAATTCATCTTCTGCAGGTGTTTACTTTCCCACCAACCCGGGTGGTGGTTCAGGTGACGACGCATGGCTCCGTTATTACGCTACCAGTGGGGAAACGACAAAACTTATGCTAGGCATCAACAACGATGCCGACGATACGATTGGTTTCTACCAATTTGGTGCCGAACGAATGACCATCTACAACGGCAACGTCGGGATTGGGACTACGGCTCCGTCGGCGTCGCTCGAAGTTGCTGGCAGCGTCGTAAATAATAATGGTTACCTGGTGAGTTATAGCAATGCCGGTGCTGGAACTTGGTGGGACCAAATTTACTACCGTAGCCGCGGCACGAAGGCGGCACCGACTACTGTGGCCAGTGGTGATCAGATCGGAGGCATCAGCTTCCAGCCTTATGTCGGCAGTGCCTACCAGCAAGCCGCGCTTTTCCTATCTGAGGTGGATGGCGCCCCTGGCTCGACTTATGCACCTGGACGAATGACATTCTACACGGGGACCGCAACTGCAGCGGCAACCGAGCGGATGCGGATCGATAGCAACGGCAACGTCGGGATCGGAACCATAAATCCCGCGGCAAAACTCGAAGTAGCAGGTGCTATCCGGCCGACTGCAGCCACTCTGGGCGCGGCTTGCTCGCCATTAGGCGCGATGGCCTATAACAGTACTACCGGAGCACCACTATATTGCAACAATGCTAGTGTCTGGACTGGGTTGAGTCCTCTGATATTGCATGTCATCGGAGGAACTGCGAGCAACGCCGGTGCGGCATTCAGTGTGTCAACGGTGGTCATGAATACTTTGCTAAGCTCTAATCCAAGTACCAGTGCGATCACCATTCCAAGTGATGGCGTATACGATATTACCCAAATTTCCAATACCTGCATTGGTACTGCAAATAACTACACGAATGCGTACATACTAGTGAATGGATCAGGGGTCGGAGTGTCGACGGTAAACATGGCTGCTAACTGCGGTAGCGCCACCACTCGCTACGTAGCAAGTATGACCGCAGGCACAACCGTCACCGGAGTATGTAACAACAACGGTAGCGCCAGCACAGGGTGTGATTTCCTCGTTATCAAAATGCCCTGAGTTAATTGCTCTCGCAAATTTTAGCCGCCTTAGTTACACACAAAGTCACGTAAACCCTGAATTACAGAGATTAGTGAACTGATTTTTTCAAATAGTCAATCAAGAGAAAAAATCATGCAGACCCTTTTCGCTTCCGGATCTCAGACCAATGGCGGCAAGGACGGTGTCGACTCGGAGATGCCCAGCAGCCGTGCCGCATCTTGGACCTCTGACCAATATTACATCCACTTACTTTAAGATGGAGGCATCACTACTCATCCGCAATTGAATTGCTAACGGAAGACGAGAAGAAAAGTTAATCGTCACTTTAGTGTCACCGTGTCATTCCGAGGCGTACAACTCAGTTCAGCGATCACGATAGTGGCTGTGGCACCATCATCGCCGCAAATGCCGCCCCAAGTTCCGCGGGGAATTTGCTAGATTTTTGCAGCTTTAGATCGACACCTACTAGATGCACTTTGGCTAAATGGACACGGCTCGTCACATCAGAAAAAGGCATGGCCAAGTCTTCGTCTCTGAGTGGTGTAGTCGTGAGCAGCTGCTCGACGATAGCCACCTTGTCGGATTTGCGCACAACTCGCGAATAAATGTTTAGAGTGTCACCAAGACGTACCGGTTTAAAGTAACGTAGATTTGCTTCGACTACGACTAGAGCATATCCATTCTTGATTAGATCATTGTGATCGATCCCGTGTTCAATCAGCATTGCTTGCCGCGCTTTGTCAAAATAATCTAGATAGCGACCGTGGTACATCGCGCCGCCAGCGTCGATATCAGGAAAGTGGACGCGTTCTT
>OMIY01000028.1 GCA_900299215.1 bacterium | reverse complement strand
CTACTTTATAAAGTGACTTCGGCGAAGCAGGAATAAATCTAAGAACTAGGGCTAGAGCAACGAAGAAGGGCAAAGCCGACCAAGCCTTGGCATGTTGAAGGATCTGTTGTTTGGTAATTTCCAGCAAGATACTGAGCCCTTAGATAGTCTAGAACTCCTCATCCCCCCTATCGGCTGGTTACTGGTCAAACTTAGAAATGGGTCCAGCGTTAAATTTGGTGATGTGCAAAAACTTGATCAAAAGAGCTGAAAAATATCCGGCTGATGAACTATTTTATAGCCACGAAAACCATCTCGATCGATCCAGAGCTAGAAAGTACAGATTGTATACGCACTCATCCTGCCAAAGTTGATTTAGCTTACCCCTTAGGTCGGGGTACATGAGTTTGATGGATCGATCTAGTATATGAAAACGGCCTATCCGACCACCACGACAGAACTTGAGAAATTCGTCCGTTACTTGATAACTGTCGCTATTCTGAAAATAATTATCTGCAAATATCTGCTCGTTGATCTCTTGCAAAGAACCCGTGACTTGTTGGAGAGCAAAAAAATCAAGCTGGGCTACTACTAGGTGTCGTTTGATACCTAAAACAAATAAGGCCGCAAAAACCATCGAAAAAATTGCTCGTCGCGTGTCACGCCATCCATAATGCGCAAGCTGAGAATAAGCAAACATTGCTGGTATAACGGTAAGACTAACTGCTGGCACTAAATATCGTGGACCGAAACACCACTCGCCACGATTGTTTTGCCAACCACCAGCAACGATCACAATCGCCAGAAAGTTTAGCCAAATGAGCAAGCTTTCGCGACGAAAGCGTCGCGCATGCGCTTTTGCTCCCAATATGGCGAAGACGATGAAAGGAAAGTATAAGAAGACGCTTCCATTTTTTCCAATTAGATAATCAGGCAATGAATTCTTAAAATGAGCTAGGGCATACCAGTCGCTTTTAGTTCGGGGAAATGCCGGACCGAGACCCATTTGAAGCATACTACCAAACTTGTAATAATTGAGCGCGAGCTGCAAAATCCCGCAAGAAACTAGAAAAAAAGCACCACAGTAGGCAAGTCGACGTGAATCTTTTGGGCCTAAACGGCCCCAGAATAGGGTGAGTAAAGTCAATCCAAAGAAAAGGCAGAAGTAAACTTTAGTGTGTACTAAAGTAGTCAACAAGAATGACATGAGGACCATGTGCTGCATCGGTCGAGACGTCCAGCCTACCTCTTCACCTTGCTCTATTGACGCATTTAATTTGCGAAACAACCACAAGACTAGCCCCAACTGCACCATTTGCAGCATCTCCGAGCTCTGAGCCCGCAGGTAGTAGGAGATAGCGGTCCCAAAGAAATAAGCAAAAATACAGAGTATTCCCCAGAGGCCAGCTTTGCCTGATCTGCTCAACCAAATCAGTGCACCAAGGAGTAAAGTTGCAAGTAATGCATTCCAAAAGTTTAAGGCCACTATGAGACGTAGCGGCTCTCCATCGGTCCCCGCCAGGGCTAGCGGCACCAAAAATGCCACCGAATTGGTTAACCCCCAACGTGAGAAATAAAGCTGCCTATCATTATTTTCCCAAAAATACTGATCTGGCTGACTTTGTGGTGGCAGGAAATTGGCAGGAATTTGCCCTTTATCGGCAAATGGAATTCCCAAACTATGATGTTTGAGCAGATGTCGCGTTTCGTACCGAATCGCAACAGGATCTCCCGCAAGTACAAAAAATGGCTGCGTCACAAGCTGAAACAGCAGGAAGAGTGGCAGTAATACGTAGATTGACCGCGAACTTAGGCGCATATCTACTCGACCCTATCCTGCTTATGGCTTATTTACCGCAGGCTATTTCATGTCTAGTTGCTGAGTCTTTTACCGCCAAGAAATGAGCTTCCACAACTTTTGCAAATGGCCGTGCTACGTCAAAGTTATCTGAGAGCACCAGAACCAATTCTTTATTTTCACCGCTGTATTGAGACTTGGTCTTTAACTGCAAAGTGGGCTTGCCATCATGTTTGTCGTCATGGCGTGTGAACGTAGCTTGGACCTGCTGATCATTAGTGCCTAAAGTCTTCTTATCCTCTGGCAGGCTATAGTCCAGGATTTGAGTAGGTTCGACAATACCACTGCCACTGATGAGAAATCCGCCATCGCCGATACCATCACTATATTGGAAACCGAAACTAAAGGACTCACTGACGCCACCTGGTCTGATGTTATTAGCGTCTCGCCTCATATGATTGAAGGAACACCCTTGCGCGGGTTTTCTCAATGGATAAAGTGATTTGCCTTTGATCACTGTCATCCGTTCAGTTTTCCAATTGTCACAGGTTGAGACACAGCCGACTAAGCTGGATGCGGCAAAGGCGCCGCCGCAGGTTTCTTCACATTGTGGCTTGGCGGAGGTCAGCTGAGATGATTTACCGTCTTGGTTGTTGCCATCGGATGTGCTTTTGCATGCCGCAGCTAGAATCACAAGGCCAAGAATCGACTTTCTCATACCCACCCCATCTGCCCAAATTGAGAATTTAGGTTAGGATATCATGTAAGCATAAGAAAATGCACTGCTAGTTAAAGTGCATTAGCTTCGGCTAGCCAACAAGTCAGAAAGTGGTACGAACCGGCCTTCGTACTTGCCGTTGTATATCCACCAAAGGGTGGCATTTACACGGTTGGCATCATGATCACTAAGTGGCTCTGGCGCACTATTATTGTGATCACGTTCCAAAGGCCCAGCAAATGTCGCAGCCAGGTGACTTAGCCAATGCTCGTCCTCCCAGTCAAGCTTTACCGCCGAAGTTGCCTTTGGTAAGCCGCGCACTATGTGGTGAACCTGCCACTCATTTGAGCCCGCCGGAACAACTACAAGCCCACTCATGTCAAATATTGGTGATAGCTTGACTGGAATTTTGGTTTCCTGCAGTTTTTTCGCCGTCTTTTTCAGATCCTCTGCATCGCGCCGCGCGGACGGCTTAAATAACCGGAGCAAAGCTTGGCGCCAATCAGTTTTGTCGGTCTTAATCGTACCGAGCTCGGCACGGAAGAAAGCGTCCAGCATCGGCAGCATGGTAACTGGCAACTTAAGCCCACTACGGGTGGCCGCAACGCCACAAGCTACGCCAACTGCATCTAAAAGCTCGGCGGCGAGCCTCCGATCGCGAACTGGACCGTAGGCATGGATGGTTCCGGGCACAATGGGGCCGACTCCGATCAGCAATTCATGATCAGCTTGGGTAATGTAAATGGTCTGCAAGATTCTTTGATGCCAGACTGACGGTTGCAAGGTGAGCTTGGCTTCTTGAAGAGCACCACATTCAGCCATCATGGCGCTAAAACTGTTTGCAGTGCGACTAACCTTAAGATCGGCAGCTTTCAGCACTAGTTTAAGTAGAGGCCGAGGCAGCTGATCGAAAATTTTTAGCCTGCCCACTTCTCGATTTAGGTGGATAGCACTGCTGGTGAACATTAGTCTATTCTGCTGATCAAACAGGGAGAAAATACCAGGTCCGGAAGGCACTGAGGCCAAAACCTGCGGCTGTAGACGCCAGCCTAGACGCATGCTTGATTCAATATCACCTTGCAATCTGATCGCAGCATCAATGGTGGCAATACTTTGATCCTGCAAACGCGTCAGCAACACTTTAAACAAGTCAAGCGTTACGAAGGCATCAGCTTCTGCTCGGTGCAGCTCGCCAGTATTGATAGAGAAGAACTTAGCTAAACCACGAAGCGATTTGTCAGGTGCCTCTGAAGCCAACTTTTCAACCAAAAGATGAGTGCAAATGTAGAAATTCTCCATCTCAACATTTGCCGCTACCTTGGCAAAGTGGCGGATAAACTTCATGTCACCTATGGTGTTATGACTTACCAGAATGTCACTGCCGACGAATCCCAGAAAATCTGGCATCACAGCATCAATCTTAGGGGCATTTCGGACCATCTGATTGTTGATACCGGTCATTCGCCGCACAAT
>OMIY01000027.1 GCA_900299215.1 bacterium | reverse complement strand
TTACCAAGATTTGATCAGTCTATCGGAATCCACGGGGACGAGGCGTCCTGACATTCGTCAGGTCATTCGGCGAAGTTTGCTCACAATGTTTTCTATCTACCTGTTGATTGCCATTGCAGCATCAATGATTGTGCGAATAGTTGTGGTTTTGACGGATTCTTTAATGGTTGGTTATATGCTTGGATTGCCGTTATCAGTATTAGCAGGATGGCAGCTTCTCTTTAAAAGAGGGCGTCCTATGTACAGATGGCTAAGCAGATTATTTGAAATAAACTCTGGTGTTTGATGACTTAGATTTTGTCTTTGAAATGAGCATACAGTTCGATTTCATCGGGCGCACGATGATCAGCCATTCGCTGTAGTAGTTCAATTGGGCTGTCAGATCTGATCATCAGTTTATGGTGAGTTGCGCTCATAAAGCCTTCTTCCATGGCATGATCGAACATCTGAAAAAGCGGATCATAGTAGTTTGCCACGTTGAGAATACCGCAAGGCTTTGCGTGTATACTAAGTTGAGCCCAAGTTAATACCTCGATAATTTCCTCTAGTGTGCCGAAGCCTCCAGGCAAAGCAATAAAGCCATCGGCTAAATCAGCCATGAGGGCTTTACGATCGTGCATCGACGCTACTACATGTAATTTTGTTAAACCGAGATGAGCAACTTCGCGGTCCATTAGGTCTTTTGGTATGACTCCGATGACTTTGCCTCCGTAGCGCAATACTTCATCGGCAATGGCTCCCATAAGGCCTATGCGTGCACCGCCGTAGATGAGTTCAAATCCCTGTTCTGACAGTTCTTTACCCAATTTTTTTGCGGTTTCCAGGTAAATGGGTTTGCCCCCGCTTGATGAGCCGCAGAACACGCAAATCTTTTTCAAAAATTAACCCTTCTCTGAGAAAGAGGTGACGCTACTTAGTCTTGGTCAGTCCATGGTAGTGTTTAATGGACTGTAAATTCAATTCCGTAAGCTAGTACTCTACGGTGAATCTATGCACTTCACTCGCCGCCTCATTGCATTAGCATTCGCAACATCGCTTTTATCGGCATGTTTTGTCAATAATCTGATTTATAGGCATATAGATTGGATCATTCTTTTTCAATTAGACAAGTACTTTGACTTAGAAAGTTCGCAGGAAAAATTCGTCGAAATAGCAGTAAAGGATACAGTAAGTTGGTTTAAACGGGACCGTATGGCCGATGTAATTGAATTATTGGGAATAGAATTAGCAGCAGCTAAAGCTAGGCGCCTAGACGCAGATTCGACGGACAAATGGTTTAAGATTTTAGACGAGGATAGACGGCTAATTATAGCGCGTACACTTCCTACTATGGTTCAAGTTGGTATGACTCTGAGCATCGATCAGATTGACCACTTTGCCAAATTAATTGATCGCGGAAATAGAAATCTGAAGCTAGCTGCTGAAGCTGAATTGAAGGATTTTCCGAGTGCTCGTGATGAATTTGCAGAGTCTACATTCGACCGATTTGAATATTTGATCGGTAATTTAAGCGATAATCAAAAAGATATCATCGTGCGAGGGATGCTTTGGGATCAGCTTGGTCTGCAAGCCGAGTATCAGGTTCGGGAGAACTCGCGAGCGTATTGGATCGAGGCTCTTAAAAAACACGATCAAGCCTTTCTTGAGGCCGCGATCAAGAGAGCCAATAATCTTGACGGCGCCGTTCCTACCGAAAGTTATATATTTTATCGTAGGCGAGCGGAGAACTGGAAGGCGGTGCGCTCAAATCTAGCGATAACAATGTCAGAAAAACAGTGGGCCCATCTTGAAAAGACGCTTTCAGAGCTCCTAGCAGAGCTCCAACGTTTAGGTCGTATAGACCAAAAATAGCAGTAAATTTTTGGTTTTTTTGGAATTTCAACAATTAATGTGATGCTGTGCATTGGCCGATATTGATATTGGTCGAGGTCGCTATCTTATTAGTTGGTTTGATTCACGATCGGTGTCGCTAATGTTGCCTTCTAACATAAGAAGAATTCTGCAAAGAATCTATCGCACTGATGACCTCAGTACGACTGGCCTAGCTTCTTTTGAAATTAAGTGGCAACACGATCGCGAAGATGGCGTCAAAGTGTCATTTTATATCTACCTGACCCTCGTGCTTGTGTTCGCGTGTATAAGTACCTACCTATTCGGTTCTCCAGCATCTCGTCTGACTTTAGTACTAACCTACATGCTAATTGGTTCTCAGATGATGATCCTTGGAGCGCGTAAGGCGAATACTCTGTGGACGAACCCATGGTATTACTTTTTACTGGTGCAAGTAGCGATGATTGGACATGCGATTGCACTCTGGCAAAATATACAGGCAGATGTTTCGCTAGCCAATAAAATGCTTGCCGCAGCCATGTACCTTGGTGTGTTAGTTAACATGATTTACATGACGCCTTTCGTCAACGGCATTACATTTGTAATAGCGCTAGAGAGCGTAGTGCTGGGCATGCTGGCTTGGGGAACTAGTTTTGGCTTGGCTGAAACAATCGCCTGGTTTTCATCGCTTTTTGGCTTTTCGATATTTGTCCAATACGTACATATTCTTAACCAACGCCGCGGAATTTACTTCGCTTCGTTGCAGAAGAAATCGGCTGAAATTCAGGCCAGCAATGAACGGCTACGTATGGAGGCCATTGAACGAGAGATAATCTTTGCAAGAAAGGTTCAACAGTCACTTGCACCAAACTTCAAAACTTTGAAGTCCCGTTTTGCATCTTTGACTTATTTTGAACGCCGTCACGGAATCTTAAGCGGCGATTGGATGGGTGCCAAGGTCAACGAAAAAGATCAGATTATCGTTGCAGTAGCTGATGTCACAGGTAAGGGAATTGGTGCTGCTATGGTGGCACAGACTATCAATGCTTTGTGGAGCGAGGATTCCTCCGACAACTCGTTCGATCCAATGGTTTGGCTCAAAAAAGTAAATAGGACATTAATTAGACTTGGCCATGCGGAGCCTTACACTGCAACGCTGGGGTTAGCAGTGATCGGTGAAACCGAGCTAGATTATTACTCGTGCGGACATGTCCCTCTCTACTATTCCCAGATTGAGGGCGGTAATCGCCAATATGGTCGACTTTTGGCACGCGGTAATATTTTGGGGTTCAGCGAGGACCTTGATCTCGCGCCAGTAAAAATGCTCTTTCACCG
>OMIY01000026.1 GCA_900299215.1 bacterium | reverse complement strand
TTTGGGACCAAAGACCGGGCGAAATTTATCTTTAGGCATACGCTGGAGCTAGTGCGTCAGGCAGTACGCATCAAGGCCGATCCGGCTGATTTCGTCCGCGGACTTCCCAAGGGACTGATGCGTCACCCCGGCGTTTATATGCGTTTACCCTTTGCAGGACTCACGTCTCTTCCAAGACGTGTTGCCGCGTCAAGAGCTCCTGTGATGCAGGGGCAGACGACTCTTAGCAAGCTACCGGCTGTAAAAAGCTGGCCTATGGACGGTGGGCCCTACATCACTTTGCCGCAGGTACTGTCACAGGACCCGGATAGGGCAGGCCCTATGGCTGCCAATGTCGGGATGTACCGCGTTCAATTAGCTGGCAACCGGTTTGTCACCGACCAGGAGGTCGGCCTTCACTATCAGATACACCGTGGGATCGGTGTGCATCACACCAAGGCTCACGCTAAGGGTGAGCCGCTGCGGGTTAGTATCATCGTTGGTGGACATCCAGCTCACACGGTGGCTGCGGTGATGCCACTGCCTGAGGGCCTTTCGGAGCTGATATTTGCTGGCATGCTGGCAGGTAGGCGTTATCGTTACGCCATGCACAATGGTCATTTGATCAGTGCTGAGGCCGATTTTTGTATCGTGGGTACCATCACAGGTGAGACCAAGCCTGAGGGGCCTTTTGGTGATCATTTAGGCTACTACAGCCTGACTCATGACTTTCCAGTGATGAAGGTCGAAGCGGTTTATCATCGCCGCGATGCGATCTGGCCCTTCACAGTGGTTGGTAGGCCACCGCAGGAAGACACCACCTTTGGTGAGCTAATCCATGAGATCACTGGCCCCATGGTGCCGGTGTCACTTCCTGGAGTAAAAGCCCTGCATGCAGTTGATGCGGCGGGCGTGCATCCTCTGCTCCTGGCAGTCGGTTCTGAGCGGTACACTCCCTATCGTTCAACAAACGACACTGGACCGCAGGAATTACTGACACAGGCCAACGCCATCCTAGGGTTCAATCAGTGTTCGCTGGCCAAATACCTCTTCATCATCGATGGCAATGACAGTGAAGCCCCGCCCATTGACGATATCGAAGCGTTCTTTATTTATATGCTGCGGCGCATTGATTTGACGCGGGATCTACATTTTCAAACCCGTACCACCATGGACACCTTGGACTACTCGGGCGATGGCTTAAACCAAGGCTCTAAATTGGTCATTGCTGCCACCGGCGCACCGCGTCGTGAGCTGGCAAGAGAGGTGCCGGTTGGCTTATCCGTACCTGACGGCTTTAGCGGCGTGCTTCTTGTGATTCCAGGTGTCCTGGCAGTGTCTGGACCCAAGTTTGTCAACGTCAACGATGGCTCATGCAACAAGCTCACTGCTCATCTTGAAGCGCTCCCCAAAGATGTATTGAAAGATATTGCACTCATCGTCTTGTGTGACGACAGCGAGTTCTCGGCCCGAACTCTAAACAATTTTCTTTGGGTTACTTTCACCCGCAGTAACCCATCGCACGACTGTCACGGCGTTGGCAGCTTTACTAAGTTTAAACACTGGGGTTCCCTCGGGCCCCTCGTCATCGACGCGCGTATCAAGCCGCATCACGCGCCACCATTGATTGAAGATCCAGAGGTGAGTCGTCGCGTCGATGCACTTTGCGCAAAGGGTGGCAGCTTACACGGTATCATCGAGTGAGAGGAAGTTAGCAAGGAGCTGACGACCATGCTCAGTAAGCACGCTTTCGGGGTGAAACTGGACCCCCTCGATCGGCCTACTTTTGTGCTTAAGCCCCATAATCATGCCCGACTCAAGCTCGGCTGTGACCTCGAGCTCTGGGGGCAGTGAACTGCGTTCGACGATCAATGAGTGGTAGCGCGTTGCCGCAAAGGGGCTGGGTAGACTGCGAAACACACCGCCTTGTCGATGATGCACCATCCCCACTTTACCGTGCACTGGCAGCTCAGCGCGGATAACCTTACCACCGAAGGCTTGCCCAATGGCCTGGTGACCGAGACACACGCCGAGTAGAGGAATGCGCACTGCCGCAGCAGCACTAATCAGGCTTAGACAGACGCCCGCTTCGTTAGGGGTCGAAGGCCCAGGTGACAAGATAAAGGCATCGGGCCGCATTTTTACCAGCTCTTCGGCCGTGTGGGAGTCGTTGCGGCAGGGGAAGACGTTCGCCCCCAGCTCTTGCAGGTACTGCACTAGGTTGAAGGTAAACGAGTCGTAGTTATCGATCATAACGACTTGTTTAGGCGTCTTGCTCATTGGGTTATTCCCACGCTGAGTTTATGTAGCGATCGCTGCGAGTCTAGTTAGGAAACCGTCGTGGATCAGCTTCTCACCGTAGCCACGTTGTTCCTCCAGTATATCACTGAGGATCTGCCTGGTCGTCAGCGGGTTGGCGAGCACCACGCGAAACACGGTCAAGAGCTTGCCGCCGTAACGAGCACTCTCGAGCCTTGTACGAGACACAAAGGTTTTGCCCGCGGTCCTTTGTTCCTTTTGGATCGACTCTGTGAGTTCACTTAGGATCTCGTTAGCCTCGGCCTTTGCAGCGTCGGTGCCGCTCTCAAGGATGCGACGCGCCTCAGCCGGCACGTAACGGTACGTAAGTATATTGGTTTGCGGCTCAGTGACGACTTCAAAGTCAGAGGTTGCCTTGATCATCTTGGCAAACTGTCCAGCCTTACCGATTCCGAGATCAATGAGAAGCTCGTAGCCCTTTTTTCCAATAATATGGAGTGCCGAGTGCACGAGCATCGCCATGCCTGGACGAGTGCCCTCGAGCGTATGTTTGCCGATGTCCCGCGAGCCCTGCCTAATGATGTAGTTGGCATGATGTTCAATGGAGCACAGGGCTTCTGGATTTTTGAACAGCACCATACCCGCACCGACCGGGACGTAGAGTTGCTTGTGAGCATCAATCGTTACGGAATCGGCGCGCTCGATGCCTTTAAGTAAATGCTTATAGCGGGACGAGAATAAAGTCGGGCCACCCCAGGCTGCATCGACATGAAAGTGGGCGCCAATCTCCTGGGCTACGTCTGCCATCGCATCCAGTGGATCAACGCTCCCCGTCTCTGTCGCTCCGGCAATGCCAACTATAGCCATGACGCCGATGCGTTGACGTCGAAGGTCCGCGATCTTTTGGCGCAAGGCATTGATATCGATTTGGTGTTTAGCGTTGATATCGACCACATGGAGCTGATCGTGGCCGAGTCCTAGGACATCGGTGGTTTTGCGTAGCGAATAGTGGCCGCGTCGCGACACCAGAATGGCGATATCGTCCAGCCCATAATGTCGCAAAGCTGCAGCGATGCCAGCCCTCTGGACACCAGGGAAATCCCCACGTGGTCCAAGTACCGTGTTGCGCGCGGCCCAAAGACCGGTGACATTGGCAATGGTGCCACCCGAGCAGAACACGCCGAGCGACTGCTGAAAGCTCTGAGTCCACTTGTCGTAAAATGTCTCGTCAAATTCATATATGAGGCGGTGCAAGATGCCGATCACTTGACGTTCGAGTGGCGTGAATGCCTTCGAAGTCTCGATCTTCACGACGTTTTGGTTGAGCGTCATCATGATCTTGGCAAGCGGAAACATGAAATAAGGCAACGCCGACGTCATATGTCCGACAAAGCTCGGTGACGCCGTGCGTACAGACTGTGCCACGACTTTGTTCAATAAGAACTCGACTTGCTCGGATACGAAGAGCGGATGCTCGGGCAATTCGGTGGACTGAAAATCCCGCTCCAAATTTGCCGGAGCAATATCACCAGTGACCACTCGGTCTTTGAGAAATCCAAGCAGGTTTTCAGAAATTTCACGATCAAGGCGGCTGAGCGTGGATCTCTCGTTTTCAGGTAAAGTAAACACGCGACGCATCGTCTCAAGCGTTGCCTCAGCATGTTTGGGAGAGTTTCCCTGCTCGCTCATGCTAAGTTTTCCTGCTTGATCTCATGAATGAGTCCCAGCAGGCCAACATCGCTATCCACGATATGGAAAGCCAGCTCTAGCCCAGAATTAGTTCGTGCTTTCCGTACCAGCCGGCCTTGCAGTAACGGCGAAGTCAAATGCGGCATATCATGATCCAGCTGGACGTCGTACGTATCGCCAGTGACGAGGAGCGACTCCGCGTCGGCTTGCTCGCGACGAGCATCGGCAGACGGTGACGCCCAGTGGGCGCAAAGGCCAGTCCGCGAAAGATTGAGTCCGCGTAGAGTCAGGACAATGCGCCACGGATCGAAACCTAGGGCTACACGCACGGGTCCCTGGTAAGGACTGCGGTCCTCTCGGGGCATCAAGATGCGGTTTGCTACTACAGGTTCAGTCATAGTGCGGATTCAATCATAGTACGGATTCAGTCATAGTACGAATTCAGTCATAGTACGAATTCAGTCATAGGTGGCGCGGCCACCGGCCGGGTGAGACTAGAGGTGATC
>OMIY01000025.1 GCA_900299215.1 bacterium | reverse complement strand
TTAAAAAGACTCTTCTCCAATAGCTCTTTATCCATCGAACTGTGATCAGCACCAGGCTTCTTGTACTCCTCAGAATGCTTGACCATCAGATTGCGCGACGCAACGGATTTACCTTCGTTGCTGAGGCGCCCCTCGACGACAACGCCTTGCCCTTCTTTGAACATGTCCGGAGGAGTGCCGTTGTGATGGACACTGATGTCGTGCCCTTTAAGATCCGTGATGATAAAGTCCAATGATAACTGCTCGGGTTGCCATTTCACCGACCCCGGCAATACCATGCCACCAATTTTGACAGTTTGGTCTACCAAGCTGGCAGCCTTGGCTTGCGCCTCAGACGGCGTGTAAAAGTAGATCAAGTTGTCGCCAAGATTGAGGAACGAGACCGCGACAATAGACCCAGCGATAACCGCACCGCCAATAATCCACCGCGCATTGCTACGCTTTGCCATTTGCCCCCCCAACTGTGTGCTGCTTGACAAGGTTCAACTTGACCCTCAACTTCATGCGATGCCAGATCACCCAGTGCGAAAAGCCCAAAAGGCCCAAGGCCCCAAATGAATAAGCCATCAGTATGAATGGTGCGGGATCTGTACTTGTCAAATTGATCGTTTCCAACCCTGGCCTACTCCCCGGTGATGTTCTTCAGATTGTACCATGCTCGTCCCATGCGCTCTATTGACGGTCAAAGGTCTGAAAAGAGGCCGACTCAACTTCGTCGGCTAAGATAAGATTGCGCCCGCGCACGCGGATTAGCCAAGCCGCATACAAGCACATGACGACGATACCAGCCACTAAAGTCCCCAGTATCTCAGGATCCATAGTCGAGCCACCTTGACGAATCATGCTAGGAGGCTGATGCAAGGTTCTCCACCAAGTCACGCTCTTATAAATGATCGGCACATCGGCAAAAATAAGAATTCCAAGAACCGCACATACGCGGGTTCTGCCTGGTCCGGGCGCGAGCGAACCATATAGCAACAAATAACCGGCATACATGAGCGCAAGTAGAAAGGTCGTAGTAAGGCGAGCATCCCATGTCCACCATGTGCCCCAAGTCGGCCGTCCCCAAATCGATCCAGTAGCAAGAGTCAATATGGTGAAGAGGAGACCAACTTCGGCCGTACCTTTAGCCAGGGCCATAATATTTTCCTGACGCTTGCGCAATGCGACAATGCTCAAAACACATAACGCTAGCGAGCTGGCAAAGGCGGCAAAAGCGCTGGGCACGTGCAGGAACATGATGCGATAGACCGCCCCCTGGTGGATATCAACGGGAGCGTAAAAAAAGGCTACGCACCAGTGTGCGATAACAAGCAGCTGGAAAAATGTTCCCAGTAAAAAATCACGTCTGTCTTCGGGTGTGAACATGGTTTCAGCTTTCATCGACAAGTTCGGTGAAAAGGAGGATCCCCAGGGTTATATAGATACAATCAAACGCCACCAAGAGGCCGAGCCAAGAATTGACGTCTGGAGTCAGCCCGCCGGCCTCCAGGCAAAGTCGCGACGACTGTATTGCAGCCAATAGCACCGGCGTCGTTAATGGAAAATAAAGTAATGGGTATAAGATCTGACGGGCATTGGCTTTCAGAGTCAAGGCTGACAGTAAGACACCCAAGGCCCCCAGTCCAGCAAGCGCCAGTAAGGCGATGCCAACGACCGTCCAGGAAAACAGTTGTAGCTTGGGCGACTGGTTGAGAAAAGCCCCAAATAGCAGGGTTGGAATCAACGTCGCACTGCCGAGCAGCGACACCAAAGTGTACTTGGCGAGGAATAAGGACGTATGCGAGAGCGGATAAGTGCGAAGCAGATCAAAAACGCGATCCTGACGGTCCGGCTCAAACAAGCGGGAAAAACTGACTTGCAGAGCAAACAATGCTGTCAGCATTGTTTCTGCTAGGTAAACCTTGAGCCGGAGTGCGTCATCCAAGTCACCTAGAGCAAACGCAAAAAGCAGCAGTAGGGTCAATGCAAACAGAATCGGGGAGACAATGCGCTCTTTGTCGACCAATTCGGCGCGGAGCCCCTGTTTGACGAGCACCGCATACTGCTGCCACGGACTGGCTCTCATGGTGCGCTCCGCTTAGCCAAGTCAATGGTTTGAGTGATCAGTCCACGAAATGGCTCTAAATCGTGACTCACAAGCAGAGCAAAACCTCCGCGCTGCAAGTGGGCTCTCAGCCTATTCTGAAACACGCTCAAAGCTTGCTGGTCCAAGCCGTAAAGGGGCTCGTCCAAGAGCCAGCCCGGAACCGGTGACAGCTCTAATCGAGCTAATGCCAGTCGTCTCTTCATGCCGGTAGAAAATTTTTCGACGGGAAAGCCGACTCGCAGTAGGGGATGATTTAAATTCCACGGGTCCAGAGCGGCAAAAGCAGCGTTGGGATCGAGCTTTAGACCGCGCAGACGCGTCCAAAACAATAAATTCTCCACGGCGTCCATTTTCAGGTATAGGCCATTGGCCTCTGCCGGCAAATACTCGAGATAGGTGCGTCTGTCGGTCGCTTTTGCGCCGTCGACTAAGTATGCGATCTCCCCCGATGCTGGCGCCAGTAGACCTGCAACAACAGCCAAAAAGGTAGACTTGCCAACGCCGTTTGGACCGGAGATGTGAATCAAATCTCCCGGAGCAGCCGTAATGGACAGCCCCTCAAACAGGCGTCGGTGACGAAATTGAAAGCTTAGATTAGAAATCACCAACATGCGGGGATCATATCAGAACTCGGCGACATTGACATAGGCTGTCGCACCAAAACGCCGCTCCAGCTCGCGCGCGCCACTGGTCGGCGCCAGATCCACAGGATAGCTACTGACGTCGAACGAGATGAGTCCGAGATTGAGACTAAGTCCGCCAGACACTCCCATATGCGTCAGCCCCCCCCGAAGAGCGAGGGTGGCGTAACTGCCGATACCGCCTACCAACAATTCGGCACCAATTTGGTACTTTTCATTGGGGGCCAGACTCTTATTTTCGAGCTGGTCGACCTTTACGACGAAGTTGGCGGTCGCATCGTGGCTAAGTCTGGGTGAGGCGGAAAGCGCCACTGCACTCTGCTGTTTGATGACCAAATTGGCTTGCCCGGTACGACTGTGGAAGACCGCGTCCCCGACGTTTTTGCTCGTGATGCCGAGAGTCGGGGCCCAAGACGGTGACATCCGCCAAATCATCCCAATATTGTCGGACCGGCCCGTGTAGTCATTGGAGTAAGACCTGATTGCGGCGTTGCGCTGCCCCATGTCGATGAGCTGATTGTAGCTCAGAGGTCCCACCACCTCCTTGCGCGCCGCGATGTAACCAAAGTAGCCGATGCTGAAGCGCCCCTTGGAATCCTGACCGCTGAAGCCATAACCCAGGCCGGTCATGCTGCGGTAGTGCGTATCCAAAATCGTGTCGGTGTCACCGCGCGGAACTGCTGCGATTTGCGAATCATAAAATGGCAACAGCATGAGACGTCTGAAGACGAACCCGGTTGCAGCAGTCATCCTCGCGTACTGTCTTTCATTGGCACGGCTGTTGACCGCGGCCTTACCAATCACTGAGTCACTTGTTGCGCCGTTGCTCTGCAGCTCGCCTACCAAAGAACGCGCATTTGCATTGGCTCCCGCAGACACCAGTGGGAAGTAAAGTTTCCGTATCCATGGTGCGTTATCTTTGACTGGCCCCATTCCCCCAATGCCGGCAGGGTTGTGCATGGCAGCGTCATAGTTGTCTGCCACTGTCGTCAGAGCTCCACCCATCCCCTGAGCACGCACGGAAGGCAGAGGATCTTCGTCGATGATACTTGTGGCTGCCGACTGGGAAGCCACCACGGTATCGGTATCCGCGGCCAAGGCATCGCCCACCCCGTCCACAACCGATATGGTTAAGACAGCGAATAAGCGCCAGGTCTTCCGACTTTGAACCATCGGACGCAACCTCCCAATGGCACTCATCGGCAGTTGCGGGGAATTTTTTAGTTTTTTTCAAAAAAAATAAAATTATTTATTAATATCAAATATTTAAAAATCGCACGT
>OMIY01000024.1 GCA_900299215.1 bacterium | reverse complement strand
CTCCGTGCGCAATATCCGCCGCGCCACTAGCTTAGGTGGTGTCGAAACTTTGATTGAGCATCGCGCGTCCATGGAGGGACCAGACTCATCGACGCCCCGCGATCTGATTCGTTTAGCCATCGGGATTGAAGCAGTCGACGACATGATCGCTGATCTAGCTCAGGCTCTTTGTTAAATCTCTGTCTGATCGACCAAAACAAGCTGACAATTCGGCATGATTCCTGCACAAATGCGAACGTTTAGTATCGCAATTTTAATGTTTGCTTGTGCAATCACGGAGGAGATCAGGAATGAAATTGGCAGCACTTTTTAGAGCGGTTCGCAATGGTGTGCTCGTGGCGGCAGCAATGACGTCAGTAAGCGCGGCGGCGACTACTCTACCCCCACTGGAGCTGACATCCCAACCAATGGCTCTGTATCTAGGACGCATCACGGGTTTTGAACCTGCAGTCGTGCCTGCTGAGGGCGGACCCGTACGCATAAGCTACGCCAAGGGCTGTACTGAAAATTTTGAAAATCTCGTCATGCATCCAATTCCAACCATTGACCCGTCACGTCCTCAGGATTTAGTGATAGGGGCCGTGTTTAGCGGACATTACTGTGACGACTGCAGATGCCCCGACGAAAGCCACGACGTCTTGCTAGACTTCACTCGGCTAATGAGCAGTCAACAACTGGTACCAATCAATATCGTTAGTAGACAAGACAGTGACTACTTTGCAGCCAGGATCTTGGACATTAGCCAAGCAGAAGTCAGCACCGCCGAAATTGAGGTCACCGTGACTTACATGGAAACGTGCGACACGAGTTTAATCGACGTCATCCCAGTGCAAGTGTCGCCTTTTGGAGGCTACCTGCAACAAATTGGCGTCCTTGCCCTAGTCCAAAAAAAGGCTGACGACAGCTGTCCCATGCCGTCACATCCCCAAAGTTCAAAGTTTCGCTATCCAACCAGCCAAGGCGGCTATCGCTTCATTGCGATCAGCTCTTCAAGAGAAGCTCTGTAAAGTTTCAGGAGGATCGCTATTTCGCGGTCCTCCACCGCTCTCCTAACTCACGCTATCTTTGCTCTGGCCGTTTCATATTGCCGCTATATTGACCTTCCTTTAAAATCATCGATGTGCTTTCTTTTTGTCAGTAAAACCAACGGAATCTCATAAAAAGTACTGGGATTATCAATGAAGTTCATCGCTTTCATGATGCTGTCCATTCTTTCACTCACCAACATCGCCAATGGTGCTCCCACCTATGATCGCAACTCTTGGACGTCATGGCGCGGCAAATGGACAGGCGATTTCTGGAACGCAGGCAATTTGGGCACCAGCCAATATATGACGTGCGTCGGGGTCGACGGCTCATGGGGGTCCCCTGAATACTGGGCGGCGGGTATGGGCGATGAGGCTGCCAGGGACGCCTATATGCAAACCCTCAATTGGGCAAATGTTGCTAATCGCAATCCAGCTTATATTGAAGTTCACTGCGGTTACTGACAGCGGACCGACAGGGCACAGGCAACAAACGCCAGAAAGCTGTTGCCTCCATGCAAGACTGCCGGACCAAGGTCCACTCATGGTATCATGGGACTAAGGCCCCGATATGCCTCGCCTCCCGCTAACTCCGGCCATTCCAGCTACTTAGGCCCGGTCGCTAGGACAGCATGCCCATGACGATTTGGATCTCCCTCGGTACCGCAGCCGAACTCATTAAAATTTACCCCATTCTGCATCTTGCTAATACTCGGGGCATCGACTGGCGTGTCTTGTCTACGGGGCAGAGTGCCGTCAACTTCTGGAAGCAATGGGATGACTTCGGCCTTCCGCGCGAACGCGCGGTGACCTTGAATGCGACCTCCCATGATCTTGAATCCAGTGGGCAGGCACTCACCTGGTTTTTTAAAGCCATCTTCAAATCACGAAGCAGCATCATTCGTGCAATCGGCGAAGTCAAACATGGGGACACCTGGGTTGTCCACGGTGACACGCTCTCTACCCTAATAGGCAGTGTTTACGCGCGCCGATTGGGATTGCCGTTGGCCCATGTTGAAGCAGGACTGCGCTCAACCTCACTGTTTTCCCCCTTCCCCGAGGAAATCACCAGACGACTGGTGTCCCGCTGGGCCACTTGGCACTTTGCACCTGGTGATACACCCACAAGAGCACTGGAGCCTTTCCGCAAAAAGGGACGCTCGGTTGTTATCAACACTAGACACAACACTTTGCTCGATACTCTTCGACTGCAATTAGACCGCGAGCCTACCCGTACGAGTAGCCAAGGCAGCGTAGTAGTCAACATCCATCGCTTCGAAAATATAAACAATCATCAACGCTGGCAGAACGTAGTTAACATTATTGGCAAAGTTGCCGAGTCGCGCAGGGTGCAATTTGTCATGCATCCGATCACGCAACACAAGTTTTCCGTCGATCGTCAAAGCTTCGATAAACTTAAGCGCGCCAACGTCGAGTTCATGGATCGACAGATCTTTAATCGATTTATTCGAATGCT
>OMIY01000023.1 GCA_900299215.1 bacterium | reverse complement strand
GATGCAGGAGCAGCTTCGACCGGTACGGGAGCAGGAGCAGCTTCGACCGGTACAGATGCAGGGGTAGCCTCAACCGGTACGGGTGCAGGGGCAGCTTCGACCGGTACGGGTGCAGGAGCAGCTTCGACCGGTACGGGTGCAGGAGCAGCTTCGACCGGTGCAGGGACAGCTTCTTCCTGAGCGGATCCCCTCTCACAAATGCCAAACATCATGCCGACGGCCAGCATTGCTGCTAACCAAGCATGCGTCTTAGGATGCATTTTGTGAGATTTAAGTTTCAAGATGTTTACTTAATCTGAAAGTTACCGATCTTTGAGGGAGGCTTAACTGCACTGACGGCGGGAACAAGAACCGCAGACTTGAAGGTTTTGGTTTTTCCGACTTCTCCGAGAACATTTATGGTTGCAAGTTCGACTGAATATTCACCAGGCATTAGATGCTTTGCGGACACTTTGGTTGCTTTTGTCTCAGTCTTAATAGCCGATAATCCAGATGCATTCTTGAGATTAAACGTATAACCATGAGACCTTGGCACAGATTGCCACGTGATCAAGAGATCACCATTGGCATCCGCAACCAGAGTTGACTGACCCTCTGGAATCTCCAGCTCCGGTGCAGACAAAATTGGTGGAGCATCAACCTTGACAGTTACGACATCTGATTCAGCTAAGACGACGTCACCACTGCCCAAGCCTTCGGCCTTGGCGTAAACTGTGCCGAATTTAGACAACACCAGATCAATACCAGTCGCTGTTGCCTGGTGCCAACTCACTGCTTCAAAATTTGGCGAAGGACTAAGCCCCAGACGCCAGCGCACAACTCCCTGCGGACCTTTACCCCAAGCGAGTTTGATGTATGGCTTGGCCAAATCAGCCTTCGGATCTGCCGCATTTTGCAAACTGATTTTAGTCGGCACAACCCGAATCGTACGTGTCTCAGACCACTCCGATACACCTACGTCATTACTTGCCTTTACATTCCACTTGTAGACGCCGACCGTATTTATCTTGGCTACATGAGTCGCCTGCGATACGTTTTGCTCGCCTTCGACTGGATACGCCTTGCCATCGGCAGCAAGGCGCTCCATTTTGACCGTATAATTTTGTGCGTTAGATATTGCTTCCCATTGCAAGTGAACGCCAGCCTGCGCCTCAGTTAAATTTAATTCTCTATTAGCCTCAGGTGCGCGTAATTTGGGAATTGCTGGAGGTGGTTTTACCTCTTCACGGACTATAGTCAACGCCCGAACGGACGACTCTACACGCCGCTGATTAACTTTAGAAATGCCAATAACACGCCATTTGTAGCTACCAAGATTTGCAATCTCAGCTGCTACTTCATCCTGATCAGCACTCGCTGGCAGAATCGTCGCATCAGACCAATCAGCTGCTCTGGCCAGCTTGACTTCATAACTCTGAAATACTGAGTTAGGAATCCAAGTGAAACGGACAAGCACCACATTTGCCTTGGCTGGCATCATGATACTTTCTTTCTCTGCCGGGGTTGAGAGTTCTGGAGGGGCAACAGCAAAGGTCGTAATCTTGCTGACCATGCTGCTCATTTTGAGATTTGGCTGATCTTTTTTTGCCGCATTAAGACGCCAGAAATGTTCACCTGGGGGAAACTTATACGCAGCCTTGCCAACGCTGCCTTTAACGTCCATGCCCACAACTTTTTTAAGCAATGACGGACTTGGACCACTTTCAATTGAAACTAGATAATCGTCAGGAACGCCTGCCCATTTAAACTGAACTGGAATATCACCACTACCGATGTCCACCATGGCACCGGCACTGGGTTCAGAAACCTGCAGGATCTTCTCGGTTTCAAGCCCCTTTGCGGCGTCCAGGCTACCGCTTTTACCTTGATCCAAATCAAACACTTTGCCAGCGGCTTCCGCTTTTACTTCACCTTTCACCACGGCAACGCTAGCCTTGCCACCTTTGTCACGCCGGATATTCATTTCCAGCTCTTTATTGCCAGTAGCTAACTTCGTCCCACCGATTTTTATCTCAAGTGCTGGAGCTGGCGCTGCCTTATCTTTTTCTCCGGGCTTCGCCGTGTCACTCTTCACAAAGAGGCCACCATTAACCAGATCCAGCGATATTTTTCCTTGTTTTTCTTCAAGAACAATGACCGAGTCTGGCTCAAGCTCAATCACCGAATTCGATTCGGTCATGCGCAGCTTAGCGCCACCAAGACGTGACGCACGAATCGAATCATGCGGATAAAGCGTCTCGCCTTTCTTCACTGTTTCCCAGATCAAGTTGTCACTTGGTTTACGCTGAATAAACTGCGGATCGCTTTCTAGATAGGCTATTGGTGGAATGTTCAAACGCTTACGCGCCATCGGCACAGCACGCTGATACCACCAAAATGTCGCGTAAATTCCTAACAAAGAAACGCATGCGGCCGGAATAAGCCGCATCACCATGCTCTGCATGTGCGTCACCATTGGTAAATAAGTTATGTTTGGGATATAATAAGTATATCTCCTACCGCCCCTTTTCTGAAGCCAACCGCTTATAATCACTGACTAAATAGAATTTGCCTACCGCCAGAAATTTGACACTTTTGCGGCGAATTATGACCAGACGCTTACATTTTCCAATCGCAGGAAAAATTATTGTCGTCACGCTGACAGTTCTTCTGGGCGCGGTGCTGCCAATTACCATCAAATCGTATTGGACATTTCGTGAGCGATTTGGCGATCGCGAAGTCGAATCTAATAGTTCGCAGGCTGAAACCAGATCGACTTTGATAGAGTCCATTCTTCGGAATATTCAGGATAAGTCCTCTACACTCGGTAAGCTGATTCTGCAGCGCTATGTAGCTAATGGTAACAATCCGACTTCAGAACCGTTTCTTAAAAGTCTTGATGAGAT
>OMIY01000022.1 GCA_900299215.1 bacterium | reverse complement strand
TACCACACTCATCCTTCGTTTGGATTATTCCTCTCGGAGTATGACCTGTTCATTCAGGCTAACTTTTTTTCAATGAAGGGGCAGCTAGCCCTTGTCATCGACCCTATTGCTGGAAAGCTAGGCTGGTTTGAATCTGCCAAAGATCAAGCAAAGCTTATTTTCGAAGAAGGGACCAAGACAGGTCCGAAGTCTGTTCGACTTGAAGCCAAACCGACAACCATGAAAAAATCATCGCCAGTTCTGGTGGCTGCAATCTCGGCAACCGTTGGGCTTTGCATCGGTGCAGCAGTGGCTTTGGCTAACATGCCGCCCAACCTCACAGGCGCTCTCGAATCGACTCGGCAAGAGTCGGAGTACTTCCAACAACAGAGCCAATTCGTGTCCGACCTGCTGGGAAAGATTCAATCAAGCCCGATTCTTCTGTACACGGTAGCGAAGGGAGACACGATCGAAACTGTCTTGCTCAGGTTTTATGGATCCCAATCTTCCCGCCAGGCAGTTCAAGATGCGAATCCAGGTCAAGACCTCTCTAAACTCACAGCTGGTGTTGTGTTGAGGATTCCCGCTCCTGCAGGTCTCGCAGTCGAGATTCAAGAGCCGGAACCGACACAAACACCAACGCCGTCTGCTGAGCCGACAGACCCCCAACAATCGCCCTCAGCAACTCCTACTAAATAACGCTGGAGAGTTGAAATGAAGTTTTGCCCTAGGTGCGGAACTCCGAGAGAACGTAATTTTTGCGGTGGTTGCGGCTTCGGATTCCCCGACGCAACACTTCAAGTTGAGACATCAGTTATTCCTCAGACTCTCGTGTATGGCGAAGGCTTTGACCCAGCTAAACACTGCTCCAACTGCGGTGAACCCAAAAACCCCTCAACCAACTCGTGCCGTTTTTGTGACGCCTAAGGTCTACTTACCGGACTTATTAGTTTTCAAGTTGAACGTGATGGTCACCGTGTCACTGGTTGAGTCGTAAAGATTGTCGTAATAGTAATAGTCACTGAAGTAGCCGTAGTAGTAGATCCACTTCACGTAAAGGTGGGCATTGGCCGTCAGTCCGCATGTGTAGGTAAATCTAGCGCTCGTGGGTGAAATTGCTGTCTCGGAGTCCTTGGTGCAGTAGTCATAAGTCCAGTGGTAATCGAATGAACTATAGGTGTATTTTGTGTAGTCCCACTGGCTCCATAAAGAGAAGTCGTATTCATCATATTTGGGTAGCCGCGAGCACTTCACTGTTCCACAGTGTTTGGCGATGTATTTCGCGCGATTTTCCGCCCGTATTTGCACGGCTGGTGTGATCTCAAGGTCAGCCGTAATCGGGATAAGCGAAACATGGTTAGACTGAGGCCAATAGGAAGCTCGAACTTTATTTCCCCCGGAAAATCCATATTTCTCGACTTCTAGCGAGTAATAGCCTGGCAGTAGGCTAACTGGGTCCCATAAATTCACAGATTTCGCAGCGAAGGCTTTGTTACTTCCACCGCTCGTGTTCACGAAAATTACTTTTTGAAACGGGAGCATAGAAGAATCAGTAGTAAAGTCACCACCTGTTCCTATGGCGCTGATTTTCCAGTGAGGAACCTGAAACATTCCTTCCCAGTTGCTCGTAGAAATTAGAGAAGCCACAAAATAGTCTCCGGTGTCGCTCAAACCGACCTGAGCCGTGGCCGTCCCACCTGACTCCGAGATTGAGAATATCTCTAGGTTCTGAACAGCGTCCTTGTCGTAAGAATCTCGCACCCACTTCGGCGCCGGTCCTGAAGAGACAGGGAACAGTGTTTCATCCGTCAATGCGTCGAAGTCCGCACTCTTGATTGCCGCAATAAGCTCATCCAATTTTTTCGACGGCCCATTTGCCGCTGTGATGGAAGCCTGAGCGATTCCATAAGTCATGGCCAAGATGGCAAGGCCAAACAGCGGAAACCAAACAGCTTTTCTTCGCATGATCGAAGTTCTAACCGACCTAATTCGCTCACGCCGAACCTCTAACCGCTCCTGCTTTAATTTCGCTAGGGCCTCAGCCTCCTGAGCGCGCCTCTCGGCTTCGAGTTTTTCTTGCTCTATTTCTTTGGCTCGAGCTTCTCTTCGAACGCGTTCGGCAAACAACTCGGCCTGCTGATTTGCGACTACTTGGGCAGCTCGAGCTTCATCGTTATTCTGAGTCTTAGGTGCACCACAACTGGTGCAAAAATTTCCCGACATTTCTTTTCCACACGAAGTGCAAAAAGTGTTCATTTGATTCCCCCTACCTCTAGGTTTGTCGCCGAATTTCTAGTTCTTTGTGATGCTGACATCTAGGCCATTATTGGGATGGTAGGTCCAGCTGGCTGAAAAATTGCCCCAGTCTCCCGTTTGCACACCCATCAGGGAGCTTGTGGCGTTCATCCTAGTAACGATGATTTCGGGAATGTCCAGCGCATTCAGAATGCAAAACTCAGACGCGTAGTCAAGGGAACTGTAGTCGTCCTCTCCCGACCCATTCAGGTACATTGATTGTCCATCTTCACCTATCTGGACATCGTCGTAACCTTCGTCACCCACAGTCATGCAACTATCTAAAGCGTTTTGGAATTGATTTGATGAGGAGTTTGAGATGGCAACAATGGATGAGGCAACAATTACTGCTCCAGCAACTCCAAACATCACAATGACCGGAGTGGAGATTTTTCGTTTTCGCGGGAACGTTACAATTCCACCACTTGGGTAAGAAGAATTCAGATCCGGACCAGCTTTGGATTGGTTGATGTTTGCCGGATTCGCTTCAACAACTTTTCCGCAATCTGGGCAAAACCTGGCATCGTCCGAGATGCCGTGCCCGCAACTTGTACAGAAAGCCATTTATCCCCTACTTCTTCCTCTAATTCAACATAGTACCCAGTGTTTCAAGGTTCCTAACCATTTTGTAAGTGATTGTGATGCTGGTCGGTAGTTCATTTCTTTTATCGAGACACTAAGGGGAACGAATGTTTTGTACTAACTGCGGAGTCAAAAGTACTGGGACTGGGAATTTCTGTTCAAACTGTGGCAAGGCTTTGGACACCTCAATGACAAGCCAACCTACGACCACTCAAGTTCCTATTTCCGGGTCCCCAACCGACTATCAACGGTCTTCGGTCCCAGCTATCAGCCGCCTAACACAGCTTTCAATCTGCAACCGATGTTGCCCCCATGCCAGCGAAAGCAAGGTAACCCCGGACTTGGTTTTGGAGTGACGTCGCTGATTATTTCTATTCTGACGATTTCTTATGCCTTCACTGACTACCAAGCTATTAGCTCGGGCCAGTTCACCTACATTTACCAAAGTGAGATCGGGTTACTTTTCATACTTTCCGCAGTCGGTATCGTTTTTGGTTCAATTTCGACCAAGGCCGAGAATGCGGTTGGGAAGAGCGGATTAGGCATCTCTGTTGCTGCCATGCTCTTTACCCTCTATCTTGCACTGTTCGGCGGCTAGCCCAGGACTGATCTTTGTCCGTGGGCAGCTCTATAGTGTTCACACAAGATAGGAGTTCGCATGGCCAGACGACCGCTTTACCAGGTGGGGCAGACCACCCCTTTCCAGATTTCGCGCGCAAAGATCGAGGACTTCATCCGCTGCCCGCGTTGCTTCGTGCTTGAGCAGAAGCACGGCCTGAAGAGACCATCCTCGGTGCCTTTCACCCTAAACACCGCGGTCGACCACCAGCTCAAGAAAGAATTCGACATCTATCGC
>OMIY01000021.1 GCA_900299215.1 bacterium | reverse complement strand
TCACAGATGATGTGGAGACATTCGCGAAGGTTGGTGATGCTGTATTTCGAATATCCTGAGCAGTATCTATAGTTATTGAACCTGCATTGTTGGTAATCACAACACCTGCGCTCGCCCCAGGTGAGAGTGTACCCAGCGCGAAATTGCCACCACTTCCAATCAGTAACTGACCATTGGAGGGCGCGGCGTTGAGTCCAGTGCCTCCGCGTGTCGGAGACAATTCACCAGAGGTAATGAGCGTGGCTGAGTGTGGAGGCAGGTCGCTGGCCGACAGGGTGTCACCAGCAGTGACCCGACCGTAGCTATCTGTTGTCACTTTTGTGTAAGTTCCAGCATTACCCACGGATGCTAGGTTTACCGTCGCGGTGGTTCCTGTCGTTGCAACGTCCATTCCGTTACCGGATAGGACGCTGCCGACTTTGTTATTAAAGGTCGTAAAGTTAGCAGCCGAAATCAAACCTGCCGTAACCCCAGTCGCAGAGGCCATGGGAATATTCAGAGTATGGACACCACCAGTCGATGACCAGTCGGGATGTAAACCAACGCTTCCCGGAGTGGCAAACGTCTGAATATTCGTTGTTTGCCCGTTCAGGCTTTGGACCCCGGATCCGGCAACCCCGAGAGTCTTAATTCCTGAACCATCCCAGTACCTCAGTTGATTATCGGTGCTGTTGAACCAGATTTTACCTTTGTCAGCTACTCCACTTAAAGTCGGATCCGCAGCATTATTGCTTAAACCAAGCACTTTAGAGCTAGCCATCAGCAGATTTCCAGCGCTAGTGAGGTCTTGGCCGTTCATATCTAATTTGCCGGCCAAAGTGTCACCCGATTTGTTTACTGGAGTGAAACCTAGAGCATTTTGCTTATTGTTGAATGTGCTCCAATCTGTCGAGCTAAGGTAGCCATTGCTGGTACCACTAGCTTGGCTTATGCCAATCTTTCCTGTGATGGTGTTGTAAGTAATGGGTTCGTCGTTTGAGACAGCTTCTTTAGCTCTGGCGATAGTGAAATACTGATTGGTGCCCTCTATCACAGAGCTCGTATTAAGTGTTTGCCAGGTTTTATCCCCGCGCCAGTACTGAGTGTCAGAGCCTCCCAAAATATTTGGCTCTTTACCGCCCAGAGACGCGCTAAGACCATCGATCTTGGTCTGGGAAATATTTGCGGCGTCATCGATATCACTATTCGAAATTGGGGGACCGCTGCTAGCAGCAGTAAGCCGTCCTTGCTGATCGACCGTGATAGTGGCGCGGGTATAGCTACCCGCGATGACATTGGTGTCAGCCAGACTAATAGTACCGGCACTGGTGATCGGTCCACCACTCAGACCGGTACCCGTGGCGATTGTGGTGACACTACCCACTGCTGGAGTGGTCCATGACGCGAGACCATTGGCATCGCTAGTGAGCACTTTACCTACGCCCGGTGATCCTTTTTGAATTTTGATCTGGCCGTCGATGTCTAGCCTAGCTGAAGGATTCGTTGTGCCGATGCCTACGTTGGCATTAGCTGTAAGCGTCGTGAAGGATCCAGTATTTGGTGTGGTTGCACCGATGGCACCGGGTACGGCCCAGTTGGTTGTTGGTAGAGTCGCACTGCTCCATGTGGTTCCGTCTGAAGTGAGAACGTTGCCACTTGCACCGGGTGCAACCGTTTGCACGGGAGCCGTGCCGTTGCCAAGTAGCACAGAATTGCTGGTCAGTGAGCTAGTTCCGGTACCGCCGCTCGTCACGGGAAGGATGCCGCTGAATGAGTTACTGCTAGTGCTGATGTTAGCTGCTATCCACTGACTTCCATCGTATTTAAGTACCTGACCTAGACTCGGTGTTGCAGTGGATATCGACTGGTTTTGTAGCTTGGTGACTTGAGGAGAACCCCAAACAAGATTGCCAGCGCCATCTTTTGTTAAAAACTGATTGCTACCAGATGACGCGCCAATTGCTAGAGTTAATCTACCATCACCATCAAACTTAATAGTTTGTTTATCAACCGGGACCCTTAAAGCGTAGGGTACGTAAGAAAAACTTTGCCGCGGGTAAACTTTGCCATCTGCGGTGATCTCGATAAAAACTGGCTCGTTGCTACTACCAAAGATCGTTGCCGCATCGGTAGTGTCCAGTCCAAGATCGATACTGAACACACCGTTAGTGAGAGTAACGCTGGGAAAATCGATAACTCTTCCCAGCTGAGTGCCGCCCGTGCCTTGTGTCCAAAACCGTGCCTCCATCGGGACTGTGCCCTCAAGTGGGGCACCGTTTGAATGTGTTAGACGACCAGAGTAGCTCATCGTGAAAGTCGCAGCTGAGGCAATTCCAGATCTCACAAGAATAAAAATCACCAGCCACGCCAACATGATTGGCAAGCGGTTGGCCTGTGATTTTCTACGTTTCATGCTCATTAGGGGGTCCCAGCAGCAGTGAAACTCGTCCCTTCATAAGGTTATAGTCGGCTCCCCGGGTCTAAACTTTAGATGATTTAGTAACCCACCGATTTGATAGAGGGTTTATCCGACATTTCGGCGGCTTATGGTGGATGCTGAAAATCAAAAACAAGCACTTTCCGGTAAGATCCTGATTAGACTGGGTGTGTTGTAGCTAAGTACTGCCCACCCCATTCACAGATCGGAAGTGCCTAATATACATGAGAAATAACTATGCACTACGGCGTGGTCTTTTCACCTCCACCAGGACGACAATTCGCTCCACTAATCGGCCCTTTTACAAAAAAGTGCGCCGAACCTGGATTGTTTTTACACTTAAAAAGCTTCGCTAACGATCCACTGAGACCCTTGTCGTCAATAACTTGGACTTCAAGATCCCAGATCATTTCATCACCGATGCCTTGCGGCAGTTGCATGGACCCAGTGATTGAACCGTTGCCACTAGTGCCATCAAGAGTAATTGGGCTCCGGATCATGATTGCATAACCCACCAAGTCAAGATTTAGCGGTGTCTTGTTGATGAGCAGTGGGCGATTGTTGTCTTCCGATAGAATCCACACAGCATCTTTGATCTGCCCAAGAAATCTTCCAGTTCGACCACCAGAAGTGTTACCAACTGGTTTACTATACTGAACGGTACCAGACACCAGCCCGCGACTTAAATAGAACCCTGGAGCTGCATCGTCGCCTAAAAGTAGGTTGGTGATCACCACGGCATCTAGATCTGTCGCTGTTCCATCGATACGCAGAGCACCGCCTTGGTCCGGATCATGGAGCCCAGCACGAAGTAACCATTTGGGCGCTGAAGCGTGAAGATTGATCCTTCCGTAATCACCAAACATGGTTTCAATCTCGATGTGTGCAGATTCGGCCATGACAGTCGCTGGAATATCGGGAGTGATCAGAACTCGTTTAAGTGGTAATGCGGCAGTGATCTTGCGAGTGTTTCTGATCGTCAGATCGGATACCAGGACACTAGCCAGACCTTCCATTGATACCGCCCTAATTTCGCTCATCAGGGTCGGTAACAGGCTGCGTAGTGCGCGCTCTGTTTGGGAGTTAAAAAACGTACGAAAAGATTCGGTACCAACGACGAGACCCAACATTAACCTCAGGATAACGAGGGCTCCGGCACCGACTCCGAAAAGTATGGCAAAAAGTTTCGATAATTTTTTCATATAGTCATCGTACGGTGCCTTGATACGTGGAAGTTTTTTTCCGGGGCACTCTCGTAACTATCGGTAGAAACAAGGGAAAGGTTTAGTTTTAATTTTGCCGAATCATTCCCGCCTCTTAATTAAACTGCTCTACTTAATTGGTGATGGTTTGATATAAGCGCCTGTAGAGCTTGACGATATCTTATAGCCCTTGGCGATAATCCGGGGGATTCTGTAAGTGACTAAAAACACTTGAAAGATTGTTGATTATCACCAATTACGTAGGCCAGTATATGAGTTACCACAGTGGGTTCGGCAACTATTTCGAGACTGAGGCGAAAGCTGGAGCTTTGCCAATCGGGCGTAACAATCCGCAGAAGGCACCACACGGCCTGTACGCGGAGCAGATCAGTGGAGCAGCTTTCACCGCGCCCAATGCCGAAAACCTGCGGACCTGGATGTACCGGGTATTGCCGAGCGTCAGGCACAGTCCATTTACCCAGGCGGCTATTACGGGCTGGCGCAGTGCGCCCTTTAGCGAGGTTCCGCCGCCACCTTCTCAGCTGCGTTGGGATCCGCTACCGATGCCGACTAAGCCCACCGACTTTATCGACGGAGTGGCCACGCTTTGCGGCAACGGTGATGCCAGTGGCAGGCATGGCTCTGCGGTTCATCTTTATGCCGCTAACAAATCTATGGTTGATCGTGCCTTCTACAATGCCGACGGCGAGCTTATGATTTTGCCGCAAGAGGGCCGATTACTTGTCGTAACCGAGCTAGGCTGCCTAAACGTTGAACCTCTGGAGCTTGTCGTGGTTCCACGCGGCATCAAGTTTCAGGTCCGTCTGTTGGATGCAGCGGCTCGTGGGTACATTTGTGAAAACTACGGTGACCCATTTCAGCTCCCTTATCGTGGTCCGATTGGTGCCAATGGACTTGCGAACACTCGTGACTTCCTCACCCCAGTCGCTTGGTACGAACAGGGTGCTGAGGCCAAGAAACCAGTCGAGCTAGTGACTAAGTTTGCTGGTGGGTTCTGGCGCTCGACTTTGCCAGCGACACCTTTTGATGTCGTTGC
>OMIY01000020.1 GCA_900299215.1 bacterium | reverse complement strand
CGGCGGCAGGCGGAGGCACAGGATCTGGGGTGGATTTCTCTGGATTGGCAGCCTGTGCTACCGACTGGGATTCCTCTGCGTTTTTGTTGTCGCTCCCAGACTCGCCGCTGTCGCTCTTGTCCTCATCTTCGCTCTTCTCAGTGGCCTCATCTTTGTCATCATCCTCCCCACCTTTGGGTGAGGCGCAACTTGGTATCACGGCGAATGCTGCGGCGAACAGCAGTGCACGACTGACTCTCATAAGGCACTCCTTTGCGATTAGCGCGCTCGATGTGGCATGTAACTTATTGTAAGCAAAAGCATCCCAACCCTACAAGTTATCGAATGAAAGGATTTGGGGTGGACGGAATGGAATATGAAATGCGTGCATGATCGTCGGAAAAGTAATTTGGAATATCACTTAAAAATTTCCTCTATGGCAAAAGATTCGGGTACTCACGCGCCGGCACTTTGCTGATTTAGTCAGTTACTCTCGCGATTCTACCGACCCCGCGAATAGTAACAGTTCGTTTCTGATAAACTGGAAATACTACTGCGATGACTACGCCTCAGGGGGGGGCCTTTTGCGCGCAAGAGAATCCAGAGCCATTTTAATTGCGACCAGTTGGGTGGCTCTATGCACTATCGCAGGATTTCTTCTGTTTGCCGACGCGCATGCTGCCGAGACTTTGCCCACCAACAGTAAACTAGTGGCTACAGTCTTCAATGAAGTGTACCAAATCAAGATCGCCACAGATGCTAACGCGCCCAAAGCTGCCTACGGCTCGTGCTTCGTGGTGGAGTCTAACGGTTTGCTTGCAACAAATTTCCACGTGGTGGCCTATGCTCTGCATGAGCCAGCCAAATACCACCTGTACCTGTTAGATGGTGACCAAAATGTACCTGCCGAAGTGGTTGCCTTTGATGCAGTCAACGATCTGGCACTGGTGCGGGTTCAAAAAAACTTCAACAAAGCGGTTCGTTTCGCCCACTCACTTCCCGACAATGGTGACAAGATCTACTCCATGGGTTGGCCGGAGGATCTCAACAAAGCGGTAAGCGAGGGGAATTATAATGGCCTCATGGCTGCGGGGCCCTATCGCAAGATTCAAATGTCGATTCCGCTTAATCCAGGGATGAGTGGTGGTCCTACCATCAACGAGCTGGGGGAAGTCATTGGGGTCAATGTTTCTTTGCGGGTGGATTCACAAAGCCTCGCTTTTGCCGTTCCCCAAGATGCACTAAGGAACCTCCTGAAGCGTGATCGAAAGTCGTACAGTCGCCCTGAGGATCGTGAAGCTTTCGACGAGGAGATGAGAGAACAGATCCAAAATGTTCAGGACCAGCTAACGGCAGATCTCCTGAAGGCTGGCGGTGACATGGAGATCGGTGGCTGGAGAGTGCTGAAACCAAGCAAAATCGTGAAGTGTTGGCACTCTCAGGAGAGCGGTAGTCGCGATCAGACCATGTTGATTACCGAACAGTGTTACCTTTCAGGTGCAACGCCGGTGAAACGCGATTTAGATACTGGAACTTTCAGGTTACGCTATCAGTCCATTGAGAACAGGACGCTTAGTTCATGGCAATTCATCACCGCAGTTAACGATTCCCTTGACGATCTGCATTTTGGCATTGCCGAAAAAGTCGAAAAATTCGCAACTAAATTAAATTGTCGGCAGATGGACTTGGTCAATCACCATCGCGTTCCGATCCGCATCCACTACTGTGTCAATAGCTACATACCTTACGCAGAGGCGTATAATTTTGAGTTTGAGATGGCCACTGAGTCGCACCAGCAGAGAGCTTTGCTAATTGCGGGTAGTTTTCTGGGTTTTTCGTCGCTCAATTTCAAATCAATTCTTAGCACTATCGTGAACAGCGTAAAGAATGGTGATTGATGATCTTAGTAAAGGTCTACGGTTCTGATCATTCGGAAACGCACAAAATCGAGGTATTTCCCTGCGTCCTAGGGAGATCGATGCATTCAGGTGTGCGAGTCGACGACGCAAGTGTCTCGGCGCGTCATGCTGAGATCCACCAAAATGGCGTTGGCTACGTGCTGAAAGATTTATTCAGCACCAATGGAATGTGGCGCAATGGTGAAAGGATTAAAGAGGTGCAGCTTGGCGCCTCCGAAGTTATTTATTTCGGCGACGTGCGTATAGAATTTATGACTCAGGACATATTGGCCCGCACATTGGGCACACGATTGCTGCCACACGAGCACGGTGAGTCTTCAAGGTGGCTGCCGGCAAAAGTGATTTCTGCTCTGGTATTTGCTCTGATTGTCGCGGTTTTTGTTCCATTTGTGAGTCAGTACCTTTGGTACTGGCCACCTGAACGTTTAGGTGACCTTGCTGGACGCATACTAACGCTCTGGGGTGAGTTGACCGGGAGCGCACTGATAATTTCAATTTTCTGTAAGGTCAATGTTAAAAAATTTAATTATCACAGAGTGCTTTCTTTATTGTGCATCTGCTTTTTTATAGGTGAATGCATCAACGACTTTATGCCGACAATAATTTTTAACTTGCATAATTTGGCTGGGGCTAGGCTATTGCGCCATTTTGGCTATGGAATGCTGACTTTTGTTCTTTTCT
>OMIY01000019.1 GCA_900299215.1 bacterium | reverse complement strand
CTTCACGCTTGCCTCTTGCACTCCCTTTGCTGCGAATGCGGAAGTTGAAAAAACAAAATTAATCATCAAACCCAAAGAAGCCATTTTTGTAATGATTTCTGACATATTTGTCGCCCCTAAGAGCAGATTCATGATTCTATTTCGCGTCTGAGCAATCAAACATAACTGGCTCAGGATCAAGTGACGCAGGCGCAGTATCAGCGTCAATGCTAGCCCAATTCAATGCTGGACCATTATGGGTATCGTCATAAGGGTACCCCGAAGTTATCCGACCAGCTGCTGCCAAAGGCACAGGATTTAAACCAATAACTTGTGTTGCAGGATTCAGACCTCCATCGAAGGGGAATGGTTTTAGACTGGCCGGCTCTGCGCATGAACCGCGATCGCCGCCACAACCTTGAGGCCCAAGTCTGCGATCTAAGTTCCACGGTTCGCCAGTGAAAAGATGTGGTGTTTGAACACGATTCAGATTGATTTCCAAGTAGTCCGGATGCTCAATCCCCACGGGAAACTGGTACAGGCCGTTTGGCGCTGGCTGTCCATTGAGGTCGAAGCTAGCCAACTCGGGATGTTCTTTTTTATTGCGTGTCCGCACGAGGGCTTCACGACTAATTGGACTCATCACTTTGAAATTCTGAGTTGGGTCTAAGGTTCCGAGATCGTCACACGCCGGAATTTCGGCATTGGCCAGATGCACACACGGGGATAATTTACCACCAGCACCAATCCCAAATACGTCTTTGAACCGCATTCTAAATATATTTCTTGGAGGAACTCCGATATTTACAGTACTAGGATTGGCTATAGTTGATCCCATAGGAATTTCGTGTTGTCCGTTGTCACTGGGATCAATTGCAAGCCGGAAAAGATCTAGGCGAGGTAATGACTCAGTAGTAAATCCAACCCATAATGATCGCGCGCTACCCGCAGGAAAACCCGCAACCTCCCAGCGCGATTCAGCGATAGTCACGTAGTCAGGACGACCAGGAGACGTTGTCGGTGCGCTATGTACTCGCACAGTGTGAGCCGAGAAGAAGCGAAATCCGCTGATCAATTCAAAATTGCCGGTTGCTTCCATGGAATCACCTATTTTAATTGGCGCAAAACGACTTGAGTCCGGCACTGGTTGACTGAGAGGATCTGCTGTACGCGCGGCAAACGGACAATTTGGATCGTTACCACTCACGATACCATTTCTAAAAGACAGCGTATTGACTCCCTGTAAATCCCGACTTCGAGTACGCACAGTACTTGGTATGCATAACGGATAACCTGTAACAAAAGCTGCCGTATAATTATCGGAATCGACCGGAAATCGCACATCCGGACTACAGTTAATTCCTCCACCACAACCCTTGCCACTTTGGATCGTGTGACGGCCAAGAGGGTCGTTAATTCTCACGGTGACACCACCACTATCGGAGTTAGAATTGCCATTTAAGACGACATAGCCACTTTCATGATTAACAAAAGTAACTACACCGGTCGTAAAATCATCCGCCTTAGCCAGACGAACTTCCCCGGCAATGACTACGCCACTACTAGATCTGTTGGCCAAAATCGTAGCAATGGCTCCACGGCGCTCGAAAAAACAATCATCAGCTGATGCAAGACCCGTCTGCCTTTTTTCTCTGCATTCAGGCCGTGCCTGAGTGTGGAGTTCTTGCAGGGTGTACCGCTGTACCGGCAGCTGAATCACCAAATTTGCCGGCACCACAACATTCATCCCAGCCACAATCATCGACCCGCTAGACCATACATCCTCGGGTCGATCCAAGGTGATGCGTTCCACTTCGCCAATTAAATCGACACGTGTGCTGTCCTGTGAGTTGGCAAATATATCAACAAGGTTCAGTGGCGTTTGCCAAGCAGATACGACCTGCGTTACCGCACCGTCGCTACCTCCTTGAACTCCCCCAAAGACCGCGCCCGTTGTAGCGACAGATTCTGAACTCGTCGCATTACGGTGTCCTGGCTTACATGCTACCTGCACTAAAGCGGTCATTGTAAAAACTATTAAAACAATTTGTCGCATTGCGTAACGCCGCAAAGTCATCGTCAACCCACCTTGATCAAATATCATCCCGTGAGATCGCGAGAGCCCTGTATTCCTTGGTTGTAAATAGGCCGGTTACAGCAGCATTTTCATCTCCGACTATGATCCAGGAATTTAGTTCGGCAGTGGACGGTTCACGTCGCAAGTAAGCCTTGTAGAAGTTAGATGCTCTAATTTTTCTTGCCTCTACGGAATCGTAAAGAGTCGCCGCAAAGGCAGTTTTATTAATGTTAGCTAGCTTTTGCTCTGCTGAGGTCGGTAGACGTCCTGCAAGATCAAGCGCTAATTGGTTCACCACGGCTGCTGACCATGGACCTACCTCTTTTAGATAGATCGGAGACCCAACCAAAGCCATCACCGCATCGCGCAAGTTCTTGCGATTAAATAAAGCCATATCTACGTTGGTGATTGGACGCTTTAACAACAAACTTAGCCATTTTTTTTGCAAATTATTTTGGAAGGTCGTAGTCGAGATAAGCGATGCAATCTTACTTTGCATCGCATTTGCTGACATTCCGACAAATGCTGTTAAATCAATGCGGTTTGCGGGCAAAATTCCCGTCAAATCCAGGAAAATACTAGTCCCAATCAAGGCAGAATCCGAGTCGCAAAGAAAGGG
>OMIY01000018.1 GCA_900299215.1 bacterium | reverse complement strand
GAAAACTTAAGTTTTTATAAATATGGGCAGTGCTTTTAGATACTTGCCATGTGCCATAGATGTGGAGCTTTTTGAACTCTGGGCAGGATTTCCTGAGTCGTTTCAGTTGATCTGCTATATCGCATAGTGATATATAGATTTAGAGTGTATAAAGTGGAGAGGAAATGATTGAAAACTGGGGCAACAAGATAGCTGAGGATATCTGGAATTCAGGTCGATCTCAAAAATTGCCTAAACAGTACCATCAACGAGCAAAGTGGCTTTTAGAAATCATGCATGCAACCTCTACTGTTGAAGATTTGGCATCCCTAGGCCAGCCACCCATGCTCCGCCCACACCCGTTGAAAGGTAACCGCAGAGGCGAGATTGCGATCGATATCATAGGCAAGACGCATCCCTGGCGTATTGTCTTTAAGTTTAAAGACGGCAAGTTTTTTGACCTAAAAATTGAAAACTATCATTAGGAGAACCATTACATGGCAATTAAGCCAAATCAGAACCCAAGTCATCCTGGAGAAATATTAGGCGGTATTTATCTTGCAGACCGAGGTATTAATCAGAGCGAACTTGCAAAGATGCTTGGCTGTACACATGCAAAAGTGAATCAAATCATCAATGGCAAGCGTGGAATTACTCCAGAATTCGCAATTCAACTTGAACGAGTTCTCGGCACAAGTGCTGAAATGTGGGTCAATTTGCAAGCTACATGGGATCTACACATAGCACGCAAGCGCCTAAAAAAAGGTGCCGCATAAGATTTTTGAAATCCTTCTTTAGACACCTTCCAGGAAATCAGTACGGATAAATCACCACCAAACCATTTCCGCCCGCTGTTGGTCTAGCACGGCTAATGCCACCGTAACCAATGCCGGCAACGTAATTAGGATCTTGGACCTAAGCCGCCAACAACGGGATTGTAAACTTCTAGCTGCGCTGATGGATTTGTGGATCCGATCCCGACATAGCCTGAATTCTTAACTGTAATGCCATTACCCGAGCTATGCCCAAGCCTAAGTGAATCGTTAACTTCGTCATTCCAAAGTTCAAACCAAGCGCCACCATCACTAGGCATGAGCGTAACCTTCGAATTGAGGCCATATAGGGACAACAAGCTTGGTGGAGTCGCAGTCCCAATCCCGACATCCCTAAAAATCAGGTACATGTCGTTGGAAACCAATCTCGCGCGAACTAGGACGCCACACGGTGAACACTCGGATGTTGGATTTGTACGAGCGTATGAGCAACGCCCATAATTCTAAGGTTGGTCGCGATTGGCAGCAAGTCGAGCGTTTAGCCCTTGGCCTGGTTACGATTTTTAATGTTCTTGAGCATGGCAAAAGTCTTGCAGATCGAGTCTTCAAAGACTAAATGCCAATCAAGCGCGAGACATGGGTCGCAGACTAAGTTTGGATCTGCGTCTCCGTCCGCTAGGTAATATATAGTGTTTCGTCCTGGCTCGAACCGATTCACATACCGATCCGATACGAATGTGATGATGTGATAGGCAGGATCGCGCCGGACAAAGTTAAGTAGAATATCTGCCTTCTCGCTCGAAAACCCACCTGACATGGTATCTGGCTCCAGGCCCAAGCAGAGCAGTTCATTCCAACGATTTAACTTTCCAGTCCGCTCTGTAAACGCCACGCCATCGGTGTAAAAATCTGAGCTTGGCTTAGCGGTTGCTCCCACGTTGATATCCTCACGAGCTAGACCGTTGACTGACAAACAACTATCGGAGGAATCTCTAGCATTCTTTAGCCAGCAGCCGATGCTGGTCACGATAGGACCTTGGATATTAATGTTTTAGGATGTTCTGGCAAAGCGGTGCGTAAGTTCTCATACAATGCTCAAGGCGTTACCTATCTTTCCTTGATAGCTGAGGAAATCTGGACTTCAGGTCGATCTCAAAAATTTCCTAAACAGGACCATCAACGAGCAAAGTGGCTTTTAGAAATCACGGATACTTTAGACACCTTCCATGAAATCAGTACGGATAAATCACCACCAAACCATTTCCGCCTGCAGTTGGACTAGCACTGCCAATGCCACCGTAACCAACGCCGCCAACGTAATTAGGATCATCCATTTTGGGTGGCGTTTGTCCCAAACCAGGGAGTGTGAAGGCATTGCTTACGCCAGCACCTGCTATATAGCTGGAGCCGCCACCGCCGCCGCCCATACCGTTACCGGAATACGCCCCTGCTCCACCACCGTAGTAGCCACTACCGCCACCACCACCCCAATTGTGAACACTGACGCTGCCTCCGTAGAATTGACCACCAGCATAACCTTGAGAACCATTAGCATAGGTCCCATAGCCACCGCTAATCTGAGTCCCACCCGAGCCTTTATAAGCAGGGTCGTGCTCCGCTCGGCCATCGGCACCCACCAGTCCACCTCCAGCGCCACCAGATTGATTATATTGACCATAGCTACCGTAGTATGACCCACCACCTCCACCGGCACCAGCGGTCAACAGTTCTGTACCACTTGCATTACGAATTGCAGAACGCCCACCACCACCGCCACCATAACGGCAATCCGTCGCACCGGAACGACACGCCATACCACCGCCACCATAGGCAGAAAACTCTGCGTCTCCATTCACAAGGGCACTGTTTGCACCGCTACCTGCACGGCCGCCGCCGCCAACAATCACGGTCAGTACCTGTCCTGGAGTGACGGCAAGACGCCCCTGTGAAAATCCACCCGCACCACCAGCGTAACCAAAGCTCCAACCGCCAACTGAACCACCACCGCCACCTGCACCCCAAAGCTTGATTGTGACAGAAGTTACACCCGCAGGAACGGTATAGGACTGGCTGGCACCTGTGTGAGAAAATACTGTAGGTGCAACACTATCCATTTTCAGGATCTGCCACGTCGTGCCGCTACAGACTTGTAATTCATTGCCAGTGTAGCGAATGGTACCTGCATTTGTAGAGCTACAAGCCGACGCATCGCTGGCAACTTTCACGCCACCAGCGACCTCCAATTTCGCAGTAGGAGAAGTGACGCCAACACCAACATTCCCATTGGAGGCGATCTGAAGTCGTGTCGCTAAACTATTGGAGATTGACCCAGGCGTTTTGGTCTGAACTGCAACTGAAGAGGAATATTGACCGTCATCTGTCGCGACAATTCTAGAACTCGGTGCTGTGACTCCTGGCACATAAGTAGTGAGATCGATCGCAGACTGGGCACCTGCGCTGCCTCCGCCGGTTACTCGCAGCGTTGGACCAAAGCCGCCAACAACGGGATTGTAAACTTCTAGCTGCGCTGATGGATTTGTGGATCCGATCCCGACGTTGCCACCGTTGAGATAAGAACTACCGCTGGCAGCGATCACCGCTTTTGCCGTACCAGTCGAATCTTTGAATTGGAACGAGCCCGTCGTCGACGGCAAGCCAAATACGTTGTTGGTATTATCGGCGTACCAGTAGCCTTGGGTCGTACCGCTACCGTTGTAGATGTAGTTACCGGTGAAACTAGCATTGCCCGCGACAGCTAATGGGAAGCCGGGCGACGTCGTCCCAATGCCGACGTTGCCGCTACTCGTGTCAAATACCATCCCTGTCAAACTAGTTGAGGGTATATTGCTCGCAGTTCCTTCGGGAAATAGCATGAATTGGAGTTTATTAGTTGCGAATTTGCGAATTGCGAGTCCGGGCATGTTACTAGACGTGTAGCGCCAGTTAGCGGCGGAAACATCGTAGTAGACGTTGTTGTAGACCTCGCCGGCTAAGGCACTACTTCCGATCACATCCAGCGTTACTCGGGGCGCTATCGTGCCAATCCCGACATTCGCGCCATTGAGTGACAATGGTGTGCCCACCCCATTGGTAAAGATTAGAAGATTGTTGGCTGAGTTCATGATGCGCGTATTGTAGTCTTGGGCGGAACCTGTTCCGTAATGGAAATCTAAATATGGGGTGGTCGAAGCGGCGCTACTGTTACCGAGCTCGATACCTGCGTTATAACCTGTCAGATAAGGCCCTACCGACAGTGAGTCACTCGAGAGGTTACCGACAACCTGTAGTTTGTCATTTGGAGCAGTGGTCCCTATGCCGACATTTCCACTTACAATCAAACCATTCGTTGGCGCTGCGGTGCCACTATAAGAACCAAAAGCAGCCGATCCGATGACATCCAGCCGGTTCGTCGCAAAATTACCATCACCAATCCGGAGCCCTGAATTGCTCGCGTTAAATACCGTGCTCCAGGTGATCGCGTCACCCGCATTTTTGCCAAGTCCACTGCTCTGACGAAACGATAGATAGCCTCCGAGTCCAAGGTTGTTTATATGCATCATGAGATCAGTGGCATCTTCACCCGACTTACTGTAAGTAGGTGTTACGCCACCAAGTGTATTCCAATACCAATGTTGACGACCAGTACCGTCTTGCTGCTGCCAAGTTGCGATACCATCGGTAGTGGTTCTCGTAATCACGCCATTTAGATTGAGGTTTCCGTTGACGTCCAATGTGGCAGAAGGCGCATTGGTTCCTATTCCCACATTACCATTTCCCAAAATCGTCATCTTGGTAGTCGGTGTGGAATCTGTCGTGCCGCTTGACCCTGCACTCGCAGTTTTAAACTCAACTGCTGAAGTCCCAGTTCCGGTTGCTACACCAGACGCCAAAGTCAATGTGCCACCATTATAGTTGCTGCCGCCGTTTACGGCGCCACCGGCTTGGACTGTTAAACCGCCACCTGCGGTGCCGGCTCCGATGTTCCGGTCGACCTGGACGATGCGCGCTAAGGTACCGCCAAAGCTCAGGTCAGCTCCGGGAGCAGCGGTGCCCACACCTAGTTTACCGGATGCGACATAAGAGTCACTTCCTGATGCAGCCCAGTAGCCACCGCCATTGGGCCATGAGGTGATGCAGTTCGTGCCGTTGAAACATATAGAGCCAGCGACGTCTAATTTGCCAGCTGGCGATGTCGTGCCGATACCGACGTTTCCGTTTGCCGCGATCTGCATCCGCTGGAATGGTGTACCCGTGCCGTTGCTTGTGTACCAAGTCAATATACCGTGTGATGTAGACCAAAGCTCGCCGCCGGCGATACCTAGGGCGTAGTCGATTGCTCCCGCATTTTGTTGTTCAAAAAGCCTGATCTTTGTCCCATTGCTCGTGGAGGCTCCGATAGGTGGTGCAGCGAACTGACCAGAGCCGAAACTCAGCGCTGTCCTAACTCCGGGATTAAGCGTAAGGGCTTCCGTTGAGGACGTTGTCCCAATCCCCACATTCCCAGTTGTCGTCACCGTGGTGAATGCACCACTACTAGGAGTCGTACCACCAATGGCTCCTGGCGATGCCCAG
>OMIY01000017.1 GCA_900299215.1 bacterium | reverse complement strand
GTGTAGGCAATTTGCGCATAGGGCTTATGCGCCCAACGAACACGTCGCAGAAATCGGCCCGTGTCATGAACTCAACGCCCTCGTACAACCCCTGGCCTTGCGCGACGGGAGTATCAGTACCGCCGAACGTAGCCAGTACCGTCAGCGTATCGAAATTGTTGTGGAAATACGTCAATTCGGTTTTGACACCGCGTGTCGGTCTTGCCCTGACATCAAATTCAGTATTTCAGCTAATCTCGGGTCCGATTTCCACCGAACCGCCAGTGGTATTGTTCACACTGTCTTCGACTCGCGGTGGTGCGAATCCACGGTGGATGCCGAAAAACAAGGTGGCTTGATCAATCGGGCTATAGGTCATCGGTCCCAGGAACTGTACTTACCAGATAGGAATGGTCGTCGCCCAGGAAATGAGGAATCTGTGAGTTTCAAACTCAAAGTTTTCGGAAGATCAAAGCGGCGCCATTCAGGTATGCCGCCAGAACTGCTGCTGTCTCCGATCTGATAACCAAGAACCTGTGTTACCCCACCGTTGACAGCAAGAACATGCGGCTCGATAAGCCGAGGATGACCACCGTAGCTAAGCTCGATCTGCTTCCCGCTACGGCGGGCTTACAAAGCCTGCCGTAGCGGGTCAACTTGAGCGATGGGTTAGGCCCCAGCGCGCCAGTTGCGTTCAGGGATGGCCTCTCACGCAGATACATCTTCCATTACAACATGCGCATTGCTTCTCACTTCCGCAACTCGGCCCCCACATAGGGTTCGTACCTGAGAAAGTAGGTCGATGCGACCTGATTCTCCATAGTAGTGAAACGTCACTGTCGCGTCCGTGTGGTTTGCGGCCAAGTGCTGAAAGTAGCCGCGGAAGTACATATGGTCAGGCGGGCCAAGCGAGTGGCCGAAGAAGTGCACTTCAGTGGCTTCGATGAGTTGGCGCAGAAGTCCGCGAGCAGAGAAGTTCGGCGCAAATGATTTATATAGGAATGGGTGATCTGCCGATATTGGTGATTGATCGTCAACGCCAAAAATCGTGTTCTGATCTTCGCAAGTTCCGTGAATGCTCCAGTGTCTTTGGGTGAGAGTGACTGAGTCCATTTTGGCGTGTTCAAGTAGCTTGCGGACCGAAGATGTGTAGTTGAAGTTTACAACCAAGGGATCGTGGGAAGTCACCAGCTTTTGTATGAGCCTATGGGCATGTGTTGTGCCATCCAGCATTGGTACAGGCAGCGAGTTGATGTACTCTCCAAGGGCCGAACGAAGAGCGTTGTACTCCGACTGAAAGGTGGGTCTGCCTGGGTTCGCGGCGGAGTACTGGACTAGTTCCAGCTCAATGTCAACCCAGCGCTCAATCTCGGACATCCTGCAAAGCACGGATGAGAGAGATTTCTCATCTTGGCTTGCGGGGAAGTGGGGCGAACGAAGGAAGTCGAGATAGCTGGTTGGCATTCCAAGGTTGAGATCGAATCCGTTCCCGATAATAGCGACTGTGGATGCCATGGAGTTCTAGGGCCTAACGCTGTTTTAACCTGCGTTTTGGGTGGCGCGGTTGTTGCGCAAGCAATAGCCGTGACGCCCAAATAAGTCAGGTTGAAAACTTTGTTAGGCGAACTTCTCAACTATTTTGTACTCCAAATCGAGCCATTGGACCTGTTCATTCTCGTGTGTGATTCCCAATATCTTAGTCACTAGAATCTTGCCGTTCGAATTGATCCAAATGATACTCTCACCAATTTTTACAGGTCGTGTTCGAGAACTAAAATCTAGATCATCGAGAACAATACTATCAATTTTGAAACTTGGCGGGGCCCAAGCAATAGACTTCACACCATCTGAGTAGGCATATACAGAATCGCCACCGCGACTCGACCAATTTGTTCTAAATTCATATATCCCAGTTCCGAATGAATATACATTTGAGTTGCTGATATAGTTGAATCTGGTCCTTCCTTCGGATTGGACGGAAACAGAAAGCGACCTACTAATCTGATTCAACTCATCGACTTTTCCGACAACGTCAGGACTATGTTCAAATGGATTCTTTCCCAAAGGTGGTAAGTTTGTTTGATCATGAAGGTCACGTATCAATTCATAGAAAGTCTTTGGGAAGGTTGCATCGTCTTCAAAAGTTATATACTTCAAAGAACTCAAGAATCTCGGCACCTTAGTTTCAGAAGTGCAATTCCTGATAATTGGTATAACCCAGGCTGTTGATGAGTCTTTGAGTAGGTCGCTACAAATCACTCTCTTCTCATAACCAACACCGGAAAGTCCTGAATTCGCCTTTTCATTGTATCTGTCAGAGCAAACACACAAGACACGGTTGGACTGGCTCAAACCTTGCTCTATAAACAACGGTAGGTCAGATCCCAATCTGGCTTCAAACTGATCGAAAATCACATCGACGCCGTTTGCTCGCAACTTGCTGGCAAACTCAAAAACCCATTTTTTGTGAGTTTCGCTATCATGTGAGTAAGAAATGAATACTTTTGACACTTTTCACCATTCATTTGCAATGACTTAATTCTGCCCGAAGGGTCCGCCTAACGTTTGAGGTAACGCGCAGACGACAGCATGGCGCTTGGCCCGCGCAGCAC
>OMIY01000016.1 GCA_900299215.1 bacterium | reverse complement strand
TTTCACACCCTTGACCAACCTAATTACTTGCGGGAGCTGGACACCCAACTGCAGGAAGCAGCCAGCAACGGTTCCCCAGGCTACATGAACTACCAAGCGAGTCTGAGACAGGACGTCGCCTTCACTTTTCAATCCCGACCAAATCAGTGCTGTAATTATCGCCAGATTCCACAGAACTGGCGCAACATAGCTGAGAAGAAAATGACCATGACTGTTTAAGATGCCTAAGCACCATGCCGACATCACCAATAAGGCAATTCCTGGAAACATAATGCGAACAAGATTTATAGTGAGGCTCCGGACATCTGGAGAGTCGAATCCCGGTGCTAAAACATCAATCATCAAAGGTGCAAATAAGACACCAACTGCTGAAAGTATGGTTACCGACAAAATCAGGATGGTTGCGACTGAGCCAGCTAACTTTCTTGCCTCATCATCCTGCCCTTCAGCTCGAAGTCGAGCATAAACGGGTATAAAAGAGGCTGATAAAACACCCTCCCCAAATAAGTTCTGTAAAAAGTTGGGAATCCGCAAAGCAGCCTTAAAGGCACCAGCGGCGACTGAATTCCCAAGATAATGGGCAAATACGCGATCTCGTAACAGACCCGCTACGCGGGACAGGAAGATACCTAAGGCGACAGCCAAGGCTGCGGGGGTTTTAGGACGACCCACAAGATACTCCTCATTCTTTGTCTGGCAAGCATTCTAACATCCTTGCACCTTGTCTAGTTACTCATTACCGTAGAAGTGATGTATCCAATTCTGATCAATTTCGGTCCATTCTTGGTGCCTTCATGGCATGCGATGTACGCCATTGGCGCGTTGGCTGCCTTCTGGCTTTTCACCAAACTTGCCCGAAACAAGACTCCAGATGTCAATTTGCCTCAGTTGTCTCGTATCTTCTCTATTTGCTACGTGGCCGGTTATTTCGGAGCAAGACTTCTATCAATTTTGATCGAAGAACCAGAGGTCATGAGTATTAATTCAATATTTGCAGCTCTAGGCCGATTTGGTCCGATGACATTTTATGGTGGAGCCTTGGCATCGGCTTTTTGTGGAAGCATTTATGCTTGGAAAAACCGGCTACCCGTGGGCAAACTCTTAGACTGCGCGATCCCTGCAGGCCTTTTAGCGCTTGCTATCGGGCGCATTGGCTGTTTTTTGAACGGCGACGACTACGGCAAACCAGTCGAATTTATCAATGGTCAATCCCAGCCTTTTTGGGCTGTGACCTTCCCGAATTTGGCTGACAATATACCTCGCTACCCAGTGCAACTTATAGAATCTACCTTTGCCTTGCTAATTTGCGCTCTATGCGTGCTATTACTCGGACGAAAGAAGAGGGGAGTTGGCATCGGAGCCGGAATCGTTGCGGCTATTGGCGTCTTAGGCTATGGAGTTGCGCGTTTCTTACTGGAGTTTATTCGAGACGATTACCGAGGGATGATTCCTTGGACAGCCCTTTCGACTTCACAAGGAATCAGCCTCATTCTCGTAATAACCTCAGCGGCCTTTATGATTCACAGTCAGCGGCGTATTTAACCTGGAGAGGCAACGCTTCCTAGTCCTGCGGAATCCCCTCCAAGATCTGCCCCATCGTCGTCATCCATCGGTACATCAGTTGCGGGTGAAGTTGGGGTAGCTCCGGGCACCGGAGGTGTCATGCTAGCAAATACAGTAACTGGCACATGATAAACCTGCTCAGATCCCGCACGTCGAACTAAGTAGTTTGCATTATCCCCGTCGATTTTGAAGACATCTATGGAAAGGGGCTGCCTTGTTGGATCTTCATACCCGAGTATTATGCGATGAAGGGGAGCAGAGCCGAGATTTTTGACCTCAGGTGAAGAAGGGGAAATAAATTTATCAGTTTTGGCAAATTCAAGATCGACGACAAACGCGCGGATATATGGAAGCTCAGTCGGTTTCTCTTTTACATCCAGCTTGACCACACCCTTGTCATCAAACTTCCCACTATCGCTTGCAGAATACCAATTACCCGCGACATTCTTGAAGCTCTGCCCATCGATATCAATCGACTTTGCATTCACCATGTCAGACTCTAGGATCCGACGATTGCGAAAATCCATGAGATCACGCTTATATTTTGACTTAACCTCGTCACCGAGTACAAAAAGCGTGGGATTCTGATCAATCGCAACGAATGTTTTACCACCAAACTCGACAAATCTGATTTCAGTGGAACTTGCGTTCTCGGAAGTGAGTAGAACTGAAACCTCAGGAATTGCCAGCGCTGCTTTGAGTCCGTCCTCTGGAGCGTCGACAAAATTGGCAGCGCGTAGATTATTTAGCTCTTCTATAAACTCTCGAATTGCGACCGCGTCAGCCTGAAGAGCCTCTGGTGCTGTGATTTTGTATTGACCTTCAACCTTCGAAAGCACGATTTCAGGCTCATCGTGACGCTGATACCTGATGGTCGTCAACTTTGAATCATCGAGTTTAACGATAGTCTTATCGCGGAATTCAACCATCGTTTTTGTCGTAGAGACCAAGATGTGCTGACTACCGATATACACCTTGTTACTGTCACTTGTCCGAAAGTAAACTTCGTAGCCAACTGGAGACTTATCCCCGATAAACAGGGTCATTTCGGCAGGAACTTTCCCATTAGATTTGATTTTAATGGTTCTTTTAGGCTTTGCTAAACCAAAATCAGACCATCGGTTCTGATCGTCACTGACTAATTTTGAGTAAGAATAGCCGGTGACAGTCTTGATTAGGTTTTCGACGGTACCTGCGTCTGCCACAGCATCAACAGGCGACTTAAGTCTCCATAAACCATCAACTTTGGCGACCGTAACATCTACTGAGTTGTTTCCCACCCCTTGCACATTGTCCTCAGGTGGCGGTACTGTTGTGTCGATCTCAGAGTGAAAATTAATCTCGTTAACTTCATCTAAGTGCATTTGTGTGATCTTATTTTTATTCGCCTCAGCTTCCTTATCTTTTTTGGTTTGCCATTCATCCCAAGTAGCAATACCCCCGAGTGCCAAGACTATGACTGCGAGCAGGCTTGCAATCTTAATTTTACTGCTCACGCCCGCCTCCTTTTGAGCCAGGCTAAGGTTCCGCCGCCCAGGAATAAAAACGGATAGATGAATGTCAAGAATAGTAAGATTAATTGACTTTTAGCTGAGACAAGCTGAATCGTACTCTTAGTTGGGTCTTTTGGACGTATGGATATAAAATCTTCATCTTGTAGCAGGTAATTGGTCATGTTTAGGAACATGTCGCGATGTTCTGCAAGCTGCGCCCCCTGATTAGCCGCAAAATCCACCGATCCAGTGACCACAATGCGAGTTTCTCTAGCCTTAGGTGCCCCCTCTGCTTTTGCCGCATCGGTCTTTGTGTCTTTATCGTCAGGGCTGGCCGTTGCTAATGCCGGTGCCGGAGTTTTACCACTTGCAACCGCGATCACAGAGAAAGAACCAGTTTCCCAACGATCCTCGGTCAAATTCTCGAGGTCACTCGCCGACTTGACATCTTTTACCCTGATCATGTCCTTGCTGGTTTTACCAACCAAATCAACTTTCAATTTATTGGTGTTTTCTTTGACTTCATCTAGCGAGCGGGTGTTACTGAATACAAGCTGAACTTGCGACATTCGAGAGAAATCCTTGGTTACAGGGCTAAACTCATCGAACTCACTAACGATAGCGTTATTCTGTCCAATCATCTGAGCGCGTATGTCATTAGGTGCTAAGATAAGCAAATCATCGCGGTACTTAATCCCAAACTTTTCTAGGAGCTTATTCAGTGAGTTCACCGGAATCATAGCATCGGCCATGACTAACAGAGCTCCTCCCCGTTTGAGGTACTCCTCAAGAATTCTTGTTTCTTCTTCTTTAAATTCATATTTAGGTCCGGCGACCACCACTAAATCAGCATCTTCTGGAACTTTGGCTGTTTCGAGCAGTGACAATTCATCTACATTGTCTTTATTCCCTTCGAGTTCTTTGGCGATCTTATCGAAACCCGTAGCATCTGTCCCCTTAAGGGCTCCCTCCCCATGGCCCTTAGTGAAGTAGACCTTCTTAGTCTTGTTTTTCAGGACACTAACAAGAGCATTAGTCACCTTTTCTTCACTGAAAGCTGTCAGGCGCTTTTCTTGATCTTTAAACGTAAAAATTGCGGTGTTTGGATCAGTAATCTTAGCGGCCATCGCAACTGTTGGATTAGCCTGAGGGTCTATGTATTCAATTTTAAAATTGGCACCTTTGGACTGGTAAAGGGTAAGTGTGTCCCGCAGGTCATTCGAGACCCTTTCGTCGGTTGCAAAAACCTTAATCGCCACTTGATTTCCACTATCCTTGATCTGCTGAATAACCTTCAAAGATTGATCAGACAGAGTATTCAGCTTGTCTCGACTTAGATCGATACTTTTGTTGAATCGGGGTCGAGCGGCTAGAACCGCGATAGCGACAATTACTGTCGTACCTAGAATCACAACTAAACCAGAACTTGCACCGTATTTGGTACCTTTTCTCTTGAATACCAATTTGAAGTTATCGATATCCATGATCACCCATAGCGCCAAAATCGTTACCGACAATGCCCAGGTGAGTTGAAGAATCCATTTATACTCGGGTAAAGATGACCCTACGGCGGTACCAAGAGCAGCAACTAGCAACGCCAGAAACGGTAAAATAAGCAGACCGGGTTTCATCTCAGCTTACCTCCAACGCTGCGAATCAAGAACAACGTTTGTAAAGAACAGGAAAAGAGCAGCAAAGCAGACGAAATAAGCTACATCATTGACCGTCAACATACCTTTAAAGAAGACATCCAAATGATCAGTCGATGCAATATACTTCAGGACCGTTTCAAAAACCCCACCACTGTTGAAACTTGGTGCTAACCAATTGAGTATTAACAAAAGGAACAAACCAAACATCGTAAAGAGAAACGCCATAAACTGATTGGTCGTCATTGAAGAAACCCAGAGACCGAATGCCAATTGGGCGCACATAAGCAGAAAGATTCCCAGATAGCTCGTCAGGATTAAACTTCCGTCTGGATTACCAAATGCTTTAATGAAAAATGGATAAACAGCCGAGCAAGCCAGAACAAGCGCCAAAATCGCCGCTGTCGCGAGAAACTTGCCAAGTACAATTTGCGTAGCTGTTACCGGTGAAGTTTGTAGCAAACGTATAGTCTGATTGCGCCTTTCTTCGGAAAAAGACGACATTGTTACTGCCGGAATAATCAGTACCAAAATGAAGTGCAAGTTATAAAACAGTGCTTTTAGCAACTGCTCTAGCGTTGGCACCTCGCCGCCATACATGGGAGCTCGCTGAGTCATGTCAACAAAGGTATGAAGAAAGTTATAGAAAAACGTACCCATGAATCCGAGAAAGAAAAAGAAAATCGCACACCCTTTAGGAGAGGCGAAAGTGGCGCGAATGTCACGCCATGCAATGGTGAAAATTGCTGACATTATTCTGTAACCTCCAGTGAATCCGGTTTTCTCGTGTATTAATGAGTAAGTTGGAAAAACACATCTTCGAGTGAATGAGCTCTCAACGCTAACTCGCGAAGTCCATAGCCACCGTTAACGACCAGTTTTGAAACCTCGTCAACAACATGCTCATCCGCGCCTTTGACGAGACCAAACTCAAGCTCACCGCTCACTTTATCAACCAATCTTGGAGCAACAATCTGACCGATGGCACCTAAGACCGGCAGCAGTTGATCAACATTCCGCGCAACACGAAGACGATAAACACGGCCCGACTGCGCTTGACTAGCCAACTCCTCCACTGAGCCTTGCTGAACGACCGTTCCATTGTGAATGATGATGATGCGATCACATGTATTCTGAACTTCACTTAATATATGAGAGCTGAGAATAATTGTGTGCTGACCTGCTAAGGATTTGATCAATTCTCTGATATGCAGAATCTGATTGGGGTCCAAACCTTCGGTCGGTTCATCAAGTACGAGGACATCAGGATTATGAACAATAGCCTGGGCAAGGGCTACACGCTGTCTGTAACCTTTCGAGAGGTTACCTACTAAGCGATGACGCACATCTCCAAGCGAAAGTCGATCCAAAGTCTCGTCAACTTGCTTAACTAGCTGCGAGTTCGGCACTTTGTGGAGTCGCGCAGCAAAGGTGATATAGTCGGCAACGCGCATTTCTGTATGCAGGGGAGCGATGTCCGGTAGATACCCCAATCGCTTCTTAGCCTCTAACGGCTGCTCCATGATGTCATAGCCGGCTATTTTTGCTGACCCAGAGTCAGCCCCAATACAACCACACATGATATCCATGGTCGTTGTCTTGCCAGCGCCGTTAGCGCCGAGAAATCCGACAATTTGACCTCGCTCCACCTTGAATGACACATCACTCAGCGCCTGGACTGAGCCGAATCGCTTTGTTAGACCGCTTACCTCGATCATGCGTCAACACCCCCACAACCGACACTCGGTTTGAAACTCTATGAGATCAAGACTCACAGTTTTTTGATGAAACGATATTAAGACTACATATTAGGCAGTTCAGGAGGGGAGTCAAGAACGACAAAAAAACGCATTTAGCCTAGCTTTCTCAATTACTCCCCCAATCCTCAGTCAGCTGCAGATTTTAGAGGTCTTTCCTGAACCCGCCGCGATGCCATTGAAAGATCCACAAAGTTTTGACTTCTGTTCGTCTGAGAGGGGGGTGGGCAAACTTCCAATCTGGCTGTCTATGCTAGCAGCCACTTTCTCCGCAACACTACCCCCCAATTGACCCCGCAGGGCTTGGGTGGAGCCACCGGCAGCTGCCACCTTATCCTGACCGCTTTTGATGCTACCAAGCGCTGAGTTCAGAGTGGCTCGCACTGAGGCCGGAGCTTTGGCTAGTCGTCCAAAGCCCGCATCGACCGCTCCCAAATCATTTACCGTAGCGGAAAACTGTGTGGTTCGTGCCGCAGACGAGCAGATGCCGCTCGATGGCAAAATGGCCTGCATGGTTTTATTGAGGCTATCGATGGCATTGATATAGGCATCTGGATTACCAGCCGCCGGACTAGCGCTGGTGACTCGAGTCACCCTAAGTTGAAGATTGGTCTGAGGGGGATCGACCGTGGCGTAAGTGAAGACCTGATTAAATACCACCGCCTCGGTCAAATGCGCAAAGGCCCAAAGGAAATGAGCTTGGTCAGCGAAGTGTCGCTCTCTCAGTGTAGAGGTGCAAACTTGACGTAGATCCGATTTACTGCGGATACCCTCGTCCACAAAAGGACAGATCGCCAGAATCGCCTCATTCAGATATTGCAACCGCGGTACAGTGGCGCGCACAACTTCAGCACAACCGGGGATGATCAAGGGCAAATCTACGACAGCGAGATCCTTCTCCCCAAGCAACTGGAGCTCGTCAGTAGTTAAACCTATAGCAGATTTGAGAGCGCTCATGGTTGAAGCTGCACCTTCACCGCTGGTGCCTTTGGCAGCAATAAGGGACCGGGCAAGTCCAAACGGGTCACTTCCAGCTAACCCAAGGTTAATAAAGCCATATAGCACTGATGCGGGCTCAGACTCCGGATTCAAATCAAGAGCATTTCTGGCATGTTTGAGCGCCTGGTCTAATTTCCCTCGGTCATAATTTGTTCTCGCCAGGTCAAGCTGGTTCTCAAAGTCTTTTTTATGTTCACTTGGAACAGTCCGGCCAAGAATATTGACATCGGAACC
>OMIY01000015.1 GCA_900299215.1 bacterium | reverse complement strand
CGCTGCAGTGAGTGAGATGTCATCATTAGTGATGGTGCCGTCAGTGATCGTGCCGCCGCTACCACCAGAGACTGCGGAGGCCGTTGCTAAGGTGCCGAGGCCTAGGGTAGTGCGCTGAGCCGTTGCATCGGCATCATCGATCAGTGCTTTACCTGCGGCAGTCAGAGTATAAGTAGCCCAAGTGTCTGTACCTGTGCGTTCGACACCACCAGTTGTTGCGAGACCCTCGACTGCAGCTAAGTCGTTGCTAAGTGCAAGGGTCATAGTTCCAGATGAGGTTATTGGTCCACCACTGACGGTGATACCGGCAACTGGAGCAGTGATTCCAACGCTAGTGACACTGCCGGTACCAGCAGACACCCATCCTAAGTTACCAGCACCGTCAGTTTTTAGTACTTGTCCCGCGGTTCCATCAGCTGTTGGCAGTATCCAGATTTTATTGGCAGCAACTGAATCGGGTGATTTAAAACCGACGTAATTAGCGCCGTTAGCAGCGAGCTCGTCGAAGCGGATTTCGCTGGTATTGCCTGCAGCAGTGCCGAAAGGTTTGACTTCGACGGCACTTTGCCCACTGGTTGTTACCGTAGTAAAGGCACCTGAATTTGCGGCCACAGACCCGATGGCTCCCGGAGAGGCCCAATTCGTTGCTGGAATTGCTGTACTCGTCCAGGTAGTGCCATTAGACGTTAGGACATTGCCACTCGCCCCAGGAGCAACAGACTGTACAGGACCGGTTCCGTTTCCGATCAGGACACTATTTCCAGCTAGACTTGAGCTACCTGTTCCCCCTCGACTGACTGGCAAGGTACCACTGGTGATAGCTGATGCGTTAAGAGGGGGTATATCTGAAGTATCGAGCGTCGTACCCACCACAACCCTACCCTTCACATCGTAGCTAACTTTCGCCGAAGTACCTGGAATCGCGACGCTCGCTAGATTTGAGGAAACGTTACCGTTAGTGAAATTGGATGACGTGATATCGCCGGTGATTGATGTGACGTAATTCCCAGCTGGTTGCTTTGCATTGAACAAGTCGTAATCAGCTTTGGAAATCAACCCAGCACTGACGCCGGAAACCGACGCCATGGGAATATTTAACGTGTGAACATTTCCATCCGATGAAAATCCAGGCGCTGAGCCTGAAAAACCTGGTGTGCCAAATGTCTGAATCGCTCCTGACTGTCCATTGAGCGAACTAAGGGAACCACCCACAGCACCGATAGTCTGCACTGCGGCACCATCCCAATACCTAATCTGATTACTAGTCGCGTTATACCAAGTGGCCCCCTGATCATCAGGCCCTAAACTATCAGGGTCGTTAGCGTGAGTCCCAAGGCCGAAGATTTTCGCCTCAGCCATGCGCATATTGCCAATATTTGATAAATCATTAGATCCAAGACTGAGTGCGCCTGACATCGTGTCACCAGCCTTATTGAAGGGCGTAATCCCCAAAGCAGAGGTAACGTCACTTGCATCTAGCGTTGTTCCTCCGAGTACTCTTCCGTAATTATCTGTCACCACCTTTGCATATGTGCCTGAGGCGCCGACCGTGAGCAGGCTCAGTGTAGCAGTACCACCTTCATTACTTACGTCAATCCCAACCCCATTGACTACGGATCGAACACGTCCCGCGAAATCGTTGTAATCGGCATTAGAGATCAGTCCAGCTCCCACACCGCTAACACCTGCCATCGGCACATTGAAATTATGATTGCTTCCCACCGATGACCACTCAGGCACGGTGCTAGTTGAATTCTGAGTTGCTGTGAACATTTGGATCGAAACAGCATCAACATACGATTTTGGTACTGCATCTCCTGAATTGATCGGTGATGGCAAACCCTCTAAAGCTTGGCCGTTCATGTTCAGAGAACCAGACATGGTATCCCCCGAAGCACTTACCGGGTGATATCCCAAACCAGTGGTAATATCAGCAGACGACAAACTCCCGACAGTGACCGGTCCATCTACAGTTGTTTTTTTGAGGTATTGTCCAGCGCCGCCGATTGAGCTCAAATCTACTCCGAGACCACCGCGATTCACCGGAAGCACGCCACTCAGTGCTTGCACCGAAGCCAAATTAACCGTGCCGAACACGGGCGCTCCGTTTTGGTCAACGGTTAAAATTTGTTCAGACTGACCAGTTACCGCACTAACTGGTAAACTGCCCGCGCCTACCAACAAACCATTGTTCATGAGCGACGTAGCCCCTGTGCCTCCATTTGCAACAGCAAGGGAGCCCGAGACATCATTCGCCAGGGAAACAGAGTCACCTGTGCTAGCGCCAGTGATGCGGCCGTACTTATCTATAGCGATTGTGGCACGACTGTAGGTGCCTGGTGTCACCGAAGTCGTAGCAAGCGAAAGGGTCCCGCGATTGACAATCGTACCACCGGATAATCCATCGCCTGCGAAAAGACTCACCTCAGAACGAACCGTGGTACTGGGAACCCATTGGCTGCCATTGAACGTCAGTACCTGACCGGCACTCGGCAATGCGGGGCCAATATTCCGTCCCAGTATTTTAGTCACGGAAGGGCTTTCCCAAGTCAATTTCCCTCCTGCGTCGGTGGTCAAAAACAGATTCGATCCACTCCGCGCTGGAATCACAACCTTGAGCCTGCCATCGTCAGCGTAGCCTATCGTATTACCGTCAACCGGTACCTTTAATGCCAATGGTACAAAGGTGAATTCCTGCCTCGGGTACGTATTCCCACCAGCACTGACTTCGGCATAAATAGTTGAGGTACCATCTCCAAATAGCTTATTTAGCTGGTTGGCATCCAAAGGAATCCGAAGCTGAAAGACTCCCTGCGCCAATTCCGTCGCAGGAAAATCAAAGGTATCACCAACCTGAATTCCTTCTACTACTGCTGTATAGAAACGTAGTTGAATATCTACTGGACCGGTAAGTGGTGAACCTGCACTGGTAGTTAGCCGGCCAGAATAGCTGATCGGGAACTTCGCAGGATCAGCCACAGCTATTCCACCACTTAGACCAAGTAAGAAAAATAACAGCCCGAGTGACGCTAACGCGACACATCGAATGCTGCGATCGTTTCTTGCGTGGCTCAAGATGTGGATCAAAGTCCATCTCCGCTGATTACCTAACTATCGAGAAATTTGGATCTAAGGTGATCTCTTTCTCTAATCCGCAATCGGCAGAAACAACGAAAAATTTAGTAAAAACTGAGATCTATGTTAACT
>OMIY01000014.1 GCA_900299215.1 bacterium | reverse complement strand
ACAAATCTAGGTACGAGTGGCTGGTACATGACCTTAGGTAACGCTCAGTATTATTGGCTGGCTGATGTTTTGACAAAAAGCTCGGCCAAATACAAGTTTGTTTTTTTACATAACTTAGTGGGTGGTATGCCAATGTCAGGAGATGGAAAAGCTGCAACACCTTATGTCGTACCTGATCCACTATCTCCGGGTGGTTCGATGCGGGGTGGCGTCGAGGCGGCCAAATACTTTGAATGGGGTGGAAAGAACCCTGATCTCACCGATGGCTTTTATTCCAACGTGGCAGGGAATAACCATACCGGTTGGCCTAAAACAATTCATCAATTGTTAGTAGATAACAAAGTTACGGCGGTATTTCATGGGCATGACCATTTATACGCCAATCAGGTCTTGGATGGCATCAGATACTTAGAAGTACCACAGCCTAGTCAAAAAGATACCAGTCTAAAATATTCGACTGATAATGCTTTGGAAGCCGGTTATCTATCTACCTCAGGGCCGATAATAGGGAACAGCGGGCATATACGCGTTACTGTTAGCTCAACTGGGGTGAAATCAGAGTATGTTCGAGCTTGGCGACCAGCTGGAAGCTGTGGTACCACTTTTACTGCGAGTTGCGAATCTGGCACCAACAAAAACAGGGATGTGGCAGACAGTTGGACGGTGACGGCGCCTTAGTTTTTCTGAGCGTTTGGTCATCTGGCTTTGGCGTGTGCTGCGTTAAACTAACGCAGCACACGTTTAAAGAAAGTGTTCCAGAGACAATCTTGTGATTACCAACTGTTGATTTTATCTCTGTGAGCAATGTTAAAATTTGCAGGGCAGTGGGGTCGTAGCTCAGCTGGGAGAGCGTCTCGTTCGCAATGAGAAGGTCGGGAGTTCGATCCTCCTCGACTCCACCAACATCTCTTTTCTCTCGTTCATCAAGCTTCCTTATTTAAAGTGTGAATTTATCTCACTTGAGGTGGAGGCTTTGTTCTCGCCAATGACCACACAATCCGAGTGTGAATTGTTATGCCCCGGTAGCTCAGTGGATAGAGCGACCGCCTCCTAAGCGGTAGGTCGCAGGTTCAACTCCTGCCCGGGGCACCAAACTAATTACCAAATTAGATTTGTGAATACCATCTATTAATAACGCCAAGACACGTGCTATTGGCGTTCGTATGAAGGTAGCAGTTGCCGCATTAGATTAAGAAGACGACGATAACTCTCGTAGCGTCGTGGGTGAATTTCATTTCGTTCTGTTGCTGCCTGAATTGCGCAGCCTGGTTCACGAACATGTAGGCAATTGTTGAATTTACATTGATTGGAGTAACGTGCGAACTCTCGCCAGCCAAATGCAACCTGTAAATCACTGACTGGAGCGGGTGCGTAATCACGTACTCCAGGTGAATCCATGAGTGATCCATCTTTTGTAGGGAGATCGAAGAGCACTGAAGAAACAGTGGTATGACGACCTTCGCCTGTGGCGTTGGAAATTTCCCTAATGCGTTGCGAGTTTATGCCAAGTAACGTGTTGGTTAACGTTGACTTTCCGACACCCGATTCGCCCACTAGCATCGATATTTCTCCCGCAAGGGCTGTGCGCAAGGGGGTAATTGTCTCTGGGTTGTTTGCTGATACGCTAAATACTGGATAGCCGGAGTTTTTATAGGCGGCTATGTGCTCGAGCAATTCTGAGCTTGTTCCTAGGTCTTGTTTTGTAACCACAACTAACGCTTTAATTCCACCTAGCTCTGCACCCGCAAGGTAACGATCTACGATGAACGGATCACTCGGTGGATGAGCGCTCATTAAAACGACTAGCTGACTGATATTCGCAGCAAGGACTTCTGCCTTGCCCTGAGTATTGCTACGGGTAAGATGAGTCTTGCGTGCTAAAGCGCGGACAACCTGCAGCGTCTGGGTGTGTTGAGTCGACTCAACTTCAACCTCATCACCGCAGACTACTTTCAACCGCTTGCCAAATACTTCAGCAGCAAGCCGACTACCGTCCGTAAAACCAACTACCACCCGCTTTCCATAGCACTCAACAACTCGACCTATTATCGGGTTCATGCTTCTACTGAAGTTGGGCGGACGACTAGGTTTTCAAGAAATGCAATGCGTTCTAAAGCGGGAGGATGTGAGTCATAGAAGCGAGAATGAATATGATCCGGTGTTAAGGTGCTGGCATTATCACGGTATAGTTTGACTAGCGCGTGTACCAATGCCTGTGCGCTGGCATGTTGAGCAGCGAACGAATCTGCTTCAAACTCGTGTTTACGAGACCACGCTGCGCTGAAGGGTGTCAAGAAGAACAAAAACGGGCCAGAACAGAGTGCAAACAATATAAGGGCACTGTGCATGGAGGGGTGTGTGACGCCCAATGCAGAGTAGAACCCTTGCCAAGTAGTGAGTTGACCGAGCACGGCGAATCCGATCAAAGTCAAAATTGAAGATAGGATTAATCCCTTACGGATATGGTGAAGTTTGAAATGACCTAATTCGTGAGCCAGAACTGCCTCGATTTCAGTTGGCTCCAGTCGTTCAAGTAATGTGTCGAAAAAAACGATTCTCTTGTTTTGACCCAAACCGGTAAAGTAAGCATTGCCGTGGGTAGATCGCGATGAGCCATCCATGACAAAAATGCCTGCCGAAGAGAACTGACAGCGACTTAGCAATTTGGAAATACGATCGGCAAGCGATTCATCTTGTAGGAGTGTAAATTTGTTGAATAGCGGGGCGATGAAAATCGGCCATGCCCAGCTGATCAACAGGCTGAAACTGAGCCAAACGGCCCAAGCAAATAACCACCACCATTGACCGGCTGAATGCATCAGGCTAAGCACAGCCCAGAGTATGGGCAGTCCAAGCGCGCTACCAATCAGTAAGCCTTTGAAAAAATCGGCGACGAACATCTTGGGAGTCATTTTATTGAAGCCGAATCGCGCTTCGATATTGAAACTGCGATACCAAGACAGAGGCAGTTCAATTAAGGTGGTGGAAAGTAGCAGACATGCAATGACTGCCATACCGTGCCAAGGCGTCCCTAATTTCAAGGTTTGTAATTGCAGGTCTAGCCAGTTAAGGCCACCACCCAAAGTGATAGCCATTAAAACCACCCCATCCAACAGGGTATCTACTCTGCTTAGTTTGGCACGAGCCAAGGTGTAATCGGCTGCTTTTTGGTGATCTTCTAGGTTGATGACATCTTGAAATGCCTTGGGAACACACGCTTTGTGGAGTCTAACCGAGCGCATTTGCCGACCGGTCAACCAAAGACGGAGTGTGGTGCTTATCAGCACAGCCAGTATGAAGGTAACAGTCAAGGAAGCCATAGATGGGTTGGTCGGGAATAAAACTTAATAAAGGTTGGGATGGTT
>OMIY01000013.1 GCA_900299215.1 bacterium | reverse complement strand
CACAAACTGCGTGAACGCACTGGTCGTACCGTCACTTTGGCCGTTGAACCGGAACCATATTGCTTCTTGGAAACCACTGAAGAAACCGTGCACTTCTTCACTAAAGTGCTGCGCTCTGAACAGTCCTTAGCCGCGCTGGGTAAAGATCTGGGTGTCAGCAGCGAGGAAGCTCGCACGATTCTGCGTCGCCATGTTGGCACTGTATATGACATTTGCCATCAAGCCGTTGAGTTCGAAGATATCAGCAAGTCACTACAAAGCCTTGTAGACAACGACATTCCTGTCTTCAAACTACAAGAAGCTGCTGCTGTCCAAGTGCCAGCCGTTACTCCAGCTGCCATTGAGGAGCTGCGCAAGTGGGCTGACACAGTGTATTTGACTCAAACCATCGAAAAGATGGATGGCAAAATCACCCGCTTCCTGAATCTGGAAGATGCGATTGCCGCCTGGGAAAAAGACCCTAATCGCACCCGTGAATGGCGCATCCACTTCCACGTACCCGTTTTCTTGGAAAAGCTGGGCGAAAACATGCGTACTACGCGTTTCGCGATTGCTGAAGCTTTGGCCTTCCACAAAGCCAATCCACTCAGCGCACAATTGGAAATCGAAACCTACACTTGGGACGTGTTACCACAACACCTCAAGACCGGCGACATCGTTGATTACGTAACGATGGAGCTTGAATGGGTTAAGAGCCAGTTCGCGTAACTTACAGTTGGCAAAGCGGAGTGACGTCATGAAAATCGGATTCATTGGTCTAGGTCGCATGGGCTCAGGTATGGCCCAGCGATTATTGGCAGCAAACTTCGAACTTGCTGTGTTCGATCCTGACGTCAAACAAAGTGCCCGTCTCGCCGAGGCGGGTGCTGAAGTTGCAAGCAGCCTTGCTCATTTAGCGTCCATGTGTGATGTTGTCATCAGCATGTTGCCAAGTGATGAAGTGCTGCTCTCTGCTACCAATGATGCAGGCGGGCTAGTTGCCAATCTGCGCCCTGGCGCAATTCACATGGTCAGCGGTACGCACGGCGTCAAAGCACTCACTGAAGTCATTGCCGCTCACCAAAGTGCCGGTCAAATTCTGGTGGCCTGCCACGTACTGGGGCGCCCTGATCTGGCCGCTTCCGGCAAGTTAGGTCTTGTACCAGGCGGTCCTAAAGCTGCAATCGACTCGCTTCGCCCAGTCTTTGCCGTCATCGGTGAACGGGTGTTTGAAGCGGGTGAGAATCCACTGTCAGCCACTGCCATTAAGATCGCTAACAACTTTGTATTGGGCTGCGCCATTGAAGCGATTGGCGAAGGTCATGCCCTTGTTCGAAAGTACGACGTAGACCCTCATGTCTTCCATCAGGTATTAGTGGGTGGCCTATTTAATTGCACGGCGTACCATGCCTATGGAGACCTAATTGCACACAACGACTGGGGTCGCCTAGGTGCCTCAGCCGTAATCGGGCTTAAGGATGCTAACTTATCGTTAGAGGCAGCCACTCCGGTTGGCGTTCAACTGCCTAGCGTTGCCATTTGGAAGAAAGCATTGGAGTCAGCCATCGCCAAAGGGGAAGCCAATCTCGACTGGTCAGTAATGGCACGCGAGCAATTTCGCGCGAGCGGTTTAGAATAAACTTCTAACCACTCCCAATAATTGATCTCAAATCGCCCTGCCAAAAACAGGGCGATTTGTTTTGGTGGTCAATAATTTGTAGCCGTGGTGAGATCTTTGCAGTTGTAGGGCTCGTAATTAGCTTGAGAAACTTGCACCACATCCTGTCCTTTGAAGGGCTCGGTAAGATACAACGCATCATCCCCTACCCAACTACGAATCAGCGTTTTCCCGCCATTACTCAAACTAAAATGCTCAACCACATGCAGCCGATCACTGTGCTTGACGCCCATCATTAGAAACCCAGGCAAAAATCCTGTGGTATCAACCACTAAAGTATCGCCTTCCCAATGACCAATGGAGTGCCCCGCTCGACTTGGCTTAATGTCTTTAGGATGAGCCACGTTGTTCAGATAAATAGTTCGAGAAATATCCATAAAGCCATAGTCAATCCTAATCATGTCCTTAGTTTGCTGAATGCGATTAACATGCTGATCCATGGTCCAATCACTAAAGATATTGGTCGCCATACAGTTCTGACTCGGTGAGTCTTCTCGCTTAAATCCCGTGGATGCTGCCAAACCTACCACTGATAGCTTGTACTGACCGCCACCGCCCATGCCATCAGCCACGCCCATTCCTGTCGAAGCATTAGGTGGAGGCCCTATACCTGCGACCACACCACTCCCCGCCATACCTGATGTCACATTCGGTGCTTGATGAGGGGTAACCGTCACAAAGCCTGCAGGCGCATTGGTGAAGTCACCATAGTTAATTGCTTCACTTGAAGATAACGCTAACGCCGCAGGTGGCGTATTGCCTGATTTAACTGCCGCTAGAACCGCAGCTGAATTTGTTCCGTTATTCACTGCATTTAATTTTTGTACCGCACCCCAATTACCAGCAAAGTTGGGTTTACCCTCTGCGGTACGTTCAGCTCGATTCACCTCAACTTTATCTGCACCGATCAACTGTTCATAGCGTTCGATGGTTCGGCCATCTTGAAACGTGAGTGTTTCTACATAGCAGCCATGCGGCTCTCTTCGTGCCGGTGCTGCAATAATGTAAAGCTGCGTTCCCGCTGCAAACATCTCCTTGGTCCAGCCAGAGCGATTCAACAGTGCGCCCGCACGCATTTCGCAGCGCCATGCATCCGTGCCCCCCGAATTATTTTTAACATTCATGTACACATAGGAATGTGGATTCACATATTCCATCTTGGTAATCACACCAGAAATTTTGATGGTTTTAGTTTCATCAAATTGTCCGGATGAACCGTGATGCGCCACAGCAGTCCCGCACCCTATAACGATCATCACGATACCGTGCAACAATTGGAGCATTGTGCTTACCCCCCATCCAAATCACGATAGGACTGTTGGTAGTCCTTAATTAGCTAGTTTTAATCCATTAAAAAAATCAACAAAAAAACATGCCCGCAAAGCGGGCATGCATCAAAAACATCTTAGTAATTTTGAGCTACTTATTTAGCAGCGGGCTGACTAACTAGAAAGTTCAGTGCTTCCTTATTACCAATACTGAGCAAAAAGCCAAGCTCATCACCCAAGTACCACGCATTGGTCCACTTATCACCGTCAAAATCAGCGAACCCAATTTCCCAGTCATGCACATCGTGGTTTGAAGGAGGAATAACAGATAACGGGCCCGCATTAACCGCGTTTAAACGGAACTGGAACATGCCCTGATTGCCCTCTGCTATCACGTTGGCGACTGTGTCCTGTCGATCCTTGATGGACTGGCCGTGGTTAGCTGGCACGTTAATCTCCTTACCTCGGGCAACGATATTATCGATCCCACCACGTATCAATTTCTCGTAGGGCTTATTACCAGCAGGGTAATCGGCAGGACGATTCTCTGCCTTAGATTTATAAGCCAATAGCAATTTCTTATGCCGATATTCAGCACTATCCACTGGATTGGCCATCAACTCTTTCAACACAGTGTCAAATGGACGAGTGTCATCGTAGTGAGGCGGAACAATTACTTTGCCATCTTTACGTAATGGGAATGGCGCAGCCAATTGACGTAGTAGCGCGGCTTCTTCTGCCATAAACCAACTTTCGACAATCTTGCCATTAGACAACTTAAGAACGGCGGCAGCTTCAATTTCAAAGGCTTTGTTCGTGGCCGGAATACCAAACAAATTACCCTTTTGCGTTCCCTTAATCTTTAGCGTGGCCGCCACAGTATCCCCTTCGCCCAGAATACGAGTAATCGT
>OMIY01000012.1 GCA_900299215.1 bacterium | reverse complement strand
TCACCAGCAAAGCTCAAGCGGGTTACGAGGCAAAACCATATGGCACTGCTACCGGTAATACTGGCGAAGTACGATTCACGGAATTAGTCGCCGGCGGCACCAATTACGTAGGATTTAAAGCTCCAGATGCGATCGGAGCTAATAAGATCTGGGTGCTACCTGCGGCGGATGGTACGGCAGGACAAATATTGAAGACAGATGGCGCTGGAAATCTTGGATGGATTACTGGTGCTACAGGAAGTGTGACAAGTGTGGGTATCACAGCGCCCGCAGCTGGGCTTACGGTCAGCGGTGGACCAATTACCACCTCGGGCAATATGACACTCTCCTTGGCAAACGATTTAGCTGCTATTGAAGGTCTTACAACAACCGGCGGTGTTGAGAGGACCTCGGCCGATACCTGGGCAACCTATACTCTCACCGCTGCCGGCAAGGCACTCCTTGATGATGCCGATGCGGCAGCGCAGCGGGCAACGTTAGGGCTGGGAGCTCTCGCAACCTCATCAGCAGTATCCGGTGGCAGTGGCGGAACGATCTCAGATGGAACGATTACCGACGATGATATTGCGACGACAGCTGCCATTGCAGACTCTAAATTGGCTACCATCTCCTCTGCAGGCAAGGTTTCTGGTTCTGCCATCAACTCGGGCACGATAGGTGGCTCAACTGCTGTCAACACCTCAGGTACTATTGCAAGCAGTGCTCAGGCAGCCTTTGAAGCCAAGCCATTTGGCACAGCCTCAGGCAATACCAGCGAGATGCGATTGGACGAACTTTCGGCCAATGGCACAAATTACGTTGGTTTCAAAGCTCCCGACGCACTTGCCACCAATAAAGTTTGGGTGCTTCCAGCGGCGGATGGTTCCGCAGGCCAGGTTTTAAAAACCGATGGCGCTGGTAACCTAGGGTGGGCCTCTGATGGTGGCGGAACTGTAACAAGCGTTTCCGGTACTGCACCAATTTCTGTAACGAACGGAACCACGACGCCAGCTATTTCCATGTCCCAGGCCAACAGCTCCACCAATGGTTATCTCAGTGCTACAGACTGGACTACGTTTAATGGTAAGCAAGCCGCAGGAAGCTACCTTACATCATTAACAGGGGACCTCACCACGTCCGGATTTAGCTCAGGCTCAGCAACCGCGACCCTAGCGAGCGTCGCACTTGCCGGGACTTCGACTAAAGTGACTTATGACGTTAAAGGGCGTGTGACGTCTGGAACTTCTCTTGTAGCGACTGATATCCCGCCGCTAAGCGCATCCGTCATCACTTCAGGAACCCTCGGTATCGCTAACGGCGGTACTGGTCTAGTGACTGCACCGACTGCTGGCCAAATACCAATAGGCAACGGGTCTGGTTATACACTCGCAACATTATCCGCTGGCACCGGAATCAACATCACGAGCGGAGCTGGTAGCGTCACAGTGAGTGCAACAGCAGATGCCTCAACTAAAGTCAGCAAAGCTGGCGACACCATGACTGGTTCACTCAGCTTGCCAGCGAACGGGTTGACACTAGGTACTAACCAGTTAGTCGCCGCGAATGGAAATATTGGAGTGGGGAGCACTGCACCCGTCTCTCCACTACAGGTAGCTCGTGATTATACGAGCACAAATATCGATTTTGCCCAGCTCACTCTAACTGGAGCAACAAATCCGGCGCGCGGTCTAACGATGGGCTATGATTCAACTAACAACTTTGGCTGGATTTACTCTAGGGAGAGTGGAGTTAATGCTAGAAATCTGGCGCTTCAATCACCAGGTGGTAATGTTGGGATTGGGACGACGGCACCTTCAAGCACTTTACATGTAAACGGTAATACACTTATTTCCTCCGCAAATACTCAAATCACAAATTTAGATGTTTATAATACCAGCACAACTCCGCAGCTTTGGCGCTTGCAGACCAACGGATCCGGAGTCACTGGGCGAGTCGGCAATTTCGAATTGTGGGGCAATACTAACTCATCAGGGACTTGGACTACAGGCTTTGTAATTCAACCAGGTGGCAATGTCGGGATAGGGACAACGAATCCAGCTTTTACTCTGGACACTAACGGCTCCGTAAGGTCTGCTAGCACGATAATCGGCATGGGTGGTGCTGCTAACCCGGCCTGGGCAATGAACGCTGTCGATTCAACCCAAACGTTTAAGTCATTAATTGTTGGTAACGCTAATTCGACAAACAACGCATACGAATTAAGTTTCAATTATGCGGGTGCTGGGAGTACTTCAAATAGACTTGGTCTTGGTTTCTTCGGCAACTCGCATATCCTCAATATTCAAGCCTCAGGCAATGTCGGTATTGGAACCACATCGCCTGGTTTCCCACTTCAGGTGAACAGCTCCACAATTGCCGAGACACGTATGCAAGGATCCACCCACAGCAAAGTGTCCTTCCGCAATACGTCTGGTGGTACTGATCAAAAAGCATGGCAAGTATATGCGTCTCAGCCTAGTAATCAGTTTGTACTGAGTGCCCTCAACGATGCCGAAAATTCTGACACAGCTGGCATGATTATCAACCGTGGTACGGGCACGGCTATCACCAGTGTCACATTCCCAAATGGCAACGTCGGAATCGGTTCTTCAGCGCCCACTCAAACACTTGATGTCGCTGGCAACATCAAGACCACTGGTGCTGTCGTTTACAACACCTTGCAAGATTTCAGAATGGTTTACCGTGAAGATTTTGACGC
>OMIY01000011.1 GCA_900299215.1 bacterium | reverse complement strand
TCTTTGCCGAAGCCGATTTGGTTGTATGTGGGGCGTGTGGCTATAGAGAAAAATGTTGAAGCATTTTTACGCTTAAACTTACCAGGTACTAAGTTGGTCGTAGGTGATGGGCCTGCGCTTCCAATGCTGCAAAAAAAGTATCCATCAGTTAAGTTCGTAGGCTACCAATTTGGCGAGGTCTTGGTTCAGTATATCGCCTGTGCTGATGTCTTTGTCTTTCCGAGTAAAACAGACACTTTTGGTTTGGTAATGCTGGAGGCTATGGCCTGTGGTGTGCCTGTCGCTGCTTTTCCTGTTGCTGGACCTATTGATGTGGTTAGTCCAGGTGTTAGCGGTATTTTGCACGATGACCTTGAGTATGCGGCTAAGCTTGCGCTCAGGCTCAATCCAGATGATTGTAGAAAACATGCGCTGTCGTTTTCTTGGGAAAATGCTACGGCTCAATTTGTTAATAATCTACACCCGTTTATTTGAAATGTTTCGAGAACGGGTGAGCATAGTCTGGTGTCATTCAAATGTAATTTAAGTATGTATTAATACACATACATTCATCTCTTACATAGAGAATAATATGAATTCATTTATGCAGTTGCTGAAGACGCAGCGTTGGGACGACCACCGTTATTATCATCACAGTCGTATTAATCAAACATTGCACTTAGTCAGTGCGACAAGTTTTTTGTGCTCTTACCTTTTACTATTTGTTAATCCATCAGCAGCATCCTTGTTGGCTTGGTTAGTCTCTATGACTACTAGGCAGTCTGGCCACTTCTTTTTTGAGCCAAAGGGCTATGATCATGTGAATCAGGCTACGCATGAGCATAAAGAAGAGATCAAGGTGGGCTACAATCTTAAAAGGAAAGTGGTCTTGTTGGCGATTTGGATCATTTCTCCCGTTGTTCTTTATCTAAAGTCTGACTTGTTTGGTTTAGTAGAGCCTTATACAAATTTTCAATCGTATCTAAATCAACTGGGAATGATATGGCTGTGTGTTGGTATAGGCGGTCTGCTATTCAGAACTGTGCACCTCTTTTTCATCAAGGATGTTCAAACGGGACTTGTTTGGCTCACCAAGATTCTGACTGACCCCTTTCATGATGTTAAGTTGTACTATCGAGCTCCGCTTTATCTCCTTAAGGGTGAGTTGATTGACCCAATGCATGCGATGCACTAGGAGTAGATTAAAAAACCGACTCTATTGGATAAGTGTCTTGCTTGAGGGTGGTTCTGAAATATTAATTATTAATTTCTTCGTTTCATTTTGTTGAGTTTTTCTCTAATCCAACTTTTAGCTATTTCTTTCATAATTCTGCGTTTTATAAGTTTGTTGGTTTGGTTTCCACCTTCCCACCACCACCCATCTTGGTACATATTCTGAGTTGCTCTGATTATTCTCTCGCTCACAGCTTCAAAGTCACTATCAGTGTAATTCAGACTAAAAATGAAACGCCCTGTCCCAACCCAGCTTAAAGCTAAGCCTTGTTCCCGCAAATAAAATTGCAGCATCCAGTTGTAATTAGATGGTACGGTGTAAGTAACAGTCCATACCGAGCACATATTCCGTACTTGGATTGGCAGGCCGTACGCTTCAAGTTGTGCGTTAAGTTTGGCTGCTCGCTTATCCCAGACAGTGGATTGTTGTCCATAAACATTTTTGATGTCCTCTGCTTCAATGGCTTCGAGAAATTCATGCATCGTGGCCATTACATAAGGGTGAGAGTTAAATGTTCCGCGAGCAAAACAAACATCAATTGGTCTATCAGAACGAAATCTCTTCATCCAGTGTGCCCGGCCACAAACGACTCCAACAGGCAGGCCTCCGCCGAGTGTTTTACCGTAGGTCACCATATCAGCTTGTACACCAAAAAATTCCTGTGCGCCTCCAGCAGCCAATCTGAATCCCATGAAGACTTCATCGAAGATCAAAGCTATGCCGGCGTTGGTGCAGACCTCCCGCAGCGCTCGCAGCCAACTAGCATAACGTTCGCGATCGAAACCGGCTGTGCGCGAACTGTCCACCAGTGTCGAATCGCTAGGTGCACTGTTGTTAGGATGCAAGGCCTGCAGCGGATTAACCAATATGCAGGCTATATCCTTTCGGGTACGCAAAACTTGCAATGTATCTGCGTCCATGTCTTTAAGTGTATAGGTTCTCCATTCGGCGACAGGATTACCTACGCCCGGTTGTACATCTCCCCACCAGCCGTGATAAGCGCCACACAATCTTACAATGTGGGTGCGCTGTGTATGGTATCGCGCGAGTCTTACAGCTTGCATCACGGCTTCCGTGCCAGACATATGAAACGAGACCTCGTCCATGCCGGAAAGTTTGCAAAGCCGTTTAATATTGCTGGCGACCAAAGGATGGTAACCACCCAATACAGGCCCCAATTTACGTGCACGTTCCGCGCCCCGATCGATGCAGCCTTTGTAAAAGTCGTAGCCGAAGACATTTACTCCGTAAGAACCAGTAAGATCATAGAAAGTGTTTCCGTCCAAATCGGTAACCGTAACCCCGTTAGACTCTTGCAGGAACGAACCACTCGCCAAGAACTGGCGTACCAAGCGGCTAAATTGGTACGGTACACGATAGTGGGAAGTGAACTGAAGGTCGGAAATATATGCTGCCGATTCTTTAGTCAGTGCAACGGTCTGCACAAAGCGTTGGGCATAAACCTCGGCCAAGCGCATGAAACCACTGTGCCTTTGGTCGGCAATGGTCTTCGGCGCACCGTCAATACAAAAATAATTACCCTCATCATATTCATAGAATGGAATCTGGCGTGCAATTCGCTTTGCAATACGAGCATGACCAGCAAGACTTGGGTGTTTAGCACGGGAAAGCTGCAGTCTGCTAACGACTTTTCTAACCAAAATAGCCAGCGCGCTGCTGCCAACGATGAATTGAGTTGTATCTAAGTTCACGAAATACCTCTCTATAACCTTAATTCACTTATGTGACAGAACTATGACCTTGCGTAGCAGTATCGCCAGCCTCATTCAAAATGAGGACGTTAATTTCTTGCTGACTAATCGGGTGCCCCGCTATGCACTAACTCGATTCGTAGGGTGGCTGAGCAAGATTGAGAATCCATGGGTA
>OMIY01000010.1 GCA_900299215.1 bacterium | reverse complement strand
GTGGTGGTGCGGTTACTGTCGTAGGCGCCGATGGTAAGTCGCGCAATGAACGCATCATTCAAGTGCTAGGTTTTATGGGGTTAGATCGTGTTGAAGTTAATGATGCAAGTGCGGGTGACATTGTCGCATTTGCAGGCATTGAACATCCGAAGATTTCCGACACCATTTGTGATCCTACAACTCCTGAAGCGTTGCCTACTTTGGTCGTAGACGAACCGACTATCAGTATGACCTTTGAAGTAAATACCTCACCGTTCTGTGGTCGTGAGGGTAAGTTTGTTACTAGCCGTCAAATTCGTGAGCGTCTTTTGCGTGAAACTATGCACAACGTGGCGTTGCGTGTTGAAGACACTTCAGATCCAGATAAGTTCATCGTCTATGGTCGCGGTGAATTGCATCTAGGTGTGTTGTTGGAAAATATGCGTCGTGAAGGGTACGAATTAGCCGTGTCACGCCCTCGTGCTGTGGTGAAGGAAGTTGATGGCGTTCTGTCTGAGCCTTACGAATCCGTTGCCATTGATCTGGATGAAATCAGCCAAGGCGCTGTTATGCAGGCATTGGGCGAACGTGGTGGTCAACTCACCAACATGCAAACCGATGGTAAGGGTCGCGTGCGTCTTGAATACATGATGCCATCGCGTGGGTTGATTGGTTTTCAAACGGAGTTCCGTACCATGACTTCGGGTACGGGCTTGCTGCATCATATTTTTGACCACTTTGGTCCGGTACTGAATAAAGAAATTGGTCAACGGCCCAATGGTGTGATGATTTCGAATGGTCAGGGTAAGGCGCTTACCTATGCCTTGTTCAGCTTGCAGGAACGTGGTCGCTTAATGGTTGGGCATGGCGATGAAGTGTATGAAGGCCAAATTGTGGGTATTCACAGTCGCGATAACGATCTGGTTGTGAACCCACTCAAAGCTAAAAAGCTCACCAATATGCGCGCGGCGGGTAAAGACGAAAACTTGGTGCTCAGCAATCCAATTCGTTTTACATTGGAACAAGCAATGGAATTCATCAATGACGATGAACTTGTTGAAGTGACGCCGGGTGAAATACGTCTGCGTAAGCGTTTCTTGAAGGAACATGAGCGCAAACGTCCAGGGCGTGCAGAAGAAAGCGCGGACTAACACTTTTCGTTGATTGCTTTCCGAATTGAATTTGAGTGTTGTCGGTAGCGCAAACATCATCTGAGTCGCGACTTGATCGGCGCGTGTGCGTAGCGCCGATGATGGATTACACCGATCGGCATTGCCGCTATTTAATGCGGCTGCTTTCTCCCAGTGCTTTGTTGTATACCGAAATGGTGACTGACAAAGCGCTGTTACACGGTGATCCATCGCGCCTGCTTGCCTTTGATTCCGCTGAGCAACCTGTGGCATTACAGTTGGGTGGAAGTGATCCCAGAGATTTGGCATCTGCTGCAATAATCGGTGAGCAGTTTGGTTATCGAGAAATTAATCTAAATTGTGGCTGTCCCAGTGACCGAGTGAAAAGCGGTCGCTTTGGTGCCTGCTTAATGGGCGAGCCCGAGCGCGTGGCTGAATGCATCAGTGCGATGCAAGATGCAGTCAAAATTCCGGTGACCGTGAAATGTCGTATTGGCATTGAACCCGGCATGGATCATGCGGATGATCTACAGTTTCTGCATAAATTTGTCAGTACTGTGGCTCAGGTGGGTTGTCGTGTATTTATCGTGCATGCTCGACGTGCAGTGTTGAATGGTTTAAGTCCAAAAGAAAATCGGGAAATTCCACCACTTAAATATGACGTTGTGGCGCAAGTACAACAGTTATTCCCTGAACTCCAATTTGTGCTTAATGGTGGTATTCGTACGGTAAACGAAGTGACCACGCATCTAAATAATTTTGATGGTGTGATGATTGGTCGTGAGGCCTATAACAATCCTTACCTGCTCGCAGAAATACATCGCGCTTTAGAGGATGAGCAGTGGGTGCCTGACCGCGCTGAGATTGTGCGCGCTTACAGTGATTATGTGGCGCAGCAGTTTCAATCGGGGGAACGGTTGAATGTCATGATCAAGCATGTCTTGGGTTTATATCATGGTCTACCCAGCGCGCGTTCTTGGCGACGTTTTTTGAGTGAGGGGGTAGTACGGGCTCCTCACGCTGTTAATTTATTGCGTGACTCATTGCGAATCGTCAGCCAATAACAGGCTTATTCTTTATAGCAATGAAAAACGGCTAACTGATTAAATCAGTTAGCCGTTTTTTGTTGGATTATTGAGTTTTATTTAGGCTAAACGGTTTTGCACGTCTTTCAATTGCTCCTGCAATTGAGAAGGGGTGCGACTACCAAATTCGGCCAAATAGTCACCAATTTGTTGCGTTTCGGTACGCCACGCGTCCTTGTTAATCGACAGCAGTTCTTTCAATGTTTCAGGTTGAATATCAAGACCCGAAGTATTCAAATCGCTGGCGTGCGGCAGGTTACCGATAGCTGTTTCTTGAGCGCCGACTGCACCTTCGCAACGATCGAAAATCCAGCTAAGCACACGTAGGTTGTCGCCGAAGCCTGGCCACATGAAGTTGTTGTCTTTGTCCTGACGGAACCAGTTTACGTGATAAATCTTAGGCAGTTTGTTGGAACGGTCGGCAAATGACAGCCAGTGCTTCC
>OMIY01000009.1 GCA_900299215.1 bacterium | reverse complement strand
TTTCGTAGATAACAAAGTTGGGTGGACGCTATGTAGGCACGGTTGAGCAAGAAGCGTGCTTCAAATACAAGCCTTGATTGTCCTACAAACGCAGAGTCGATACGGATGTCCCAAGTACTCGACTTGCTTGACCTATAGAGAGAAACATGTGAGATACCTCCCGCATTCATATCGGTGGGTAGGGCTAAGTGCCTGAATAGGTTGATTTAGGTGGGTATTTGGCTAACTGGCGTCAGCCCCGATTGCACCCGGTATTCCTCCGTCACCGTAGATGGTTCGAGTACTAATGCGTCACCTCCACCATCATCTGATCTAATTTACAGCTAATAATTCCGATTTGTTGCCGCCACCGGATGAGGGTGCGGTAAGCTTTTGAGGGGGGCGCGAGAGGGAGAATCGAAACCCCAATCAAAGTTAGGCACTCTTTGGTGGTTGCTGCTAACGTGAGCATAACCCATCCTGGTCTTTATCGAATTATGACCAAGTATGCTCATTAAGCTCCAAATATCCCCGTGCTCAATCATGTACCAGTTAGCGAAGGTATGCCTCAGGTCGTGAAACTTAATCGGCGGCAGTCCTAGCCGTTTCACCAGCTTTTTAAAACGACCACCGCTCAAATTTCTCGCCCCGACGCGCCTGCCAGTCTTAGTGACAAAAATCATCTCATGATCAGGACTAGCGTCCATAGCTTTTCTTAACGTGCGCTCGACCAAAGATCCTGGGTGAAATTTGATAAAGCGTTCGCGACTGTTCTTAGTTGGCCCGTACCGCTTATCTTTGTCTAGCCACTGGCGATGTACTCTAATTGTACCCATATCAAAGGTGATGTCTTGCTTCGACAAGCCAACTATTTCTCCGAGTCGGAGTCCACATTCCAGTGCCAACACGTACGCTGCAAAGTAAGGTGAATCTTTAGCACCCTCTAAGAACTTGCAGATAACTGCCTTCTCGTCCCACCAATCATGCGATCGCATTAAAGTAGTCAGGCGTTTGACCTTGACCGCTCTTTTTTATCGATCCATCCCCAATCAATTGCCTTTTGCATCATCGCTGCTAACAGATCTGTGCAATTATTAATCGACTTTGGCGCTAATCCCGAGGAGATCAGTGCTGTTCGAAAACTCTCAACGGTACCAGGTAAAATATCGGCAAGTTTGAAGTGACGGAAATGAGGTTCTATTCGATTATTGAGGACATCCTGAGGAAAGGCGGCCCCGCAAAATCAGGGTCAATTGACTCTTTCAATTTCGTGGAATTAATCAAAGACCTCACAAAATGGGTCACTGAGGATTACCCTGGCACCAAGATTAAATATTGGTTTGAACCGTACTCTATTAAAATACCGGTGCCTGAATTAAGTACGACCTACCAGACATTTCTTAACAGATCTCAACCGCGCATAGTGTGACTGTCATAACGTCGGATTGGTAAAAAAGTAGTCCAGATTTGGTAGATGTTAAGCGCTCCACTCTTCGGTAGTTCTTCGAAGTATCAGTTCAGAGCAAGATTCCAAAGGAAATTCATCGCGTTCTTGAGTAAATTTGATCTGAAGAAGATGCCCGCCCAGCGCGTTACACAGCTTTAAAGTCATATCGAATAATTTTTCAGCGGACAGCTGAGAAAGATCTCGCGTGTCGAGCTCCTCTCGTACTCGCTGCAGAAGTCCTCCCAGAAGCTCAATCCTTGCGGAAGTTGCCATACAGAACTTTGTCTGGAGCGCGTCATGTTCTATGGCTTTCAGGTTATTGATCTCAATTTGATATTGCTTCGACCAATTTATCAGCGTTTGCTTTGATACCCCTATTTCGTCCGCTATTTTCTGGTAGCTCCATCCTTTGGCACGGAGATCGATAAATTTATCGCGTTGGCTTGCATCCTTCAAAAAACTTCCTCGCTTATGAAGAGGGGATTTGGCCCCGAGGCTTTCAGTTCGGCGATTGACACTGTTATTAATTTACAAGAAACGATGCCCTCTGTGGAGACTCTTCATATGTGTTGTAGGATGAGATGGAGAGGCAATTGAGTGGGAGACGGCTGACGCTACTGGAATTCAGTATCAATCAAACGGAAGAAGTTCCAGCTTGACCGTCACTGTTCGATACTTTTCAAGTAGTCTTACCTTGTTTTGCGCTCGCCCTAATCGAGGAGCTATTTCGGCCGAATCCCGATTTGTTTCATTTTTGCGGGTGGCGCTCTTAAGTCCCTTTTCTGCCTCACGCTGGATCTTTTTGAGCGATTTCTGGCGCTTAGATTCGGCCAATTGCTCCTGACGAAAGCGTCGCATTCTAGCCCGATCCGCAGCATGGGCTGCCTTTACCAGCATTTTTAAAATACCCACATTAGGCTCCTTGCCTTTTTAAGCAGCAACATCCTCATCCTCATGGCTTTCTTCGTTTGACTCGACGAATCCAATTTCTAAGCCACGCTCCTCGATGAGGCGTGTTTCCCGAAATTCAAAGGCTTCTGGATCTGCTCTGTACTCAACCTTGCCTCGATTTTTTTCCACAGCGGCTACGATTGTTTGGATATCCAGTCTAAAAAACTCTTTACGAAGATTAACCTTGTTAATGCGATGCCGATGAAGCTCCCGATGAAGACTATTTTCCAGAGTGGGAGCATCATCGCTAGCAATCATCAGGTGGACGTCAAATGGAAATGGCACAGATGCGTCACCAAGCTCCTTTATCCGCTCAAGGGGTGTCAGCCGGCGGGTCATGCCTACCTTGAATACGCCATCGCCAAATGAACCAATGTTCGATATGACATATACATATCCAGACTTTGTAAGCTGTGCTTGGGACTTGGCGCGCTCGGCTTTTGCCTGAGCTTCGGCCAGACGCGCTCGCAACTCCTCAACCTCTTCTGAGTGCTCTTGCTTCATTTGAGCAACAGCTTTACGGAGAGCCTCTTCTAGTTGGTTTTGCTCCTTGTCCAAGCGCTTAATTTCATCATCCCGCTCCTTTTGAGCGCGGGCCTCGTCTCGAATTTGTTCTCTGATTCGCTGCTGCTCCTGGCGGGCTGCTTCTATTCGAGTCGCTTTCAGCGCGGTATCGTCAAGTTTTTTGAAAAAAGCTGATACGTCGAGATCGGAGAATTCGATTTTATGAGACTTTACAAGTTTGAATACCTTTTCCAGCCTTTTGATTGAAGTTTGGTAATTCGAAGCCGTGACACCTTCGCAAATATATTTTGTGCAATCATTTACGAACTGATTAGTAATAGCCTGAACTGCATTTTGAAGGCCAATGATCTGTGCTTCATTTTCCGCTATTTTCTCTTCCAGAGCCTGTTGCGTGGATGTAGAGGCCTCCCTAAATTGGGAAAACTCTAGCTCCTTGGATTGAAGCCGATTCTCCAGATCGCGGTTCATCACACCGAACTCACTTAGTGACTTTTTCAGCCTCATATTGCTTTTGGCGAGCTTCACGACAGCAACCGGCAAGATGACCACGAAAAATAATTGAACCAGTATGCTAAAAATGATTTCGGTAGAATGATCCAATTGAACTCCCCCTCCCGAGGTGCAAATACATGCCCCTCCTAGGTTTAGCATTCGGTAATTCTAGGAAAAACTTTAGATTTGTATGCCTTGCCATTTGATATTATGTGAATATTTTTGAAGATATAAAATAAATCTTTGAAGTGTCGATGTGCTCAATCAGATCATGTCCGAGGCAGTGGCCCGATGTGAAGGTTCTCAATTGTTGAAATCAGTAAATAGTCGGAAGTAGGGTCCCCACCTTCGCGCTTTTTATGATGGTGCCATTTAAAATTACCGGTACAGTGCCGAACATCCGCATGGTTTCCTGCGGTGCCGCTAACTTGGCGTTACGTCAAACTGAAGTGAGGGGGCGGTGAGAGGGATACTACTGCTGCTCAATGCTAAACTGAGATTACTGGAACTTAGAGTATCCGACCATGAATCCCTTGCCTGTCATGCGATATAGACGATTTTACAATGTTTCTGAAATCTACGGCAGCGGGTTCGACTCCCGCCGCCTCCACCAATCATCAGTATTCGAACCAATACGTAAAATTTTTTTGATGCGGTAAAGCCACCCAAATTAAAGAGGAACAGCCTG
>OMIY01000008.1 GCA_900299215.1 bacterium | reverse complement strand
ACGTTGCCTACTTCGCGCTCAATTTGCCAAAAATCGCCCATGACGAAAGACTCCTTCAAGTCGTCAGATACGCTCAATCAACATCGCACCAGACATTCCACCAGCAGCACAGATTGCGATTAGACCCAGATTTTTGTCGCTTCGTATTAGCTCATTGGAAAGCGTGGTTACTAAGCGTGACCCAGTTGCCCCGAATGGATGGCCTATGGCGATCGCTCCGCCATTTACGTTTACCCGGTCCATTGGGAATGGTCCAAGAGCCTTACTGCCAAAGTATTTATCCATGAATTCGCTCGATTCCATCGATCTTGTGCAACTCAGAACTTGAGCGGCAAAGGCCTCATGAATTTCGAACCTATCTATATCATTCAATGTGAGCCCATTTCTCTTCAGGATAAGTGGTATGGATACTGCTGGGCCAATTAACAGTTGCTCATACGGATCAACCCCTACAAAAACTACATCCTTGATCCGCGCTTTTGCTTTAAGTCCCAGGCTTTTTGCCCTGGTCTCATCAGCCACCAATGTTACTGCAGCACCGTCTGTTAGCGGGGATGCATTACCCGCTGTAATCGTTCCGTAGCGCTTATCAAAAGCAGGCCTTAATCCCTTCAGTGCCTCGATTGAAGTATCGGCGCGGACCATGTTGTCCTTGTCGATGCAGTCGCTGTATTTAGGACCCGGCCATGTCGGAACTACCTCGGCTTTAAAGTGGCCAGATTCCTGGGCCAATGCTGCCTTTTTATGGGATTCAACTGCGAAGCTGTCCTGATCTTCTTTACTAATGCAGTTAATTTTGGCCATCATTTCCGCGTGCTCGCCCATGGTGAAGCCAGTTAGCGGTTCTGATAAGCTGGGCGGCTTGGGGAGCCATGCTTTAGCACTAAAATTTTTTAGGAGATTAATTTTAGAAGCCGTAGTTCTTGATTTGTTCAATGCAACTAGGAATTTTCGAGCTTCTCGTGAGTAGACAATTGGTACGTCGCTTAAACATTCAACCCCGCCGGCAAGAATAAGTGCGGGATTGCCAAACGCTATATTCCGAGCGGCATCAGCGATGGTTTGTAAGCTACTGGTGCAAGCTCGGTTTAATGTTACCCCGTGAATGTGAGCCGGTAACCCGAGATTTAGGATTGCGTCCCTAGCGACGTTGCCGTTTTTTGTTTGTGGCACAACCACGCCACAGGAGACCTCATCTAGCTCCTCAGCGTCTAGCTCGAGGTGGCGAATAAGTCCATCAACGACACGACTAAAAAGTTCCAGGGCATCGCAGTCTTCAAAAACGCCGAACGACTTCACAAAGGCGGTTCGCACACCATCAATAATTACCGGCTTTCCGTTACCCTTTGGTAAACTGCGGCGGTACTTTGTTACGGTCATGAGTCTCTCTCCCACATCGACGCGAAGTTGACTGCGCTTGCAAATAACACATTTGTAATTAACGCATGGATATTGTGCATCAATAGTTAGCATGTTGCTAACATAAAAGGGATCTCTTAGCGCATTGAAGTGCACACTATGAGTGTTTACTTTTTAAGCATGGCTCTAGCTAGTCGGGCTACGCCTTTGACGTAAAGTTTCAACAACCTGATCAATGATAAGTCTCTCAGTTTTGCTCAGGCCTGTGAAAACGCCGCCAACTCGATACCGCTCAGTGTCAAACCATCTACATTCGCCGCGGCACATAAGTCGCGCCGGTGCATAGATTCCCAAAGGTGCAAGTGGAATATGTAGCCAGAAAAGCTCGCCAGCAGCGACCTTCTTGTCCCCGGTCAGTTCGATTTTGAAACCTCCGAGGCTTATATCTAGAAGTACAGCGCTATGAATGCCTATTGGTAAAAACTTAAATTTTCTAAATTCCACCAATGCATGTGAAGTGTAGCGATTTTCGCGATTGATAATCTTGTTTGCGGCTGCATCTGTCGGTTTACTCAATGGGGGCCTCGACAGGTCTTCTCGGTGTGGACATTGGAAGGATTCAACAATAAATTATAGTACGCCACGCGTCGTTGCGTCCATGGCAAATTCGGTTTAACTGGATGGATGTCGACAGATGAAAGATCCCGTTGAGTTGCCACAGCGTGTGCGTGCACTAGTTCTTGGAGCAGGAATTCATGGAGCCGCCGTTGCTCATGATCTTGCTACTCGGGGGTGGCGAGACGTTCATGTTATCGATGGAGGCGTCTTAAATAGAGGACAGAGTGACTCCTCTCCAGTATTCATGCATGACGGTTTGAGATATTTACATAAACTGGTGGAATTTGGCTCTATATCAACGGAGCTACGTGAGCGACAGTTGCTTATGGGTTTGGTTACTGACCTTTTCCAACCTATGGAGTTCCTAGTACCAATCAATAATGAGCAATTTAGTCAGAGGCTTCGCGCAAAGGCAAGATTGCTTTTGTACGACCTCGCTGGTAGCGGAAATCTTTTTTGCAAACATAGATTCGCCACTGCAACAGATCTAGCAAATAAAGCCGAAATTATCTCGCGCAGACAGCTTTTGGGAGCGTATTCGTTTTGGGGCTGTCTGGTCGATAAGACATCACTCGTAGCAAGAGTAGCTCAATCTGCAGTCAATTTGGGGGTTACAGTTTCGGAACTGTCTGAAGTTGTAAGGGTCGATGCCTCGGCCGATGGATGGTTGGTGAGCATAAAAAATGCGGACGGCCAATTAAGAAGAATAAGTGCCCTATATGTAATAAATTGCATGGGTGCAAAGGCTAATCAAATACTTATACGAAGCGGTGTCACCCCGACGCATAGAGGGCTCAATTTAAAGACAGTTCAATTAGTTCTACCTGATTTGAATCTTAAATCGGGCTTGAGTTTACCTTGGTCCAAAACGGACAAGCGACCTTTAGTGATTTTCCCGTGGCAAGGAAAGACTATGCTGGTGTCCCCAGAGGATTTTTATAGCGGAGAACCAGGGGAGGCTAGAACTACAGAAGTTGAAATTGATCACCTGATTCTCGCACTCAATCAATATGTAAAGTCACCTATTCAAAGGTCCGATATTCAAAGCGTGAAAACGCGAGTCAAATGGGCAACTGTTCATGGTGCCTCAGATTTTGGTGTAACAAGTGGTTCAAGTTTGGTTGGGGAGCGACCTAGTGGTCGAGGTCTATTACTTACGGTATACGGGGGACAAATCGCGACTTACCGGGAGCTTGCCCGTGAAGTAGTGGATCGTATTTGTTCCCACTTTGGTGAATTTCGACCGTCCGGTACAAATCAGAAATCAAATTGGGTACTCCATGGTTAAGCCTGATAATAGGGTTACAAAGCAGAAGCCACGACGCTCTTTTCGTACAGTGATGGATAGCTTAAGGCAGGTTTGGAGGATCGAGAGAGTGCCCGACCATGAGGCTATCTGGCGTTCTGGTCAAGCCGAGACTCCATCGTTGCGCCCAGACCATCTCAGAATTTCAGTTTGGAACCTTTGCAAGGGAGCTGGCGGGCTCATGTTTGAACATGATTATCGCCTGCTTTGTTATTGTTCAGACATTGTGATTGCCCAAGAAGCATTACTATCCCGGCATGCAATGGGAATGTTTTCCGCCAACGGCTTTGAATCCGTTCATGCCGCGTCCTATAAGCGACGCGATGGTCTACGTGATGGGGTAATGACTGTGGCAAGAGCACCGAGCTGCGAGGATCCTCAGCGCGTTATTTGTAAATATCCGGAACCAATCTTCAAGACGCCAAAGGCAGCCTTGATTAAAAAGTATCCTCTGACGGGAATGAACGAAAGTTTGATGGTGATTAATATTCACGCAACATTGGTCCGTCGCAAGGCAGCTGCGATCGAGGAAATGGAGCATCTATTAGAGCGGCTACCTTCACATAGTGGTCCGATGATTTTGGCCGGCGACTTCAATACTTTTACGCCGGGATATCTTCGAGCTATTGAGGGCGTCCTTAAGCAGATAGGACTTAGTTATGTCCCGATACCAAACGACCCAAGACCAACAACTCAGGCCTTAGACCAGCTATTCTGCCGTGGCTTGGATGTAAGCAATATACGGGTGGATACTAGTTTTCGAAATTCCGATCACTTTCCAATTCTTGCTGAACTAAAGGTTTCAACGAACTAAGCCTGCCACTCAGCTGCGACCAAGGGCTGACAGCTTAGCCACTGTCTCTTCAAGAGATTCTGCCGTATCAAGCCAAGCCAATTCAAACTCCTCCAAGTTCGTCTGGAGGGCTTGATGCTCCTTGTGGAGTTCTGACGCCCTCGAAAAATCTGACGAAAAGTCCGAGGATCCACTACTCATTGTAACTTCGAGCGATTGGAGCTTCGCTTTAGTTTCCACTATTTGTTTTTCTAATTTGGCTATTTGACCCTCAAGGCGCTGTTTGGTCCTTTTTAAATCCTTTACTTGTTCATAGCTGTTGTTGTCGGCAAGTTTTGGGGCCGAGTTAGATTCTGTTTTCTGCGTATCGTCTATTTTTAAGACGTTCGGAAAACTAGCTATTTCAGCTAATCGCTCATAATCTCCAAGTTTCCCTGGGAACAGCATAGATCTACCATCGGGCAGCATGGCAAAAATGTGAGTTGAGACAGTATCGATAAACTCCCTGTCATGACTGACGAATACGACCGTTCCTTCGTAATCTGCCAAACCTGACGCGAGAGTCTCAACACTAGCCATGTCTAAGTGGTTAGTCGGCTCGTCAAGCAATAAAAGACCAGCCTTTTGCGCGAGAACACATGCTAGCCCGACTCGACTTTTCTCACCCCCCGAGAGCACCTTGACCTTTTTGAATACGGCTTCGCCCGTAAATAAGAATGCCCCCAAAAGACTGCGAGCTTCCTTCTCGGGAAGGTTGCCACGGCTGATTAAGTTTTCAAGGATGGTCCCATCAGGATTAAGCGTTTCGGTTTGCTCCTGTGCAAAATAAGCAGCGGCTACTCCATCACTAAGCCCAAACTCGCCACTGAGCGGGGAATTTCCGCCCGCAATGGTACGGAGCAAAGTGGATTTACCAATGCCATTGGCTCCGATAATCGCGACCTTTGAGCCTCGCTCCACTTCAAGATTGATCGCAGTAGCAAGTGCTGTTGAGTAACCGATCGAACCATTACGGACTGTGAGAACGATCCTCGGGGTCTTCGCCGGAGAAGGAATTGTAAAGTGAACGCTAGCTTCATCACCCTCACTGGGCAATGTGTCTTCCAGCTCGCGAATTCTTGCAATCATCTTAACTCGCGATTGAGCCTGCGCGGCCTTCGTCGCTTTTGCGCCAAAACGCTCCACAAACTTTTCCATCTGTTCGCGGCGTCGGCGCAACTGTTCGCGCTCAGACTGCTGTTGCACTAATCTTTCCTCACGAGCGTTCAGGAAAGCGTCAAAGTTCCCGCGATAAGGAGTGAGTTGGCCGGCAGACAGATGCAAAGTCATAGTCGCAAGGCGATTTAGTAGCGAACGATCATGGGAAACAAAGAGAAGGGTTCCGGCAAAGCTCCGGAGGTAGCTCTCGACCCAAACCAAACTTGGTAAGTCTAAGTGGTTGGT
>OMIY01000007.1 GCA_900299215.1 bacterium | reverse complement strand
GGCTATAGCTGTAAGTACCCTGCCCGGTGTTGTACATTGAAAAACCCTTCCAATCCTGATCCTGAATGTCACCCGGTGTTCGTTGCCCACCCAGATCGATGGCGCTGCCTGATTTATCAATCCCACGTAGAAACCCGGGTTAAAGCCAATCCATCGACTTCGGCAGCATAAAATCGTAGTTCAGTATCAACTGGCCCTTCCACCGGCGCACCACTGGTCTGGGTTAAACGGCCTGAATAACTTAAGAATTTCTTTTTAGCTACTGTATTTTCAGTAGGTTATCGACGCGTGTTCTATGCACTGAGTCGGGACATCGTGATCTGTTTGTGATGGATTTTCACCCAATAAATACAGATAGTTATGAGAATCTTTTTTATCAGTAAAACCGCTTGCTTAAGTCATCCCGCACTAGCTAGCAACTTTAGCCTCCCAAAGTTAAGGTAGCGTGACTTAGATTTCGCATAAGCACTCACCTCCGGAGGAGCCCACTGTGTTGGTCGATCGGGTCAGAGACCAGTTTTCAGCCGAAGCCATCCATCACGGAGATAAACTATTAGTTGAGTCTGCCAAGATCGAGGACGCCACGATCGACGACGATTGGCTTCTGGTGGAATTCGAAGGCAGCCAAGACGCGACAGCTCAGCTCATCCTGTGCGAAGAGGAACCTCTTGGCGACCACATCCATGTTCATTGTAGCTGTCAAAACCGAAGATCCAAAAATCTCTGCGCCCATCTCTGGGCAATAGTCAGATTGGCCGACAATGTTAAATGGTGCAGTGATATCAGACGCGGCACGACCAGACTCACGCTCACAAAAACACTCCAAGACGAAGATAGCGAAGATTGCTACCCAGATGAGCATCACCTCAATCCATCTATAATCAACGTCGCTCCCGATTCAGCAGCATTAAACGGGCTGCAATCTAAATCTACATATGACTGGAGCCGGATGATTGAACAGGCGCAAACTGATTTTCAAACCGCCAACAACCCAGCGCATAACATTACAAGCTTAGCTGAGCCGAACTCCATGTCAGAAATCGTTTATCTACTGACTATTGGAACCGGTAATTATGCTACAAAGTGGCATATCGAAGTTTTCGAGCGCAAACTACGTTCAAACGGTGTCTGGAACAAATCAAAACGCCTAACACTGAACTTATTCAAAGCACGTAGCTTGCCGTATGAAGAGGACGTCAATTTACTAAGTTTATTAATCAAGTCCGATGCAGCAGAATGCTCTGATTACGAAGATGGGGATTACTATCAAAATTTCGGCAGACAGTATACCGGCAGTCCCTCCGGCAAGAATAGGTTCACGATCCCGACTGAACTCGCAGACTATCTTCTAAGCCTGCTGACCTCCACGGGTCGCTTTTATCTTGAAGACCCATCCTCGGAAAACAGCGTTGGCAAACCTCTTACCTATAATCGCGATGCCCAATGGAGTTTCGCTCTTGTCATCAGGCCCTCCCTCACTACCCCTGGACAGTACCAGGTTAATGGTGAGTTTCGTCGAAATCAGTTCAGTATTGACCTGCGCGAAATCACTCACCTGCTACACGGCAACCTTATAATCCAAAATTCCGTGATTACTAACCTTGCAGGACTTTCCAAAACCGACTGGTATTGGGCAGAGCGACTTCACAGAAATGGTTCGCTTCAAATATCGGATAACGATTTGGCACCATTTCTAAGCGCCTACTCTAATTTAAAATATGCTCCCACAATAAGTTTACCTAACATTAGAGATTGGGAGTTGATTCAAGCGTCACCGGTCCCACGACTGTCTGTATTGGGAACCAATGCAAGCCCTGGCCCTGGCCTCTTATCTGCACAGGTTTGTTTTGACTATGATGGGCGGCTCATTAGTCGTAAAGATCCCAAAACTATCTGGGTCGACATCGACCAAAAAAAGATACGCCAGCGACAACCAAGGACAGAGATCGAATTCTTTTCCGAACTTTCGCAAATTTCAGATGTTCAAGAACTGCCTCTAATTAACAGCAACCGTGCTGACGTTAGCTTTCCAACCACTCAGTTACCGATTATGGTTGAAGATCTTTCGACAAAAGGTTGGCACATAGAGGCAGAGGGCCGCCGAATTTATAGATCCAGCGAATATTCAGCCGGGGTCTCTTCAGGAATAAATTGGTTTGACCTAAAGGCGCAGGCTAAGTTTGGAAGCGAAGAGATCGCCATGCCACAGTTGCTTCAGGCTCTTCAAAGAGGGCAAAAATTTGTAACTTTGAGTACTGGTGATTTAGGGCTTCTGCCAGAAGCATGGATAGCAAAGTTTGTGTCGCTGGCAAAATTTGGCAAAGTCGCCGATGGCGCCATCAGATTTAAACCCCAACAAGGGGCACTTCTTGAAGCATTGCTAAAACAACTACCTAAGGTAAAACTTGACGCAAAATTCAACAAACTTAAACAAACTCTCACGCAGACCACGCTCGCAACCTCCATTCAACCTTCAAGCCTATTTAAAGGCACACTTCGCAACTATCAAGCAGAGGGTTTGGGCTGGCTTTCACTCCTGCGACACTCCGGTTTTGGTGGGTGCCTCGCAGATGACATGGGACTTGGAAAAACCATTCAAGTTCTTGCATTTCTGGCTGATCAAGTTTCAGAACTACCTTCCCTAGTGGTTGTACCTCGGAGCCTAGTGCATAATTGGATTAGCGAAGCTAAGCATTTTTGCCCAACGATTCGGGCCTTGGATTATTCAGAGAGCAAAAATAGGCGAAATCATGACAGAATTCGCAGTCACGACCTTATCGTCATCACCTACGGCCAACTTCGCCAAGACATCGACGAATTTCGCAAGATTGATTTCAACTACGTAATCCTTGATGAAGCACAAGCAATTAAAAATCTCGATTCAACAACTTCAAAGTCGGCACGCCTTTTAAAAAGTAAGCATCGATTGGCCTTAACGGGAACACCAGTAGAAAATCATCTTGGCGAACTGGGAGCGATTTTCGAATTTCTTAACCCCGAAATGTTGAGTAGTGCATTTCTCAAAAGCATAGCCAAAATGAATAAAAAAGATCGTGATGCTGCTACAAAAATTATTTCTAAAGCCTTGCGGCCTTTTATCTTGCGGCGTACCAAAAATGAGGTCCTTAAAGATTTACCAGGAAAACATGAGCAAACCATCTACTGTGATTTAGAGCCAGATCAGCGTCGACAATACGACGACCTACTAGACCACTACCGCCGAAACATTTCTGAAACTATAAAGAAAAAAGGTCTTAACAAAAGTAAGATTCAAGTACTCGAAGCCCTCCTTCGACTGCGACAAGCTGCTTGCCACCCCGGACTCATAGATCACTCGCAATCCGGGGCCTCAAGCGCTAAGCTTGAACTTCTAATCAGCAAACTTCACGAGGTAATCGACAGTGGCCACAAAGCCATTGTTTTTAGTCAGTTCACCTCGATGCTGAGTTTTGTAAGGTCCCAACTCGATAAAGAAGAAATATCCTACGAATATCTTGACGGAAGTACTCGCAATCGAGAAGAACGCATTAATCGATTCCAACAGGATCCGACAATATCTATTTTCCTCATTAGCCTAAAAGCAGGGGGAGTTGGCCTCAATCTAACTGCAGCAGACTACTGTTTCATTCTCGACCCTTGGTGGAACCCAGCAGCAGAATCTCAGGCTATCGACCGCATTTATCGCATGGGACAGTCTAAACCCGTATTCGCCTACCGCATCATATCAAGAGACACCATCGAAGATAAAATCACAGATTTACAGTCGAAAAAACGAGACTTAGCGGATTCCATATTTGACACAGAGGCAAGTGCACTTAGCAGCCTAAACATGGAGAATTTAAAAAAGTTAATGGATCTAGTTTAGATTCCATCCTGGCACCACTTTAAGCATCAAGCAACTTGTTGCGACAGTCCATCAATATCGGTATAGGAAAGATCGGCGTAGGCATTACCCAGAATCTCAAAAAGAAAGTCTCGCTGTTGTTTGCTACTGCCAACGATCTTAACACCATGTTCAAAAACACTAAGACCTGAATTAAAGCGACTCCAACGAACCTCGATTGTTAACTGGTCGACGTAATGAGATTTCAACGAGTTCAAAACCTCGTCATCACTGATAGACACATGCACCGCCAAACGCGCCTGACGGCCGAATTGTCGTTTGGAATACAGACGAAAGCCGAACCTTGAAAAATCGACCACTTTCATCTCTTCATCCCTAAATTTCAGCAAAACAGTTGCTCTTTCCCGGACCAAATATCGCTGATCACGAGACTGAATGCCAAGGTTGTTGAAATAGGCACGCTCAACGACATGAAGGTCTTCAATTCGATCCCTAAAAGGGTCGTATTCAAAACTCTTCATCAACTCAGTTTTATGTTTTACAGAAATCGCGACTTCTGAAAATTCGGTCGATGTGTAACCAAGGAGCAGCAAGTGTTCAAAACAAGTCTGACTAAGCATCAACTTAAATGGCGAACATGCTGCTTCTAATCGATTTGCAAAATTGACACCAGAACCAATAATACTAAAATCAACTCGAGCCCCTCCACCAACATTGCCCATCAGTAGCTTTGATGAATGAATGCCGATTCTGACTGGCATTATCGGAGGTTTTTTACCACGCCCTATCAGAATCAAAGATGAATTAACCGTATACTCTTGGATCTTCCTTGCAGCCAAAAATGCCCTTTGGGTATTTCGTTCAGGCGGATCTCCTGACTGATAACCGAAAAAACAAAGCAAGCCATCGCCTAAAGACCGGTCGATGTTACCGCCAAAGTCGCGAACAATTTGCGCAATTTCGCCAAGACGGCTCGAAAGTTGACCGAACACTTGCGAAGAAGGCAGAGGAGACGCAAACTGAGAAAAAGCCACAATGTCAACAAACATGATGGCAACCTCAGCCTCCTCGAGCGTGTGTTCTACAGTTTGCTGCAGATGACCCTCAACCGCAATTTTTTCCGCATCTCTTTTAATTGCCGCGATGATCTGATTCTTCTTAATTTTTATCTCTTTAACACGCAGCGCTACTATCGACGAAAAATAAAGGCTACCGGCAATAAATCCGATCTGAAACATCATCGTTCTGACAAAACTTGGTTCGATCAATTCATATCCAGTAGCAAGACTAACAATCAGAGCTGAATTGAATATAGAAATACCAGAACTATATTCCCTAACGACCATCATTTTTGGCTGTCTAAATACAAAATATTGGCTGGACCCAACAGCAACAGCCATCAACAATATTAGGATTATTGGGCGATGAGCTGGATTAACCGAAGCCAATCCACAAGACATCAAACAGGCAAGTACAGGCAATCCCCAGTGACCTTTTTTGATATTTCTATTGATAATACTCAAACCGTAAAAACTATGTTCAAAAAGGTAGAAACCGAGAACCGCAAGCACGATAAATTGCCCATAGACCAACCAATAAAAGTCTAAATCACCCCTTAGTCTAGGAAAAAAATATTCTGCAACACCTGAGGTAACAGATGCCACCCCCAACGTGCCAGTACCGAATAGAAAAAAATAAAGATGAGCGACTCGCTTTAGGATGACACCGACAAATAGGTTGTAGAGAAGTATCGCTAGGCTGGCGCCAAAAATCATACCTAAGAGCAAATCAATGGTATTTCTATAATCCCGGTAATCTTCGCGGCTCATAATCTTGGGCTTGGGAAGTCCTAGACCCACTTCGGAACTATGCACATACAGATCGAGAGCATTTGTGGGGCTAGCTTGGAAAGAAAAAACACTACCTGATTCATTAGGTCCCGGCCTAATCGAAGAAAGCACAGAGCTAGCAATAACAACCTTACCTTGGACTACATAAAACTCTATGTCCCGATGCATTGGGAAATTCACTTCGGCTACTATTTCTGAACGAAGCCCATCCTTCTGCGCTGGTATCCGTAATTTTGTCCATGCTTTATCTGGAGCTATCAACATGTTAGCACTTGGGCGGCGACTAACGGACGTCCATCTGTCGGACGGCATGTTGACAACGTCTTCAATTGCAGAAACAGATCCCCCCGGTGTCAGCCAGTAAAGGGTATCGCCTGTCACAACCTGACGACCCTCTATAGAGGGGATGTTGAGCGCAACCACAAATACGACAAGAGCAGTTAGCAGACCTGCCCGCAGTTTTAACCATTTTTGAAACATTTCCAGGAACACTTAGGCCACCTGACTAAGCAATTTATGATTAATTGTCATAAGTATTTCAAACAGCATATTCCATTGTTCGCTATGACCTCCAATTACTTGGACACCGTGGTCGTATTCATCTCCAATTTTTCGACTCCATCTCACTTCAACTTCAATCGTATCAACCCCACGCCCGTGCAACGTTTGATTACTAACTGGATCCTGTGTATCAATGGTCAGCTGAATGATTGACTTTTGCGCAAGAAAGACATTACCGCGAAGCAAAAAACCATGTTTCGAGAAGTCCTTTAGAACAAGCACCCCGTACTGGCACGACATGATAACCGGACGCTTATCGCTAAATCCGTAGCGTTCATACCGCACCTTTTCGCCAAGTCTTTCCATGAATATCTTTTGAATTTCGGACAATTCCTTCATCTTATCTGCCAGTGGGTTGACCTCATAAGCTTCGACTAAATCTGGGTGATGCTTCACAGAAATCAAGACTGACTCAAAGCTTTGCTCATTGAATCCTGACCGAATTAGCGACTTCCTCGTCCGCGAACTCACCATAATTCGATTTGGTCCACAGGCCGATTCTAGTCTATTTGTAAAATTAACACCGTTACCAACCATCGTAAAATCGACTTGTGCAACTGTACCCATGTTTCCAATTGTAACTTTATCAGTATGTATTCCAATGCGGACTGGCAAGGGTACTATCTTAGAACCTTTTTTATTTGACTCCTGGAGTTCAAGTAAATAACTACGTTGAATTTTGGTCGCAGCGTCAAAAGCCTGTTTCGCGTGGCCATCATCGCTACTAGCTTTGTATTTGTAGCCAAAGAAACAGAGTATCCCATCCCCTAAAGTGCGATCGATGGTCCCTCCATGGTCAAGAACAATTTTAGCTATTGACTCCAGCCTACGAGAGATTTCATAAAACATCTCTTTCGGTTCAACTAAGTCGGCGACACGAGAAAATGATGCAATATCGATAAACATGATAGTCACAGTTAACTCGGCCTTATCTATTTGCTCGGAAAAAGAATCATCCAGATAATTATTGAGAGCCGTTTTTGGAATTCCTTGCATCAAGGCTGTTGCAATTCTCTGGTATTGTTCATCTACATTTGCGGCCTGCCTACCAATTGCTAATGACAAAAACCCAGCACCCCAAAGTGCGCCAACTAGAAACACGCCATCAACGCCTAGCACAGTCCTTGCCGAAATCGGCACTGCCACCATCTGAACCACTGCGCTGAATAAGATTCCAGAAGATGCCAGTGTGAAATCAAAAAACTCGGGAATATTGATTCGTGGAATTGTAAGCAATACGACAGCCAATACCACCAGAGGGATCGCGCCCATTAAAAGGACTATGCCCATAATTTTTGGCAATACTAACGAGCAGACCGCAAGTACAAATGATCCATTTACAAGTCGCTCTACTTTGGAAGCGAGAGCTGGCAGATGCCTTTGCAAACGTATAAAAGACGCCGTAAATTTCAGGAATGTGGCTATTGCGAAAAAGGCAGCAGATACAATAAATTTTATCCACATATCAAAGGAAATATTTTGCATTCCAAATAGTTTTAAAGAGTTACTATTAAGCAGTCCACCCAGAGCAACTACGCAGAAAAGAAACATTGCATAGCTACTGTACGTCTTCTGCTTCAAGTGCAGCGAAAGCGTTAGATTATATATTGCAAGACCGAGGAGACTACCGAGCAAGATTCCACGAAAAATATTTCTTTGCCAGTCTATGTACTGAGCTCTAAGCTCTGTGCGCATCACAATCGGCGTCACCAAAAATGCTTCTGAAGAGATTCGAATAAAAATTTCAAGCGGTCGGCTCTGATGCTGTTCTACGGCAAAAGTATGCCGAGCCTTGTTACGCATTCCGTCTTCGAGCGATCGGTCCAATCCCTGGTGCGATTCCCTGACGACCTGTCTACCGTCGACCAAATAAAAATCAACCTCTGGGAATAGAAACGCTCCTGCATCTACATTCAAACGTTCAGGGGTACCCTTGCTAGCTGGCGGGATTTTGAAACGCCACCAAAGCTCAGACACGCCCGAAATCGTGTTTGGTGCCCAGCCCTGCGGTAGAGGCTTCCAATGATGCTCGGGTGTCCCTAATATATCGGAGATTTTTAGATTACTTGTACTCGCAACCAGTTGCTCTGGGGGGAACTTTAATAAATCGGGGGCATCCAAGTTTGGCAAAGAATATGTCATACCGAAGAAAATCGGTAATGCGATGAACATCATCGCCAGTCGCCATCTGTTTTTCAGAACACCAAGCACCTGGACCCCTTTGGTGATCAGGGATGATCCCAAAGGTGCATCGGTCAAACTCAGCCCCGACCTTAGGTCTCGGCAAAATCTTTCCATCTCAGTCAATCAAATCTGCGCTTTTCACTAATAATCACGAAAACTTGGCTACCAAGGCGCGATCGTCCGACTGATGGGCTTGAAATTAAACGTGGTGAGTCGTCTTCTCTAGGTAATAGTCGTAATTACCTTCATAAGTCCTGAGTTCACCATCCCTTATCTCAAAGACCCGGTTGACGATTTGCCTGAGAAAGTGACGATCGTGGCTCACCAGCATGACCGTTCCATCGAATTCCTGCACTGCACGTAGTAAAACTTCACGCGACTCGATGTCCAAATGGTTCGTTGGCTCATCTAAGACCAGAAAATTGACTGGACTTGCCAAAATCAGCGCGAGAGCTACACGGCTCTTCTCCCCCCCAGACAACACACCGATGCGCTTTTCTGTCTCTTCTCCGCTAAATAAAAAAGCCCCAAGTAGGTTACGAATGGTACCGATACTGGCATCCGGCAGGCGTTGTGCGACGCAGTCGAATACAGTTTGTTGCGGATCGAGTACATCCAGTGCGTGCTGGCTAAAATAGCCAATGTTGACGCTGGCGCCTATGCTTACCGACCCGCTAGTTGGATCCGCATGCCCGACAATAGTCTTTAGTAGCGTTGACTTCCCGGCGCCATTGACACCGGTCACGGCAATTTTATCTAGACGTCTTACGGTACCGCTAACACCGGAAAACACACACCGCTCACGGCCATCGTCGCGTTGCCATACTTTAGCAAGCTCACTTAGTCGCACGACATCGTTACCGCTGCGAGGCGGGGCTGTAAACTGAAAGTGAATGGTCCTTGTCTCAGGTGGAATCTCAATACGGTCGATTTTCTCAAGTTTTTTTACGCGCGACTGCACTTGGGCAGCGTGTGATGCCCTCGCTGCAAATTTAGCGATGAACTCTTCTTCTTTGGCAAGCATGTCTTGCTGCCGTTTATGAGCGGCTAGCAGCTGTTCACGACGGATATCTCTTTCGCGCAGATAAAAATCGTAATTACCGCTGTAAACTGTGATCGCTTTGTTAGCGATCTCTACAATCCTTGTGACCAACCGATTCATAAATTCGCGGTCATGGCTTGTCATCAAAAGGGCGCCCTTGAACGACGCAAGCCACTCTTCAAGCCAGAGTATAGACTCGATATCTAGATGGTTGGTTGGCTCGTCCATCAGTAGCACGTCTGGATTCAGCGTCAGAATCCTCGCCAAAGCGATTCGCATCTTCCAGCCACCGCTGAAATCTTCCACTGGTCTCTCGTGATCCTCGGGAAGGATACCTAAACCGGTAAGAACTGCCCTGGCACGGGCCTCTAAATCGTAGCCACCTCGTTGCTGAAACTCAATCTGCGCGTCACCGTAGCGCTCCATGAGCTGAGTCATCTCGTCATCATCCAATGGGGAGGCATCGCAGTCGGCGAGGCGCTTCTCCGCGTCGGCAATAATCATGGCCAGTTCGTAAACCCGCCCAGCTCCGGCCTTAACCTCTTCAAGCGCGGACCTCCCACGCATGTCGCCGACATCTTGGGAAAAATAGCCAACAATTACGCCTGGATCGATAGAGATCGTTCCGCCATCGGCCTGATCTTCGCCAGTGATCAGTCTGAATACTGTAGTCTTGCCAGCGCCGTTCGGTCCAACCAGCCCGATCTTTTCACCGGATCGGATCTGAAAGCTACCGTTCTCGTAAAGGGTCCTTACGCCCTGCCTCTTCGTCAAATTGGACAAATGTATCATGACCTACCAGACCCTTACCCATAGCAGCGTTTCTGCCTGCGCGGCACAGAATCCAGGAAGGTATCAAAGGCTCACTCGCCAACAACCCTGTACTTTAGGCCGTCGACATCAGATAGCCCGTCCCACTGTTTACCATTGACCAAAATCGCCAAGTCTTCGCGCGCCGGTTTTTTACTGATAGCATTACGGCCGCCACCGGTCACGGGGTTTATTTTTGCCGGTTCGGGGTTGCTGCATGATGCCACACTAATAGCCGCCAAAATAAGCAAGATAGAAGCTGGCTTTGTGAATTTTTCTTTCACCATGTTGCGTTTATTATTTTGCATTTTTGGCCTTTCCCACCAGCATAAAGCGACGCGATGCCAAAAGTGTTCCGTCTTCCCCGTAGCCTAGTGCTGTCCAGGGTTGAGTGAGGTAATTTATTTGATCAGTACGCACGTAATAGGTACCAAAGAAGCTTCGCCCCTTGACGACCTTTCGACGCAAAATAGCCGTCTTCTGATCGTCAGCACCAAGCGCCCGCTTGGCCGCACACACATCGTTAGCGCCTAAACATAGCACGATGCGGTCAATCTCCTCGTCAGTGGCGAACATCAAGCCTACTTCGGCCTCACCGTCCGTTTCGTCAATCATCGCGAGCTTGATTGCCTTGACACTGCCATCTGCAGAATCGGCAAATGCCTTTTTCGTTGCGTCATTGGCATTTGCAATTGTTGAGCTTGCGCCTTGAACGATCTTATCAAGCCAAGACCCTAAGCCACCCGGCTCGGAGTTAGCGGCAACCGATGTACTTGGTACGTTGCCAGGGGAAGGAGCCACCGCGGGTGGCTGGACAGCTATCGGTCCCGGCGCAGGAGCAGGAGCAGGACTCGGCCCTGGCGGTGGTGCTGGTGG
>OMIY01000006.1 GCA_900299215.1 bacterium | reverse complement strand
GTCGATTATGAACCGATCTGGCTCTTTTACTGGGGAACGGAGACAGACACTCAGAAATTTGCAATGACGCATCTCCTTGAGGAGCCTATCTCGATTGGTAATGTGGGATCGGGAACGCATCTTCGAGCCCTACAGCTGCTTGAAATTAATGGTTTAAGCGTTTTGCCTAAAATGCTAAGCCTTCCCGAAGATGAGGCCATCATAGCTTTAAAAAAGGGAGACATTCGCGCGATGTTGTTGGTCGAACACTTTGAGTCTCCTATCGTGCAAGATCTTCTAAAGCAGAATTATCTGGTTGTTGCCAATTTCGTTCATGCAGAAGCCTATGCCAAACAGCTGAAATTCATTGAGCTTTTGCATGTCCCTAAGGGAGCCTTCAACTTGGGAAGGGACTACCCTAGCAAGGACATCAAGTTGTTAAGCACAACCACCAATTTAGTGGTCGATGAAGATCTTCATCCCGCGATCCAGATGCTTCTCATGCAAGCCTCGAGCAACATCGTTGGCAAGGAGTCATTTTTCAGCAAACCCGGTGAATTTCCGGACATCAAGGATCCATCCGTCCCTGAAAGCGATGTTGCCAAGCGGTTCTTTGATAAGGGGCCCCCGATACTTCATTATCTCCTCCCCTTTTGGCTCGCAGAATTCATCGAGCGCGTCATCATTTTGATGCTCCCCTTTTTCGCACTGGTTTACCCGATCTTTAAGTCTATCCCGGGGTTTTTGGAGAAAATAGCTAGGAAAAGAGTTCTTCGGTTCTACATGCCGCTCAAACGGCTCGAGGCTGAGGTCGTGAATGACCCTAGTTTTGAACACATTGATGAGCAGCTTGCGACGCTTGAGCAGATTGAAAGCGAGCTCCTCAAAGTGAAGGTTCACAAGAAGCTTTTACCCGATTTTTACGTGCTCAGATCGGACATAGATTTTGTGAGAACCATCCTTGGGCGACTCAAATCCGGTCAATGAACCGCCCGTTAACGAGTTACTAGCGTCAAGTTAACGTGCTGAAGAGGAGAGCGATGTAGAGAAGAAGCAGTAAAGCTACGGAAGCAACAATCCACCGTGACAGAAATGTCAGGCTTTTCACAGAGCCAATAAGAAACAGGCTGGTAAATGCCCCATGGAAAATCAAATTCTGTCCGTATGGCATGCGATGGTACAGCCAATACTCCTTCAATACGCTCGATAGCACCATCATCGTTGCTATGCGGAAAGAGATCAGCGCGTGTGCGTGGAATGTTTTTTCAAGATCAATGTGAAGGCTCTCTCTTGCATCTGGTAAAGCAAGTGCTGAAAGCAAGAAGAGCAAAACCGGTTGAATTAAAACGACGAGAAAAGATAGAAATGTCCACTGAGGTATATGGCGCAGCTCATACATCGCCCACCAAGCCTGGATATGGAAAAGCAGCAGTGTTCCGATCCATAATTTGACCGGCCAATACCAAGAAATAGTTTCTCGCGCCTGAAATAGGTGCCCCATCCCCTCCATCAGTTTTGTGATACCCAATCCCAGGATCAAACCCATTAGCACCGAGAGATAGCTAAATTCGTCCATCAATCCGATCCATTCGCGATGACTAAGTGACTTCTAATTCAAGAGCGATTTGAAGGGATGCCCAAGTTGATGAAATTCAAGATTCAAGTGGACTGGTATCAGTGCGTGCCCTAATTTCACATGCGGCATCTTTGCAAACCTTAAGAAACCAATTTATTCCGGGGTCTGACTCGTAGGCGCTGTGCCAGACTAAACTTACCAAATCCGTTTTTTGCTTGATTGGTAATTTCAGCGCTTTTACATCGTAGGTTGCAGAGAATCTCAATGCAAAAGACCAGGGTATCAAAGCAACCAGATCACTCTTCTCTACCACGGTCGGAACCACCAAAACATTCGGAACCACAATATCCACCCGGCGCTCTGCGGCCTCCACAAATCCTTGGAGCTCCTTTGTTTTTGGGCTTCGCTCCAATGCAGAGCCACTCACCCAAATGAACCGCTCTGCCAATAAATTCTGAGGGGTTGATTCTTTATGAATTCTAGGGTGGTCATGCCTAACAATAACCCCGACATCATATTCGAAGCACAAATCTGATCGAAGCATCGTGTCCTCAAAACGCCTAGACGTAACCGCCGCATCAATCACCTGTTGTCTCAGCAAACTGGGAATTTCTGTCTCTTGATCAATACTCCGTATATTAAGGGTAGAACCAGGCGCTTCTGCCTTCATTCGCCGATAAAGTGGCTCTCCCATTAAGTATCCACCACCATAGGCCACTGCAATTGTAAATTCTCGTTCCAGTCGATCACTTAGGCTAGTTCCTTGATCAAATCCCTTACGGATTCCATCAAGAGCAGGCTTGATTTGAAGATAGAGTTCATCCGCCTTGGATGTTGGGCGCATATTTCGAGTCCCCACAAACAGCCGATCTCCAGCCACTTGCCTTAGGCGCGTTATTGCAGAACTGACGGCAGGCTGTGATAGCGCGAGGCGCTCTGAGGCTTTGAGTTGACTGCCCTCCTCATAGACGGCTTCGAAGGCAGTCAGGAGATTAAGATCAAGTCTTCTTAGGTTGATAGACGACACGCGCCGTTTCCAATAGTTTTAGAATCCAAATAATGACAGAATTTCATGGGGTTGGGTACATTCAAGGGGAGCCGCGTCACCGTTTATGCGTAAGCCTTTTCGAAATAACCCTCCCCCGGGGTGAGTCTGGTGACATTTGCATCAGGCCCCTCCATTCCGGCCATATGATTAATACGTTCTATTAGCAAACATTTGGCCTGTGAAAAAGCTCAGGGGCGCTCTAATTCCTTTTCGAATCGGTGCAATCAGAAGGTTTGTCTGAAGATATTTGGTTGGAGGTAACGATGAAAAAAATCATCTTAATGCTGGTCCTCGCTCTCATGGCAACTGCCTGCGAACCGGGTGGATGGTGGAATGGGATGGGGCATAGCGGTGGGCACGGCGCCGTTCATCCAGATAAAGGATAGATCTAGTGATCAGCACGTCCCGCAAGCTCAGTGCTGAACATTAGTATTAGGTCAATCC
>OMIY01000005.1 GCA_900299215.1 bacterium | reverse complement strand
TAGTTCTTAGATTTATTCCTGCTTCGCCGAAGTCACTTTATAAAGTAGAGATTTTGTCGGAACAATACGGTGATCTTAACGTTTACGACGTTAACGAGAGGCCTAATTCCGACTGGCGAATTCTAACGCGTAATGCCGTCCCGATGAGCGGATTCGCCGATCGCTCCGTTTGGTTGCGCGTGAAGGTTCCGCCGCTTAAGCTGGACCAGCCCAAGGAGATCGTTGCTGATATAGGCTTCTACATCCTAAGGCTCGTAGAATTTTACATAATAGCAGATAACCACTTGATCAAATGGAAGTCTGAGGGCCTTGATGCGCCTCATCATGACGACAAAGCAAATGGTCTGAGTTATCGCTTTGCGTTTAATGGTTCCGCAGACAAGGAGATGACTCTCTTGGTCCGAGTTGATACTCGCGGATTTATGCTAATTCCGTTCACGCTTTTGGATCGGGCGACTCATGAGAAATACATTCAGGCTCGTGAAATTCTGACCGCAGCTTTGATAGGTGCTGCGATTGGACTCTTCCTGTTCAACGGTGTGCTGTATATTGCGCTGAGATATCGTGCCTACCTTTATAATTCACTATTTCAGTTGGCTGTGGTTGGTTTTGCCTTACTGGGGACTGGCTGCTTCAGCGTGATCGTGCCAAGCCTGCATATCAAATTTGATTCAATAATTCGAATATTGGCTGACTTAGTTCTTGTGGCTCTTATCACACAGACTCAGTTTATCAGCCGGCTGATGGAAACAAAGGGAAACTTACCAATTTTTGACCGTACTCTAGCTTTTGCCAGATTTGCTGCAATTGCTGTGGTCGTATTGACTCCGATCCTGCCCGTTGCCTTAGTAGTAGTAGTAGCGGTCACACTTTTAGTTGTGACTCAGTTTCAATATAAGTTGTTCAGGTCGACCCGAAATGTCCAACAGTCACCCTATTATTACAATATTGCGATCAGCGGAGGTGTTGTTGCTGGTTTAATCAGCGCCTTGGCGTGGGCGGGATTTATAGACGGTAACATGTACGTTGAGCGTCTCTACATAATAGGCCTGATCTGGACTGGAGTGTTCTTCTCTGTATCTGTAGCGGCCAGAGTCAGAGAGCTCCACAGTGGTAACATTTTTGCCCGGGAGACTATACGTAACAATGGTCCCAAAAGTCGTCTTAACGCAATTCTACGGGATGATTTGCGTGGGAGAAAAAATACTTCTGACGTCGACGTGACCATCATGTTTATCGACATTGTTTCATTTGGCCTGTTAGCTGAATCCCTAGAATCAGGAGCTGTTCTAAGTAAATTGACGAGACGTCTTGATGAAATGACCAAGGTGATTCACTCCTACAAGGGCACGGTCGATAGGTCTATTGGCGACGGTCTAATCTGCTTCTTTGGGGGATCAGGCGGCAGAGGCAAGCGCCATGTCGTAGATGCGTACAATGCGGCGCTTGTGATCCAGCAAGACACTGTCGCGGCCGCAAGAAAAATTTTTGAAAAACAGGGTTTTGACTCAGATGATTTTCCACTTCCGGTGCGAATTGGGATTCACACCGACCAAGTTACAATTGGCAACGTCGGTGGCGATCAATCGGTAGATTTCACCATGGTCGGATCAGGTGTTGGATTTGCTGGTCAATTAGAGGCGGCCTGTGCTCCGTTCAAAATAATGCTTAGTGAGGCTTCGAGACAGAGTCTGATAGCAGAAGGAATCGACGCCGAAAAATTTCAGTCAATTATGTTCTCAGTTAAGAATAAATCGGATTTGGTAAGGGGGTACGAAGCTAACCCATTCGCTCACGATCCGGATGCGTTAACTCTAGCGATGAAAATGTACCGCATCAGACTCAGCGAAACTCAACGCCAAAAGCGGGTGCGTACTGATGGGCAGGTAAGGGTTTCACTCTTCGGTCCAAGCGGGTCTTTCAAGATTATTGATTTCTCACCGGGAGGATTTCAGTGTGTCAGCAATGCTTTTGTTGCCCAAAAATCTATCATCGATCTTCGGATAGAGACCAATAATTCGGACATGGATGCTCTTTTAAATGATAAGCTTATGCGGGAATTGACTATAGAGGTTAGGTGGAGTCGGCGCAGTGGTCGAGATTTTTTGCATGGGTTCAAGATTCTAGGAGCGAACGAACGTCAGTTAGCTTTGCTAAACGATATTTTGATCAAGGTAACGAATGATTCGGAGACGACATTCTCGTCAATCGAGGTGGCGTCATGAAATATTTATTGACGCTGATCGAAAATTTACGAAAAAGCCGACGTCGCAGAATGTTCGTCTTGGTGAACATTCCTTTAATTGTTGCATTTGCTGTGATTGTTTTTGGCTGGATATTTGGTTCGGCGCTATACAATGAATTGCAATTTGAACAATTTGTGACAAATAAGAAAGATTTCAGTATCGAAGATGCGATCCGGATCAGCGAGGATCAGTGGAGGCTGAATACAAAATCAAAACTTCGCTATCCTAAAATGAATCATGAATTCCGTTGGACCCGGGTGCATTTTAATCCTAATCCGAGTGCTGTCATAAGGCTTCAAGCAAGCGTATTCGATGTTTTTGTTGAAACTACCGATTTTTTCCTTGTTGAAAATGGACGAGTCATTGATTCTGCACAATCTGGTTACAATCGTTTTCACAAGTCAAGCTATTTGCCAGTCACGCAGGGTTTTCGGTTTTCCACATCCCCAACGGCTCCGAGGACCCTGTATGTTCGGACAAGCGCACCAGGTTACTTGCCAACTAAGTTAGTGATTAATAATGATGCCGAAGCCACATTTAGTCTGAAGACATTAAATATAGTTTTCGGGTTGTTGATTGGCGGCGCTTTTGGCATGGGTTTTTATAACCTATTTCTTGCTGTAGTAACGCGTCAGCGAGTGTTTTTGAGCTATGCTGCCTTGCTATTTGCGACGGGCTGCGAGTCTCTATTTTTGACCGGTTTTATGGCGACTATTTGGCCTTCGGTGGGAGCCAAAATCAGGTCGTTTGCCCTTAGTATACAGCTGCTTTACGTTTTTGCCACCGGCATGCTTTTGCTATTTCAGACTGACTACTGCAAGTTTTTGAAAAATCACCCTAGGTCGCATGCCTTTACAAGGAAAGTCTATATTGCTCTTGCTGCAATGACCGTAATTATCCTGTTGTTGCCTCATCAATTTAGTACCGTAATTGCAATCGTTATTGGTACCGGCATGTTGCTCAAGCAGCAATACAACATGAGGCACTATCTAAGACACATAAGAGCTATCGAGTGTTCGGTGCTCAATTCGGGCTTTTTAGCGTCCTGGATTGTGTCTTATGCAGTTCTATTCGGGGAGTTTGGTAGAGTTGTTTACGCGAGTAACACCTTTTTGATTACTGGTATCGTCCTCAGTACCTTCTTTTCTTCGTTATTGGCAGTGAGGCTCCGTGAGGTAGAAGCTGACCGTCGTAAAATTATTCGTCATCACGGCGCCAAGAGCGAATCTACTGAAGTTTGTGTGATGTTTATCGATATCGTTTCCTTCTCCCAAATGGCAACGCCAATGCCATCTAGACG
>OMIY01000004.1 GCA_900299215.1 bacterium | reverse complement strand
TTGTGATACAGAGATAAGAATCTAATGACTCAATGTAGACTTTTTTTTACGATCTATTTGGTTGGCCTTATGTTGGTGGGATGCTCTAGCCTAGGTAGTGCCAAACGCAGTGTTGCAACAACTTTTTCCCCGGAAAAATACTCTACGCTGGCGGTTCTTGTTGATCACGAGAATTTCGGACGTACGATCGAAGACGCCTTCGTAATGGGGTTAATGGCTAAGGGTTACTCAGTAGTATCAAGGAATGATGTTCAACAGTTAATTGGTGAAATTCAGTTTCAAGGCTCCGGTCTTACACAAAGTGACAGGGTGAAACTTGGACAGATGCTAAATGTGAGGGGGATTCTGATTGTCACTTTAACGAAAGCCTATTCTGAGACCCGTGATAGTAGCTTTACTGACAGAAATGGCCATTATCACTCGGGCTCCTACACGGTACACAATGCTGCTATTGATGCACGGCTGATTGATGTTGAGAACGGTTCCATCCAGTGGGTCTCGTCATACTCAACGGGAGGTTTGGGAGACCTTTCTGACCTTTTTAGTGGCGGCGATCTCCATGGAACGGTTCAGAGCGTTTCTGAAAAAGTTATTGAATCTTTACCTGATCGTTTCAAAAAACCATCCAACGGGTAGTGATTTAAATCTCTTATCAGGCCATGATTTATCGTAGATTCTGTTCCTGGGTAATAATTTTATCGTCTTGCGGTCCCTTGGCGAACGCAAACGTTGAGTTGCATATTGATGGAGAGGACCGAGCGAATAAAATGCTCGTTTTGAGCACCGAGCAGGAGCTTATCAGTAAGGGTTGCAGCGTGAGTAGCTATGAGAGTTCCTCCACATCTAGCCCAAACTTACAGATTAACCTTACACAATTTCGAGTTGATAGAGCTCGTGGGAGATTCAATGGTTATGGTGTTGGCATCGACTCCGCTATATGGACAGGATCCGTTGGCTTCCGTGTACTGGATCTCAGAAACAATGGGACCCTACTCTCCTCCCAGGAAAGTGTTGAAGAGAGAGAGGCCCTCTCAGCAAATGGTAACGATGATTTATCCTCATTAAAAACTGACACCCAGCTTCTTCATTCAATCACCAACAAGCTTGGACGTTTAATCGCAGACCGATTAAGCGATTCGCCGGCTTTACGTCTTGAGTGTAATACATCAATCTCTAACCTCAGTGAGGGGTCGAAGAATAACTCTACCGCTAAAAAGATGGCGCAGAGCCACTCTTCTCAAAATCAGCTTGCGCCTCAAAAGATCACGGCCCCTGAGGAAGTGGAGGCCCCCGCGGTGACTCCAGCATCGCCTGTGCATCTTAACCCCGTTGCATCGCTCAATCGAAATGAATATCGAGTTGCTCTTGTTATCGGAAATACGAACTACACTCACATACCTACCCTTCGTAACCCAAGGAATGACGCTTTATTAATAGCCGCAAAAGTAAAGAGTGCAGGGTTTGAACTGGTTGGTGGCTCTGCCCTCTTGGACATGAGTCGCACAAAACTTGAGGTCTCTATTTCTGAGTTTGGCAAAAAGTTGAGTCTTCATCCTGGGGCTGTAGGCTTCTTCTACTATGCAGGGCATGGCGTTCAGATGAATGGATTAAATTTTCTGGTACCTATTGATGCTAATCCTGGGCGTATAGCGGAAGTATCAAGACAAGCGATTGAGGTTGAAAATCTTCTCCAAGAAATGGAGGACAGTAGATCTGGACTGAATATCATTGTACTTGATGCTTGTCGTAATAACCCTTTTGGTGGACGAGGGATTCGAGAAAGCTTGGGCGGACTCGCCCAAATGAAGGCTCCAAAAGGTTCGTTTATCGTATACGCCACTCAGCCTGGAAATGTGGCTCAAGACGGACCTCCTGGGGAGAATAGTCCTTTTGCAAAAGCGCTTGCAGAGACAATCCCCTTAGTGGGTCTTGATCTCTTTAGTACATTCAATCAAGTGGGATTGGAGGTAACGAGGAGCACGAGTGGTAGTCAGCAACCATGGATCTCTAGTTCGCCAATAGCTGGGAAATTTTGTTTTATTTCATGCGGCCCCTAACAGGAAGCGCCCATATCATACTGGTTACAATAGTATTCATTGCTCTATCCTCTATTGCTAATGCTGAGGATATGAGGGGGGGATTGATTATCGAAAATCCCTCGACATATAACAGTTTCCCCATTCGGCCTATCTTTCGAACGGCACTACCCTCAAAGAAAGATCTTTCAGAATCTTTTCCAGCTCCAGGACGGCAGGGGGCCCAGTCATCATGTGTGGGTTGGGCTGTGGGTTATGCGGCAAGATCCTACTATGCAAGATCAAAGGGAAAGGCTATTGAATCAGTATCCTGGCCGTTTAGTCCCTCTTTCATATACAACCTTACTAAGCTTGGCAATTGCGAAGCAGGAAGCAGCATTTCATCCGGGCTTGATCTCCTCAGAGATGTTGGCATCTTGAGCCTGGCAGATTTTCCTTACAACCCAGATGACTGCTCCAAAAAACCAACGGATGAGCAACTAGTCCATGCCAAAAACTTCCGGATAAAAAGCTGGGCGAGAGTCGACATTGAAAGCTTAGATGCTCTTAAAGCAGAGATTAACTTAGGCAACCCTGTTATTTTTGGGATGAAGACTACCCCTTCGTTTTACCAATTAAAGGAAGGTATTTATTCAAACGATAACGAGCTCCCAAGCGGCAGCCATGCTTTGGTGCTTGTGGGGTTCGACGATCAACTCAGCGCGTTTAAGGTCATCAATTCATGGGGACCCAATTGGGGAAGTGGCGGTTATGGATGGATCTCATACAAAACATTTAAAGCAGCCATTCAGAATGCTTTTGTGATGATAGCGGACGAAGAGACTCAAGCAGCGCTTATCGCTCAATCCTCATCAGAAAAGCAAGCAGCTGTTTTGAACCGCCTCAATAGTTGGGAGAAAGAAATCGACTGCGTATCCATACACCGTTCGACTCAATTGTCTGGGGAGTCTCGTCTCCTCGCTGTGGTTGGAAGCACAACAGCACGCGACAAACTTAGGGATATCCTGGACATATCAGCGCTTAATGAGTCGATGGATATTCAAGTTCATCCATGGCCGCAATGTGAGGGCCTTGAGATATTTCAGCCCCTTTTCAATCATCAAACTGGGCTCTCCGTTTTTATCAATGAAAAGAAGGATATTGGATTAAAGGAGGGGGATCCAGTTGTGATCACGGTTAATCGAAGTCTTATTCGCCCTCACTTAGCGGTGCTCTATTTGCAAGCCGACGGTAGCCTGGTAAAACTAACCTCACCAGAGCAGTCAAGGAGTGAGAGTGGCTCAAATGTCATTCGTTTTGGGTTGCC
>OMIY01000003.1 GCA_900299215.1 bacterium | reverse complement strand
TATCATCACTTTCATAAATGATTTTTTCCACCCCATGTCCGTGAGCTTTGAGTAACTCTGCCTCCCGCTCAACCACTCGATTTTCCCCGGAAGGAAGATCCGAAGCATAGCGGTTGTGAATCAGGACCAAGCTATTTGGAAAGGACATAGGCACAGGCATCCTCAATGCCTTTGGCGGCGTTTGCGTAGCAATAGGGCCTGACCCTGTCTTTGGCATTTTCAGAAAGTTCACGCCAGACTTGAGGTGCCTCCAGTATCTGAAGGACCCGGGCCACCCAGTCCTCAAGATTCAAATCGCAAATGTAGCCCGTCACCCCATCAACAACCAACTCACGAGCCGCACCCGCGTGAGAAGAAGTAATGACCGGGGTCCCGGCCGCCATGGCCTCATTGACGACCACGCCCCAAGGGTCATGCAGGGTCGGAAACAGAAGGAGTCGTGCCGATGCGTAGGCTCCAGGTAATGCCTCCTGATCCAGAAAACCGGGAAAATCATAATCGATCCCATAGGATTCCAGCCGATCAATCAGGGCTGCCTTCAAGGGTCCTTCGCCCAGAATAAGCGCCCTGCAACGCCCCCGCTTCTGTTGAACTCCATGGCAGATCTCGGCAAAGAACAGAGGTTGCTTTCTTTCCTGCAACTGTCCTGAAAAGCACACATCATAGGATCTTTCATCAGTTCCGGACCTTGAGAAAAAAAGATCGTTATCCGCACATAGAAAGGATCTGAAAATCTTCTCCTCGGGAATCCCATAGCTCCTGTATAGATCCGCACCGCCCTGGCTTGCCGCAATGAAGGCTTGTGAAAATCGAAATACCAGAATTCGGACCCAGCGATGCACCCACGACAGGCCGGCCTCCGATTCAATGCAGCCGTCTGTCATGCAAACATGATGAGACCCCATGAAAATAGCCCAGAGAAACGCATATAGATGCGTTGGATTAAATCCCGTGGTCACGACAACCCGGGGGGCTCGCCTGGACAGCTCCCTGAGGATCGAGGGATTATGGTGAATGAAATTGAATCCATCCTTTTTGGCAAGATAGCGCCCGCTCAGAAACAGGTGCTCGAATGCTAGATGCGGCACTTTCCATATGCGATTGGGCTCCGTCCTTGAACAGAACAACACGAGCAAGGGAATCGATTTTACAAGCTCGAACACTCTGATCCGATAGGGTGATGGAATGTTGGTCACCAGGGCGCAAAGTTCCTCAGTCATTCTTTCCATATCAGAGGCCAAAGCACTTGAAGGTCTTACAGGAGGGTCTTTTGCAAAAAAACGTCACAGGCAAGCACCAATCTGAACGAACGACCCAATGCATCAACTTGCCCAAATTCCAGTTCCCGTCAACAAGGTACGCCAATGAGATTTGAACAGCCCCCCGTAGATCATCAGCAGTAGGCCATATCCCCCGGCCCCCAGAAAAAACCTGATCAACTCAGGGGCTCCGAACCGTAAGCGTTCAGGCCTTGCTACCTTAAGGTCATAGAGGCATCGTCTCGCTAAGAGCGCATTGCCCCCGAAAATGAGCATAAAGCTCTTCTTGACGAAAGTCTGCGCCGCGCATCGAATGGATCTCAATATGGCCTCAATGGCAGCATTATATCATCAATATCAATGACATATGATTAGTGCAAGGCAATAATGATACGCTCAGGCGACCCAGACAAATCCTTGGGTCAAGCATAAAATCCACACCCTGCTAGAGAGAATTGTAATGCCACTTATCGAGAAACTAGATTCGTGACAAATTCAAATCACCAACAAGATGATTTTAGCTCGATAAGAAACCAGGGGCTGCAGGCCATTCGTGGATTTGCCGCAATATCCGTCATGTTATTCCATGGCAGCCAGATCATCAAAGAACACACGGGATATTCAGAACCAGAAGTTCTTTTCAAACAAGGCTATCTTGGCGTCGACATCTTCTTCGTTTTGAGCGGATTCATTATCGCTTATACGCGAGCCAAGAAGAAAGAGCAGGCATTGATTTTCTTATCCAAACGAATATCACGAATATTCCCATCATACTGGATTGCAACTAGCCTACTTATTTTAGGTTATACACTATTCCCACAACACGACCAGCCATTCAAGACTGATAGCAGCATTATTTTGGGTTCTTTCATGCTACTGCCACAACCAAGATATGTCCTGGGAGTGGCCTGGACTTTATACTATGAGATGATTTTCTACACGTGGTGCTCGATCACAAGAGACCTTTCGTCAATGTGGACCAGTGGATTAGCATGGTCAGGCTTGATCCTAGGCGCCTTAGCTTTTGATGTGAAAACATCATTGTATTGGGTAAATAGCCTATTGAACCCCGTCATTCTTGAGTTTTTTTTAGGATTTATTACTGCGCGCGCATTTTGTAACTTAAGCCTAAGCTCAAACCAAGGCAGAATAATCATGTTTTTAGGCTTTCTCAGCCTCAGCATCACAGTTTTGGCAACCAAATTACTTCACATATACCCACCAGAAACGAACGCTCAAGACACGACCCGCATCATCTTTTTTGGCTTGCCATCAGCAATCATTGTGTTTGGCGCAGCATACTGGAACAATCATAGAGTTGGACTGCTCTCTAGAATAGGTGACAGTTCATACTCCCTCTATCTTATTCACGGAACTATAATTTCTACGATGATGATCATACTGGAAAGATTCCAACTGAAAACGATAGCATTCAAAAACGAGTTTTTATCCGGGACGACAAGCGCGGCTATCTTCATGGCAACGATCCTCGCCGCATTTCTTTTCGCGAACTTATTAGAACGTCCTTCCAGCCGAATGGCACGAAGGGTTATTTTGAAGCATTTGCCATAAGAGATTTTTCAAGTTTTTCTGTGAGCATAAACTTCCAGCTTGCAAGGTCAGAGATAAATCCAACCAGCCATCTGGGTAGCGTGATCCACTTCATCCGTATCCTCTTGTATTCTTCGAAGAGCTCACGCTCCCTTCCAGATCCGACTCCACCAGCCCTCCAGTTCGCAATGATCCTATCTGTAGTTTTCACAGATTCAGGCGATGAATAGCTTCTAAGCAATAACTCATAGTCCATAGAGAAGCGAAGAGAGGGATCGAATAGTCCGTATTTATCGAAATAAGCTCTATTCATGAAGAGCCCCTGATGCGGGAAGGGCATTCTGGTTAGCATTGCTGACTTATAACTGCAGGACAATACAGGAGACTCAAAAATAACCCTTCCCAAATGGTCAATTCTGTTGATTCGTGCAGCAACCAGCATTGCATTGTCAGAAATACTTTCTACTATTGACAAAGCATCTTCACGAGCAAACCCGTCACCATCACCCTGAAAGTTTACGTACTCTCCACGCGCAAAGGACAATCCCTTATTGAAAGCATCAGATATCCCATTATCAGGCTCGCTTACCCAATAGTCTATATGAGGCTCATAACGTTTAATTATTTCCACAGTAGAGTCATTAGATCCACCATCAACGATGATATATTC
>OMIY01000002.1 GCA_900299215.1 bacterium | reverse complement strand
TCGCAAACTCTTACGATGCCAGGAAAGGTCAAAGGTGAAGTTACCTACAGTCAAGCCAAGCGTTAGATTCACCATTATTGCTGTAATGTTACTTCAATGCTGGTGCACTCCCAGTTTTGCCGACTTCGTCGATGAAGAGTCTCAGCCTTTAGCCCCGAATGGCAAGCCGATTGAATCATTTGAATCATCCAATAATTCAGCAAACGACGAGGTACCAACCGAGCCAAAAAGCGTTAAGGCACCGGTGCCTCATTCTAAGGATCAAAGATCAACTTCGACGACTACGGTGGTTCCACCAAAGTCTGGAGGAAAATCTGCCGGGGCAAAGAGGCGTGGGGGATCTTCTAAGTCTCCAGTTCATTTTGAGAGCATCGGCTTAAAAGGACTTAGAGAAAAAGGAATGGTGGAACTTTCCCAAGATGTTTTAGTCACCCAAGACGACATGAGGCTTGAGAGTGATTTTGCACAGGTATTTTTTGACGAGACTTCTCATGAAGTCACCAAGGTTGTTGCACAAGGCCGTGTTAGAATAAATGGCATCGATCAGAATAGTGGAGAAAAATTTCGCGCACTTGGCGACCGAGCCGTGTTTCTCAATACCGAGCGTACAGTTGTTCTAGATGGAAATGCGAAACTTTGGCGAGGGGAAGACTCTGTCATTCGAAGTAAAAAGATAACCTACGAGATGAATACGGGCTGGATCAGAGCTGATCGAGTAGCAGGCGAGGTACAGACTGAAAATCGCAACGCGGAAGCCTCTAAAAACTCATCGAATACGGGCAAAAATACGGAGAAACGCAAGTGAGCGCTGGGGATCAAACGGGAGAATCTATAATCCAGCTCCGGGCGGAACACCTAGAGCGATCCTTTAAACAACGAAAGGTTGTTAAGTCTGTTTCATTTAGCGTTAGCCAGGGTGAAGTTGTTGGTCTCCTTGGGCCGAATGGGGCAGGTAAAACCACAAGTTTTTATATGGTGGTGGGGCTCCTTTACCCTACGGCCGGCAGTGTCTTCATGGGTCACGAGGAAATAACCCATTTACCCATGCACATCAGGGCTCGCAAGGGTATTAGCTATCTACCCCAGAATATGTCGATTTTTCGCAAATTGACGGTAGAGAACAATCTGAGAGCTGTGATGGAGGTTTGTCAAATCCCTCGCTCGGAGCATGCTCAACTTTTGGACGATCTTCTTGGAAAATTTCAGATTCGCCATATTGCAAAGTCCATGGGTGCCGCTCTGTCGGGTGGAGAAAGGCGTCGTGTAGAGATTGCACGAGCTCTCATCATTAAACCAAAATTTTTACTTTTGGATGAGCCATTTGCCGGCATCGATCCAGTAACCGTACAAGAGATCCAAGGAATCATCGGTAAACTCAGGGACGAAGGACTTGGTGTTCTCATTACCGATCACAATGTGCGTGAAACACTTGGTAGTTGCGATCGTGCCTACATACTTTCCGGCGGCCAGATTATAGCTCACGGCCTTCCCAATGAGGTGGCTGAAAATCAGGTCGTGCGAGAAACCTACCTTGGTGAGCATTTCAAATTTTAAGATCTTAAGGAATCAGGTCAGAGGTTTTGGCTGGTTTTTATGGTCTTTGCAAAATTGGAATTTTTTTTGCATGCAGACCCACTGAGACTTTATGATATATGTAGGACAGCACAACGCCTGCAAACTTTAGGCCAGGACTAACATGGCTTTTGAACTTAAACAGAGTCTCAAGTTAACGCAGCAGTTGCTCATGACGCCGCAATTGCAGCAGGCAATTAAACTGCTGCAGTTATCCCGTCAGGAACTCGAACAATTTGTTGCCTCTCAGGTCGCCGAGAATCCGTGCCTAGAAGAAGATATGGTAGAGAGTCCTGAGGAGGCAGCTCAAGTAGAGCGCGAGCGTGAGCGTACAGAGGAGCAGGTAATCTCTGAATCTATCCAGCAGGCTGGTAGCCTCGTCGACTCAGCAGGAGGCGAAGGTGAAAGTGGGGAGCTTGATTGGGAAGCATTAAATAGGTACCAGGAGCAAGCTCCTGCCTCGACAACCGCAGCTAAGAAGATCGCTGATGAGGAGCTGCCAAATTACGAAAATATGATTAGCAAGGTTGGTACCTTGCAGGATCACTTGTTGACGCAAATTGGTGAACTCGACTTTGATGAACAAGAACTTAAAATAGCCTCGCTATTAATTGGAAACATCGATGATCGTGGCTATTTGACGATTTCAATAGATGAATTGGCCGAGGCAGAATCCCTTGACTTAGAGCAAGTGGATGGAATTCTAGATACCATTCAGCGGCTTGATCCCAATGGTGTCGGTGCTCGCGATTTGAAGGAGTGCCTGCATTTACAGCTACGTAACAGTCATCTGAAAAACGGGATCGTCGAGCTGATCGTAGAAAATCATTTGCGTGAGTTAGAAAATCGGAATTTCGCAGCAATTGCTAAGGCAATGCAGATCAGCTTGGAAGAGGTCCTTGATAATGTTCACATCATCGCTGATTTGGAGCCAGTACCAGGACGGCAGTTCGGTGCGACCGAAGCTCAGTTCATTACCCCAGACGTCTACGTCTTTAAATTGGGAAGTGAATGGGTAGTAAATCTAAACGAAGATGGCCTGCCAAAGCTTAGAGTCAGTGATTTTTACTCCACTATGATGAGTGATAAAAAGTCAAAAGGTGACGAGAAAAACTATGTCGCAGAGAAAATGAAGGCTGCGGAGTGGTTGATAAAATCAATCCGTCAGCGTCAGCGTACCATTTTCAAGGTGACGGAAAGCATTGTTAAGCGTCAGCGAGATTTTTTTGACCATGGCGTTGAATATCTAAAGCCGATGATTTTGAAGGACGTAGCCGAAGATATAAGTATGCACGAATCGACGATTAGTCGAGTGACTAACAATAAATATGTGCACACTCCACGGGGCGTCTTTGAGCTCAAATATTTCTTTAATAGCTCTGTGTCTCGTGCCGATGGTCAGGACATGGCGAGTGAATCTGTTAAGAGGATGATCTCTGATTTGGTTAAAGTGGAAGATGCGCGTCGACCGTTGTCAGATCAGCGTATTGTCGAAATCCTTGAGGAGCGGGGAATACAGTTAGCCCGTCGTACCGTTGCTAAATATCGAGAGCAATTGCAGATTCTGCCATCTAGTAAACGTAAAAAGTACTTTTAGCGAAGGTTAGGCAGATGTCGGCTGGCACAGTTGTCATAGTTACGGGACTTTCTGGGGCAGGTAATTCTACGGCACTTAAAGCCCTTGCAGATGCTGGAATGTACTGCATTGATAATTTGCCAATTGAACTTATTGAGCCAACAATTGACCTAATTCAGTCAGGAAGAATTAGCGCAGAACATGGTTTGGCCTTATGCATGGATGTAAGAGACCAAAGTTTTTCAGGAAAATTTCCGGAAATTCAAAGGACTCTTGCTCAAAGAGTGCGCGTTCAGACCATATTTCTGACTGCTGACACTCCGGTATTGGTTACACGCTTTGGCGCGACGCGTCGTCGGCATCCATTACTAGGGAACGGTGAGACTCTAACTGAGGCGATTGAGAGAGAGCGGGAGATTTTAGGATTCATAGAGGAATGTGCGGACGTGGTTTTAGACACCTCTACTTGGAATCCTCAACAGTTAGTGAGAGCTGTTGAGTCGCGTTTGAGCATGGATTTACCACCGAGACAATTAAACGTAACAATTACGAGCTTTGGCTTCAAATATGGGCAGTTACAGCCAGTCGATATGATGTTCGACCTGCGCTTTCTTGATAACCCCTATTTTGTTCCTGAACTAAAAGCCAAGTCTGGTCTGGATGGAGCGGTCTCCAGTTACATTTTAAAGCAACCCGAAGCTCAACTCATGCTTTCAAAGATTGAAGACCTAATGACCTTTCTTCTTCCCCTTTATCACAAAGAGGGCAAGCACTACCTGCGACTTGGAGTTGGTTGCACCGGTGGCCGGCATCGCAGTGTGTGCTTTGCCGAAACCATCGGTGCCAGATTTCTAGCAGCAGGTCACGAAGACGTCGTTATGACTGTGCTTCATCGAGATATTGATCGATAGGCTCGCACGTACATACCAGGTTACGGTCTCCGTATGCAGAGTCGATTCTAGCCACGAAGGGCCAGAACTTGTTGGCTCCAACCCAGTTGGCTGGGTAAGCAGCCACTTTGCGGCTGTATGGCCTATTCCATGACTCATCCATCACGCATTCGGCAGTGTGCGGTGCATTTTTCAGAGGGTTATTATCTCTGGGCAACTTACCGTCTTCGATCGCTCTGATCTCGTTGCGTATGGAATGCATCGCGTCGCAGAAGCGATCAATCTCTGCCTTGTCTTCACTCTCAGTTGGCTCAATCATCAGCGTACCGGCGACCGGGAAGGACACCGTAGGGGCATGGAATCCGTAATCCATGAGCCTCTTAGCTACATCTTCAACTTCAATGCCAGCCTTAGTTTTAAGTGGCCGTAGATCGATGATGCACTCGTGAGCAACTAGCCCGTTGGCGCCACGGTAAAGCACTGGGAAGTCGGCCTGAAGTTTCTTAGCCACATAGTTTGCGTTTAATATCGCTACTTGAGTCGCCCTGGTAAGGCCTTCGCCCCCCATCATCCAGATGTACATCATGGAAATGGGCAAGATGCTAGCGCTACCCCAAGGTGCTGCGGAAACAGGACCAGCTGCTTTTGCGCCACCACACTCAGCCAACGGATGACCCGGCAAGAATGGTGCAAGGTGACTTTTGACTGCAATAGGGCCCATTCCTGGTCCGCCACCACCGTGGGGAATACAAAAGGTCTTATGCAGATTTAGGTGGCAAACATCAGGACCAAATTCGCCAGGTTTACAAACGCCAAGCTGGGCGTTGAAATTGGCACCGTCCATGTAAACCTGACCACCATGTTTGTGAATCAGTTGGCAAATTCTGGTAATGCTCTCTTCAAACACCCCGTGCGTCGATGGATAGGTGACCATCAATGCAGCCAAATTGCCCGAATGC
>OMIY01000001.1 GCA_900299215.1 bacterium | reverse complement strand
TAGTTAGGTGAAGCTTCTTTGTATGAAGCTTTTTATGTGATGCTTTATTTTATTTCAGGATGCTGCAGTATCACTATCTCCCTCGCGCGCCCAGAAGAAGCGGTCAGGTACTAATTTGCCCATTCCAAGGCGCTGTGCGTGCGTGAGAGCGGCATTGGTGAATTCTTCTGCTTCAGAGACGGCCTCGGGTACATCAAGGCCATTTGCAAGCATCGCGGCCATCGTGGCAGACAACGTATTGCCAGCGCCAGCAAAGGGGCCAGCTTGTCGGGCCCAACTGGCGCTACGAACCAATCCATTTTCCGAGAAAAGCAAATTAGTGACTTCATGCGCTTCCCCGGGTGCTCCAGTCACAAAAAGATACTCACATCCAAACTCGATAAGCTGCTGTGCATCGGTTTCTATCAAGGTATCGACGCTGGGTTCGCGCCAAGTTTCTGCCAGCCGTGATAGCTCATCCACGGATACTTGCAACAAGGTCGTTTGAGGAATCAGCAGCTCGCGCATTGCCATCAATACTTCTTCGCTAGTGTCTTGGTCGGGAAGCATGGTGGTGAAGGGATCGAGCACTAGCGGTATATCTGGATAATCTGAAACAATTTCTGCAATCACTGAAACATTCTCAACGCTACCCATGTAGCCGATTTTGAATGCAGCAACGGGCATATCTTCCAAAAGAACTCGTGCTTGATCTGCAACCCAATCGGGATCAATAGCCTGCAAGTCTTCTGTACCTGTAGTGTCAGAGATCGACAGTGCAGTAATGACCGATAAGCCATGGCATCCCATGGCGCCGAAGGAGGCTAAGTCGGCCTGTATGCCCGTTGCGCCGACTGGATCGGCTACTCCGAACGTCAAAACAAGCGGAGAAGTTTGGTTTTGCACAAGGAAAAGATTAATATAGAAGGCTAACTATTCTACTTTAAGGGCTGTGCCGTGAGCGATAAAGAGACTGAACAAGAGTTTAAGACGTGGATGTGCCTTATTTGTGGCTGGGTATACGATGAAGCGGCGGGCTTACCCGAAGAGGGTATTGCTCCGGGTACTCGTTGGGAACAGGTTCCTATGAATTGGACTTGCCCAGAATGCGGGGCTCGCAAGGAAGATTTTGAAATGGTTGCGATTTAATCGATGCTCTTTATCTGAAATCCTTAATGATTCGTGTAGGCGAGGCTTAAGCTCTTAGGAATTGTCGCCAAAACACCGATTGCAAAAGAATTTTACTTAGCAATACATTAAGTAGTTACCTTTTTTGTTACAGTCTTGCCCATTCCGTTTTTAGTTTTTTCGGGTGGCGCAATGACTGAATCAACAGCGCAGAGAACGATCCGACCAGACGTTTTAGTCGTGGACGATAGCAGTACTATTCGTCGATCGGCAGAAATTTTTCTTTCTCAGGCGGGCTATTCCGTACGTCTAGCAAAAGACGGTTTCGAAGCCTTGTCGATTATCGTTGCGCAAACTCCAGCGCTCATATTCTGTGACATCCTCATGCCAAGGCTCGATGGATATCAGACCTGCAGTCTGATTCGTTGCAGCGAGCAGTATCACCATATACCCGTCGTTTTACTCTCATCGCGAGATGGACTTTTCGATAGAGCACGGGGCATGTTATCTGGTGCTAGCGCTTATCTCACCAAGCCGTTCACTAAAGACAGTTTGATCAAGACGGTCGTTGATCTGCTTCCGAAAGTAGCTAATGGCTGATGCTTTTACTTTGTAGTCTTATCTTACTTAATTGATTTGGTTTTATTTTCTATAGAAATTTTATGTCTCGACATAGTATTTTGGTAGTTGATGACTCGCCGACGGACAGACATTTTCTCAGTGAGTTACTGTCATCCCAGGGGTATCAAGTAACTGCAGTGGATAACGGCGAAGCCGCTATTGCTGAGATTAAAAGTAATCCCCCTCATTTAGTCATCATGGATGTTGTTATGCCAGGTCAAAATGGATTTCAGGCAACGCGTGAAATCACCCGAGATCCCGCTACACAATCATTGCCCATCATTATTTGTAGTAGCAAAAATCAAGAAACAGATCGTATTTGGGGGCTCCGTCAAGGCGCATGTGATTACATGATTAAGCCAGTCGATCAGGCGTTGCTACTTCAAAAAATCACAATGTTACTTAGCAGGGTCAGTAAATACTGATTAACACAGTGATTGAACAAGTAATATCACAAGCAAAAAAAAATGTAGCCTTAAGAGAGTATCAGCATGAGCTGCTTAAACGTGCGGAGTCAGCGCAGCAGTCTAGTTACGTCGCGAATAGATATTTAGCGTTTTGGGCAGGAGGGTATGGTTGGCTAATTCCAGTACTTGATGCAGCTGAAATTATGCCAATACCGTCCGTTACGCCCGTGCCAGGAACCTATGACTGGTTTAGAGGATTAGTGAATTACCGAGGCAAGTTGATTAGTGTAATAGATTTTGATTGCTTACTAACCGGGAAACCACATTCAACCAATCGAAATGATCGATTGATAGTTTTATCTACTAATTTTTCAATACCTT